>DROT01000104.1 GCA_011321775.1 Gammaproteobacteria bacterium | reverse complement strand
TTCGCATGCAGGCGGTGGAACAGCAGTGTCGGAATATGTCCCAGCGCGCGCGCGCCTTCCGTTTCCAGCACCTGCAGGGCAAGGGCATAGAAAACCGCTTCCGGCTCCATCGCCGCCACGGAGCGGGTGGGCAACATGCCACGGTGGACCAGGGAAAGATTTCCGATATAGGGACAGGATCTCAGCAGTTCCGGATTGGCATCGGGCTTGTATCGATGCTCCAGTTGAGTCCCATGCCCGTCCACCGAATCCTCGTCGCAATAGATGAACTTCCACTCCGGGTTCAGGTTGACATAGTCCACAAAGGTGGCGAGCGCATCCGGCTCGAGCGTATCTCCCGGCGAAATCCATCCTATCCACTCGCACTGCGACGTCCGAAGCGTCTGCATGAAGCCCTCAACCGGGTCACTGCTCTGAATCCACTCGAGCATGGGCAGACGATCGAACTCGTCGCTCGGCGCCGTTTCCTCCGAGACGATGCTCAACCCCCATCCCGGGTAGATCTGCTGGCCCAGACTGTCGATGGTGTCTGCAATTCCTGCCTCATCCCCGGCCTTTGCAAGCATGACGAGGTGTATCGACGGCTGCCGGTATCCGGGCTTCCCGGCGCGGTGGAGAAAGTGCGCTTCCAGCTGCTGGCGGGCCCGATCCGATCCTCCGTCCACAGGGCGATTTTCGGCGGCCTGTTCATGCTCCGGGGCGGAATCCCGAGAGCGCGATGCGGCGTCAGCTTCAGTCGAACACCGGCTTGTATGGTACGCAAGCGCCTCGAGCTTCATCTCACGCTCTTGCTGCACCCGGGGAGAGACATTCTCGTTATGCCGCTGGTATATGGTCCGGTAGGCCGCCTCGGTGTCGGCGAGTCTCCTGCGCGTGACGTTATCCTCCCGGTCCACCCGGAACCGGACCTCGACGGTCGTGCTCGGGACATGCATGAATTCGTGGCGCGCCGAGAGCCGCAACAGGAATTCCCAGTCCTCGTAGCAGGTCAGGGACTCGTCAAACAGACCGATTTCGTCCAGGCAGGAGCGGCGATGCGCCCAGGTGTTGATCGGGATATAGTTGTTGACGAGCAGCCGGTCACGCGAATACGATTCGTGCGCATACGGATTGCTCCGTTCGCCGACCTCGCGCAACACCCCGCCCGCGAATTCCTCCGGAACCACGACTGCGTCCGTATAGGCAAAGGCACGATCACCGTTAGCAAGCACGCCGACGACTGTGCGCAGGTGATCCTCGAGATACGCATCATCGTCGTCCAGATAACAGATGATCTCCCCGTTCGCCTCCTGCAGCGCAATGTTGCGCGCGGCCGCCTGCCCGACAGAACGCTGGAGACTGACACAACGTATGCGGCTGTCCCTGAGCCGCTCTCCCAGCGAACCCTCGATCCCGACGCCACCGTCATTGACCACAATCAGTTCCCAGGACGTGTAGCTCTGCGACAGCACCGAATCCACTGCGCGCGGCAGCAGTTCCGGTCGATCCTTGGTCGGCATGATGATACTGACCAGTGTCGGCGCGTCACCACCGTCGTTCTCCTTCGACCCACCGACCACCGGCACCAGATAGTTCCGGCCCGGTGTCGGCATCGCCCCCCAGGAGGCCGGCCAGTTTCTCTGCCTGGCGAGCAACGTCTCACGGGCAGCCTCCTCGGCATACTTGTGCTGCACGCTGTCCGCGGAACACAGGTACAGCCCGAGATCCTCGGGGACATGGAGGAACTTCTCGTGCGGTGCCAGCCGCAACCAGAACTCATAGTCTCCGGCAACTCGCATGTCCGCATCGAAAGCGCCGTAGCGGTCGTGCAGACTGCGCCGCCACATCGGCTGCGGCCCGACATAACAGACCGAAAACAGGTGTCTTGCATCGTGTTCCGGCCAGCGGAAGTATCCCTGTACGGGAGCGTCATGGAACGTGCAATTCGGCACCGCCGTCACCGCGCAGTTCGCATAGACCAGCGAGACATCGGGGTGTTCATCCAACACCCTTGCCATGCGTTCCAGCGCATCCGGCCGATGGCGGTCATCGGTATTCGCATTCGTCAGATATCGTCCTCGAGCCATTCCTATCGCACGATTCCAGGCGGCGTATATCGTTTCCCGTTGCGGTGTGCGAACGTAGCGAATACAGGAATGTTGCCGCTGATAGCGTTCCACGATATCGCGTTCGTTCTGCTCCGACGCACTGTCTATGACGATGATCTCGATCCGGTCCGCGATGGTCTGCGCCAGAAGGTCCTGGAGACACCCCTCTATAAGGTCCTCGCTGTTATAGGTGGACACGATCGCACTGACGAGGATCCCGTTGTCCTCCCCGGAAACGCCCTCCCGCTCCATACCCTGCGCGTGTCCGGCCGTACCCGATTCCAGCGCTGCACGGAGCCCCCTGATCTCCTCGTCCGAATGCACGGTAAGATAGGCGTCATAGAGATCGGCAGCCTTCGCACCCTCGCCGAGGGCCGCCAGAATCTGGCCGCCATTGATGACGGTATCCCGGTAGAACGGATCACGGTCCAGCGCCTGCGCAAGGTAGTGCAGAGCCTGTTCCTCCTCCCCCATCTGCCAGCGAACCACGAGCAGATTGTTGAGCACCTCGGGATCGGAACCATCCATCGCATAGGCCGCCTCGAAGGCGGCCGATGCAGTGTCGATATCGCCTTTCCTGAACGCTTCCTCGCCCCGGCTGTTGAGTTCCTCAACCAGGGCACCCCGGCCGGCCGGGCGCGCCGTTTCAGCCGCCGTGCGAACCTCCGCAGTCCGTACCCCCCCGTCCGCCCCGCCGTTCAGCGCCGACACCAGCCCCGCCTTTGAATAGCCCAGGACGGCCATCACCCCGTCGTCCATCTCATCGAGGTACTCAAGAGCGAATTGTCGTGTCTCCCCGGTCGACAGGTGCTCACGCCAGGTATCGACGTAGTCTCCGACGACGCTGTCGTGTCTGTGAACGCTGCGGGAATCGCCGAAACTTCCGGCCGGGGGACGTCCTCTGCCATAGTTCAGCATCTCGGCACTGAAACGGATACCGAGGTGGGCGCAGACGGTCCGCACGGTATGCTCCGCATCGGCAATGAGGTCCTCGTAGTGCACGCAGATCGCACGCTCTCCGAGAAGCGGTATTGCCTCTGCCAGCAGCCGCACGCCTTCGGTCAGGTCGCGATAGTGGCGGTGCGCCCTCAGGGTCCGGGTATCGTTACCGAACCAGGTCCGCAGCATGGAGGACATGACTGCCACGGGGTTGCGCAGCAGCAGTACGAATTTTGCCTTCGGAAAGGTCTTCGCCAGTTCCGGGAGGATATAGAAGTACCTCGGCGTCTTGTCCAGGAACAGACGCTTTCCGCTCGTCTTCAGCGCCCGCCGGTAGAGCACGGATGCCATCGCGCGAACACCCTCATAGTAGTTTTCCTCCCCGCCCGGGATCGTATCGAGGAATTCACCCAGCGCCTGGCGCGCCAGGCGCGCGTCGTATTCGGCCTCGATTCCCGCCGTCTTGAGGGCATACAGAGGATGAAGCATGAGCCATGGCTCTGCGGTCGAATGCACCTCCGGATGCCCGGCAAGCACACGCTGCAGGACGGTGGATCCCGACCTCGGCAGCGAAACGAGGAAAACCAGTTCTTCCCCGGAACTCACACATGCCGCTTCCGGCTGTGTCCTCCCGCCACCGAAGGCTTCGGCCGCTCCTGCCGACGGCTTCGTTTCGCCAATGACCGCCTCCATGCTCCCTCCGTATTCCCGGGCCAGCGACTCGATTTCCGACTCGATGAATGCCTGCTCGGCCTCGGTTCTCTGTTCCAGCAGGTGCCGGTTCTTGCGATAGATCCTCACCAGGTCGCGCATGTGGGTATCCAAGGGGAGATTGTGAATACCACCCTCGTGGATGCGGTAGTCAACCAGGGCCTCCCCTGAATATACGACCGGAACCGCGGCTGCCAGGCGGATTTTCAGGTCCCAGTCGATGTACAGCTCGATCTCTTCGTCATGGTAGGCGAGCACTTCCAGATCGGAACGAAACATGAGCGGGTTGCGGAATATGCTGCGCATGCCGGGGAAGAAGCGCTTGGAGAAGACCTCGACAAAAACATCGCCACTCGGCGGTTCCTGACCCTTCCCGTCGTGCCAGACGGCAACACGCTCACCCTGTGGCGTCACGCTGAATACATTGGAATAGGCCGCCCTCGCACCGGGGTTCCGGCATATTGCATTCCACTCGGCCTCCAGCTTTCGGGGCAACCAGCGATCATCTCCGTCCAGGCAGCTTACGAGTTCCCCTCGCGCGCGCCGCAGCGCATCATTCACGTTGCGGTGCATGCCGACATTGTTTTCCTGCCGGTGCACGACGAACTGGTCGGGGTACCGATCCCGGTACTCGGTGATAATGTCCCAGGATTCGTCATTCGAACAATCGTCGTATATCACGATCTCGAAAGGCCGAAGCGTTTGCGCCAGTATGCTTTCTATACACTCCCGCAGGTAGGCGGCAAAGTTGTACGTAACGATGACCACACTGATGCGTGGCGAATATTGCAGAGCTTTATTGTTCATCGGATCGGTGTCCTCTACGCCTCACACAGTACCGCCACGCGGTTCTCCAGCTGCCGGGAAGCTCCGCTCAGACGCTCCCTTATGAATCGCCCCGATTCCAGCACCCTGGAAATGAGGGCGCTGATCATGCCGACCTGTTCCACGGACACCGCGGTACCCGTTGGCAGCGTCAGCACCCTTCCGAGCAGCGCCTCGGTGTTCTCGAGCAGCATGCCGGCATTCGGGAAATAGGAGCGATAGGGTTCCATCCGATGGCATCCGGGATAGAAATAGCGGCGCACGTCAACATGCTCCGCAGACAGGATTTCCTGCATCTCCAGGCAATTCAGCGAACTCACCCGCTCGTCGAACTCGACGACGATGTACTGGTAGTTGCAACGCTCCCGTTCGTCATATTCCATCAAGCGGACGCCCGGAAGCCGGGACAGCCCCTCGCGATAAGCCTGGTAGTTTTGTCGATTGTGCTCGATGAAGGCGTCCATGGATTCCAGCGAGGTGAGGCCCATCGCTGCTGAAACCTCGGACATCTTTCCGTTTGTGCCCACATGGATGACCCTGTCGCGTCCCTGGAAACCGAAGTTCTGCATCAGGCGTACCCTGTCTGCCAGTTCGTCGTCGTCGGTGACCACCGCGCCGCCCTCGAAGGAGTTGATGAACTTGGTCGCATGAAAACTGAAGATCTCGGCATCACCGAATCCCCCGATCATCCGTCCCTTGTAGCTGCAACCGAAGGCATGTGCCGAATCGAAGACCAGCGGGAGTTCCAGTCGCCGCGCCACCGACTGCATGGCGTCGATGGAGCACGGCCTTCCCCATATATTCACCGGCACGATGCCACTGGTTCTCGGTGTCACCAGATCCGCGATGCGGGCAGGATCCATGTGATGCCCCCCCGACACGATGTCACAGAATACCGGCGTGATCTGCTGCCATTGCAGGGCATGCGCGGTGGCGACGAAGGTCATGGAAGGCGTTATCACCTCGTGCTCGAATCCGAGCGCCCTGGTCACGATCTCGAGCGCGAGCGTTCCGTTGCTCATTGCAATGCAGTTGCGAACCCCGACGAGGTCGGCAATACGATCCTCGAACTCCTGCACCAGGGGTCCGCCGTTGGTAAGAAAGCGGCGATCGAGGAGCGCGTCGATTCTCGCATGCAGGCGTTTTCGCTCACCCACGTTGGGAACCCCTACATGCAGCGGTTGCGAAAACAGCGGCTTGCCTCCAAAGACGGCGAGACGGTCGATCGGACTACTGCTACTCATGGCGCACCCGCTGCATTGTTGTCATGCGGCTCCAGATGCAATATCGGAGCCAGATTTACTTTGCGTTACAATACCGATACTTGCGGAGGGCTAGCCGGCTATCGTCATTTTCATGACGCCGAATTCGGGGGCTGCTCCAGGAACATTCCCGGAACGATGCCTTGCAGTTTCCCAGGGGTCGACTTGAGCTTGATCAGCCCGTCTCCCTTCTTCAGGACCAGCGCATCCTCGTACACCAGAACCACCTCGTTTTCCCTGTACTTCGGTGCTTTCGACCGCAAATAGCCGTTGCGGATGATCTCGGCATCGAATACCCGGTACCTCCTGCCTGCACACACGAACTCGGTGCCCTGACTGGCAATCCCGAAGGCGCGGACCTGTCGGCATATCTTTTCCGGATCTGCATCCAGGTCGAGACGGCAGGCACCTGCTCCCCGCCGGAAGTACGTCGACTTGTCACCGTTGGAGGGTTGTGGCTCCATGGGGCGGAATCCGCGTGCCAGCGCGAGGTCGAATGCTTCCGCTTCGGCCATGAAGCTCAACTGGTACAGCAGGCCCAGATCGAGATCCGCACTGCAGGGGATTTCCACTCGCGCAATCACCGGGCCGCTGTCGGCTTCATCGTCCATGAGATGGCAGCTTGCGCCGGCTCCGTAGCCATACAGCAGGGCCGCATTGACGGCGTGGGGACCACGATGTTCCGGCAGCAGTGCCGGGTGTACGTTGATGAACTTTCGCCTTCCGTCGTCCAGACCGGATACGGGGAGCAGATAGGGACATCCATTGGAGACGAGAAGATCGAATTGCAGCTCCGCCAACAGATCAAGGAGCTGTTTCCTGTTTTCAACAGGCGTGTAGCTGATCGAGCGACTGAGCAGGGCGCGTTCCAGGAAGGAATCCGGCACTGCGAGAATGTCAACGCGCTCATAGCCCGCGACCAGCATCTTTTCCAGCACGCCGAAGCGGTTGCCGATGAAGACCGCTTTCATCACGTCTCCTCGCCGGCGGGCACAAGACGATACTGTCTGATCCGATGCTGCAGTTCTTCCGGGGAGCAGTACATCATGGCATCGATGATCGACAGTCCCGACTGGAATGTGCCGGATGCCTGGCGATAGGGTTCGGGCGCACCGTGCAGGAAGAACAGGCCGATGCCCGATTCCGCGAAGGCACGGTGATGGTAGAGCCCGCGCCCGCCCTCCGGGTTGACATAGGTTCGGGCACCGAGTTTCCTGCAGATCGCCAGAATGCGCTGTTGTCCGGCCAGGTCTGCGGGCATTTCCAGCGAAGAGGAGAACAGCATCGGTGTGGCTATTCCGAGTGCACGGCATACGGACTCCAGCCCCACGGCGAGATACGCGGCGAGATTCTTCCGGGGCTGGAGCAATACGCGCTCGATCAGAGGGTATACCAGTCCGAAATTTGGCGCCCTCGCGTAGGCATGGGCGATGGTACGCAACAGCTTTCCGGCATTGTCGCCCACCTCTATCTCGTTGATCCTGCGGTTCTGGCTGGCACCGCGTAACTGCAGGGTAATCCTGTGCGCCTGTCCTGCCAGAAGTATCCGGTTGCGGTTTATCCACCCGCGGTTGATATAGCTCACGTCATCGAGAATGACGAAGACATCTGCCAGATCCATCAACTGGAAGTACGGAATATAGGGGAACAGGTAGGGCTGCATGATTGCGACGGTCTTGCCCCGTGCAGGAACCGCTGGCTTCCCGTCGGCCATGAGCTGGTTACCCCGTTCCTTGCTCCTGTCTGTTGCGGCTCTCGCTTCGTGCATTCACTGTCCTCCCGCACACTCCCGAACGAATCCGGAGGAATTCCGGTGTTTACAATGCACAAATCGCACCACATGCACGATGACACCGGTAACCGGTTGAGCACGACGGCACTTGCCGGTATGTTGCTCGCTGCCCATTCGCCGAACCGAGCAGAAAACGGAACGATCCATGAACACGACGTCGTTTCTGTGCGTCCTCTTCTCCCACCCCCAGGACCGCCAGTCCGGAGATTACCTGCACCGGGTCGCCTGGCCCGGCAAGGCGCTCGGGCGCTCCGTTGCCGTTCACGCCATCCAGTCCAGCCATCCGCATCATCTCGAGAAACTGGTCGAAGCCGATGTTCTGGTCATCAACATGGTGGCCGATGCGCGCCTCCTCCCCCTCATACGCAAGCGGCGGGAGGAGCGGAAAGTCACGGTGTTCGAGATCTCCGACGACTTCCGGTCGTTTCCCTCTCACCTTCCCGCCCACGCCTTCTATTCCAGCAGGGAGGTCCAGGACACCATCGCGACACTCGCCTCGGAATCAGACGCGATCCAGTTCAGCAGCCGCTTTCTTCGGGAAAAATACGGGCATCTCAATGCCATGCACACTACGTTCCCCAACCAGCTGCCCGCAATTCCGACGCTCAAACCGGCGCCCGGACGCAAAGCGGTACTCGGCTGGGCGGGCTCCGTAGGCCATTTCGAGGATGCCCGCTGGCTCGCCGGGACGCTGTCCCGCTGGACGCTCGCCGGCAAGATTGCGATCCGCCTCATGGCCACGGACGAAATCGCCTCCCTGTTCCGTTCAAGCGGCCTCGATGTCTCGGTCACCACGCCCGGCGACATGCGCGCCTATCTGAATTTTCTTGGAAAAATCGACATCGGTCTGGCCATTGCGCACGGCGACGACTTCGCCAGCGGGCGATCCGACGGCAAGTTCATCGAATACGCCTCGCGCGGGGTGGTCGCGGTCTGTTCGGATGGCGCTCCCTACAGCGACAGCGTGCGCCATGGCGAAACCGGGTTCCTGTTCCGCGACGAAGAGGAATTGCTGGAGATACTCACCCGTCTGGTCCGCGACCGGGGGCTCAGAAACAGGATCCGGCGCCAGGCCCACCAATACCTGCGGACCTCCAGGACACACGCAGCCGCTGCGCAGGAACGACTCGATTTCTATACCCGCCTGCTGGCCTCGGGAAAGCACGACAGGGCATCGGCCAGGGTCACCGCGTCGCCCGGATACCGGGAACTGATCGACGATATCGAACCGGCATTCACCCAGGCCATGCTCATGCACCGGGAGGGAAAGGCCGCCGAGGCCATCGCGATCTATACCCGCCTCGCGGAGAAGGCGCCCGCTTTCCATCTGCTCTGGGAGCGCATGGGCCAGGCCTGCACGCTGCTCGGGGCAACGGCGCAGGCCGAGTCCTGCCGCCAGCGCGCACGTTTCCTGCTCGAGGAGGACTACGCACGATGCGGGCTCGCCATGAGCAGCCATGCGACCTGAACCACCTGCCGCCTGCCATCGCGATGGATGAACTCGAACGGGAGGCACACGTCTGGCTGGCATCCCCGGAAACCATCGGGGACAGCCGTCTGCTCCGACGCTTCCGCAACAGCCTGTCGGACGAGGAATCTTCGCGAATGCGACGTTTGAAGATCGCACACCACCGACACAGCTACCTGGTGGCTCACGGATTGCTGCGTCACACCTTGTCACGATACGTCGATATCGCGCCTGAAGACTGGAAATTCTCTCATGGCAGGCACGGGCGCCCGGAAATCGCCAACCCGTCCGCCCCCCCGCTGCGCTTCAACCTGACCCACACCGAGGGCCTGACCGGATGCATCGTGACCCTCCATGCCGACTGTGGCATCGACGCCGAACAGCTTACGACGCGCCATGCCACATCGGATATCGCCCGACGCATGTTCAGCGAGGAGGAATGCCGTGAGCTCGAGCGGCTTCCCGCCCGGGAACACACGGCGTATTTCTTCGAGCACTGGACCCTGCGGGAGGCCTATGTCAAAGCCATCGGCACCGGCATTTCCTTTCCAACAAACAGGTTACGGTTCGTAACCGGTCATGGCGGTGTGGCCAGGGTCCTGTTCCAGCCGGATATCGACGATCACGGCGATGACTGGCAATTCCGACTGCTGCGACCGACCGATGAACACGTGGCTGCAGTCGCAGTCCGGAAAGACGGCAACGGCAGCAGAAGGATCCTCACCCGTTTTCTGGATCCGGAAAAACCGGGTACTTTCCTTCCCGAGGAAAACGGTGTCTACAGGTAGTTGAACAGACTCAGGTTCTGCACCTTCACAAACGCCTGCTGTGCCGCCTGCAGGGCGACGCTCTCACGGCTCAGTCGCGTTGCCGCCTCCGCGTAGTCCAGGTCCTCGATGGCCGAGCGGGTCTGTTCCAGCTGGTTGAGCACGGCGCCGTTGATGCTTTCCTGGCTGTCCAGGGCGTTCAGGCGCGCACCGACCGCGGCGCGGAACGTCAGTATCTGGTCCAGCGCCGTGTCGATCTGATCCAGGCTGGCGCCGTCCGGCGCATCGGCCTCCAGGTCGGTCGCCAGTTTTTCCAGGGTCGCGAACAGGTCCTCGGTACCGCCGCTGCCGTCGGGTATATCCATGAACACCGAACGACCATCGTCGCCGTCGGCAACCTGGCGCACCGGTCCGATCTGGATCTGCCGCTGACCCTGGTCGCCGTTGTAAGCGACCGTGCCGGGCGAGGTTTCGCTGAAGGGTACGGTGTTCGACTGAAAACCGCTGAACAGGTACTGGCCGTTGCCGTCCTTGCGATTGGCGAGCCCCAGCACCTCGTTCCTGAGCTGACGGACCTCCAGCGCAATGGCTGCCCGGTCCGCGGGTGTATTGCTGTCGTTGAGTCCCTGTACCGCGAGTTCCCTGGCGCGCTGCAGGTTGTCGACCACGCCGGCCAGGGCCGCATCCTCGATTTCCTGGCGGTTGCGCACGGCCAGAATGTTGTTCTGATACTGCCCGGTCACGGCGCTGCTCGCGGACAGGCCGACGAGTCGCGCCGCCCCGGTAGGGTCATCGGATGGCTTGACGATACGCTTGCCCGTCGACAGCTGCTGCTGGGTCGAAGCCAGCCGGCTCTGCTGTTCCAGGATGGAGCTGGTTCCCTGGCGGAACATCTGCATGGTACTGATGCGCATAGCTATCTCCCAACCGCGTTCAACAGGGTCTGGAAAGTCGAGTTGGCTACCGAGATCACCTGGGCAACCGCCTGGTAGGCCTGCTGGAAACGCAACAGGTTAGCGGCTTCCTCGTCGAGATTTACACCCGACAGGGCATCGCGGGACTCCTGCGCCTGGGACAACAGCGCCGCCTGCGCCTCGGAGGCCGTCTGTGCGGCGCGCGTCTGGGTACCGACCCGCGCGATCAGCTGGCCGTAGCGGCCCTGCAGGTCGGTGGTACCCCCCTCCATGGTCAGCGCGGTCTGCAGGTCGGCCAGACGCCTGGCATTGCTGTTGTCGCCCGGGGCCGCAGAGGCCGCGGGTGCGGCGGCCGCGATGGCGCGGGGATCGCTGACCACGGCAGCCATCCCCATGGCCCCCTTGCGGGTCGGCGCAATGCGGTATCGGTCGCCGGCCACGGCACCCGCACCCATGCTGATCACCAGCCCGTCGACGGCGAACGGCCCGGCTCCGCTGGCCACTGTCTGGCCATCACTGGTACGGTTCAGGCTCCACACAGACCCGTCGTAGGACAGGGTATAGTCGTCGCTGGTCAGGTCGGCGATATTGGCGCTGTCATAGCTGACGGTCACCGTTGCAGAACCCGAATTGGCGGAACTGCCGGCGACCTCGGGTGCCGCAATGGAAAAGAAGGCGGCACCGTTGTTGCCATCCAGGTCCATACCCGCCTGGTGCTGCTGGTTGAAGGTGGTGGCCAGCGAAACCGCGATCTGGCCGAGCGCGTTACGTGCCGGATCCAGGGTCTGCCCGCGGAAGTCGAGCGTGGCGCCGAGACGCCCACCGGTGAGCTGTTCGGTGATCTGCGCCGATACCCCGCCGGACACGAGCCCGATCTCCAGGCGGCTGGCGTCGAACTCGTTGCGTTCGACCTGCAGGGGCGAGGCCAGAAAACGGGTCACCAGAGGCTGGCCGGTGCCGACGAACACGTTCACGGCGCCGTCGTCCTGTTCCACGGTGCGCACCGATACCAGTTCGGAGAGCCGGGTGATCAGTGCGTCACGCTTGTCCAGCAGGTCGTTCGGAACCGCTCCGGCTCCCTGGCTGGTGGCATCGACGATGCGGCGGTTGGCGTCGGCGATCGCCGAGGTGAGGCCATTGATATCCGATACCATGTTGGTCAGGCTGCCATTGACCTCACGGCTCAGGGCGTCCAGCTGCGAGTCCAGACTGCGGAAACGGCTCACCAGCGAATCACTCTCGGAAATTAGCAGCTGGCGGGCCGGTATTGAAGCCGGATCGTCGGCGACCCCCTGTACGGCATTGAAGAAACTCTCCAGACCCGCCCCCAGGCCGGCGTCGGCGTCGCCCAGCAGGTTGGATACCCGGCTTGCCAGCATGGCCATGGTGTCATAGCGGGCGCTCGAACTGGTGGTGCTGCGCAGGTTGTCGGTTACGAACTGGTCGAACAGCCGTTCGACGCTCTGTACCTGGACACCATTGCCGATGAAACCCTGACCGGTAAAGCTGGCGGCGCGGGTTCCGAGTTCCACCCGCTGGCGTGAATAACCCTCGGTATTGGCGTTGCTGATGTTGTGGCCCACCACTGCGATCGCGCGCTGGAATGCCTGCAGACCGGAGGCACCGGTGCCCAGAAGTCCTATGGCCATGATCTTGCTCCTTGTAGCACGACAGTCCGCGGGTGCCGCATGGCGCTAGCCCTCGGCCCCCGATGACGGCAGGATGCTTTTCAGTCGACTGCTGTTCATGATCGACTCGATCTTTCCGGCATAGTCGGGATCGGTCGCGTAACCAGCTTCCGCCAGCGCCCGCGCGAAGGCGGGCGCATCTCCGCCGGCCTTCAGCGCCTCGCGGTAGCGCGGATTGGATTCCAGGAAGGCGGCATAGTCGGCAAAACTCTCGCCGAGGGAGTCGTAGGACCGGAACCAGGCGCGTTCCCTGCGCATCAGGCCATCCCTGAACTCCACTGTGTCGCTGGCCACGCGATCGCCCTTCCAGGCAGCGTCCGCCTTGATACCAAAGAGGTTGAGGCTGTTGCGTCCGTCGCTGCCGCGGATCATGTGCTGCCCCCACCCGGTCTCCAGTGCCGCCTGGGCGAGCAGCAGTTCGGGTCGGGTACCGAGGCGCCGGGCCGCTTTCTGCGCGTGTGGCCACAGTTCGCGAACGAACGCTTCCGGAGACTCCGGTTTCCAGTCAGCCGCCGTCGACTCCGGCCGCAGCTGTGCCTCGCCGGCGCCATCCGCCGCGACCGGCGAACGGACGACCGGCAGCGAAAGCGTGCCTGACGGGGCCTGTACGCCATCCTCTGCACCGCCCTGCGTTACACCGGCACGACCGAGCTGGCGCACCATCATGTCGGCCAGTCCCAGGCCCTGGCGCTTGGACAGGTCGATGGCGATCTGCTTGTCGAACATCGACTGATAGGTACGGGTGTGCTCGTTGTCCATC
The DNA here is from genome assembly GCA_011321775.1 of Gammaproteobacteria bacterium. GTDB lineage: Bacteria > Pseudomonadota > Gammaproteobacteria > DSM-19610 > DSM-19610 > Thiogranum. Next base: position 10,040 of record DROT01000104.1, on the reverse strand, counting down.
AGGCCTTCGCCGAGGCTGGCGTCGCGCATGCTCTTGAGCATCATCTGGATGAACAGGGCTTCAAACTGGCCGGCGACCTCGCGCAGCGTGGCCTCGTCGTTGCCTTTCGACGCCCGTGCCCGCAGGCTCGCAAGCCCCTTGAAGTCGGTATAGACGTCTGCGTCGACGATTGCCGCGTCCATCGCCTAGATCACCATCAGTTCGGCGCGCAGGGATCCGGCCTGTTTCAGCGCCTGCAGGATGGCCACGATATCCGCTGGCGTCGCGCCGACCCGGTTGATGCCGTCCACGATATCCTGCAGGGTGACGTTCTTGTGCAGCAGGAAGGTATGGTTCCCCTTTACGCCCACGTCGACATCACTCTGCTGGGTGATCGCGGTCTGCCCGCGCCGTGCGAAGGCACCGGGCTGGCTCACCTGCTGGTTCTCGGTGATGGTGACCACCAGCGAGCCATGCGACACCGCCGCCGGAAGAATCTTCACATTGGCACCGATGACCACCGTGCCGGTACGTGAATTGACCACCACACGCGCCGCCGTCTCGCCCGGGTCCACCTCGATGTTCTCTACCAGGGAGGCGAAGGCGACCCGCTGCGAGGGATCCCTGGGCGCACTGACCCGGATGGACACCGCATCGATCGAATGCGCCACCCCGGGCCCGACCGTCTCGTTGATTGCCATCGCCAGGCGGTTCGCCGTGGTGAAGTCGGAACGGTTGAGGTTGAAAGTGATGAAGTCCCCGTTGCTGAAGGGATTGTTCACCACGCGCTCCACCGTGGCACCGTTGGGGATGGTGCCGACGCTGGGAATGTTCACCGTGATGCTGGAACCGTCGGAACCGGAGGCATTGAGACCGCTGACCAGCAGGTCACCCTGCGCCATCGCGTAGACCCGTCCGTCGGCACCCTTGAGCGGTGACAGCAGCAGGGTACCGCCGCGCAGGCTCTTGGCATTGCCGATCGAGGAAACGGTCACGTCGATGGTCTGCCCCACCTTGGCAAAGGCGGGCAGCGTGGCATGTATGGCGACGGCCGCGACGTTCTTCAGCTGCGGTTTGACGCCCGGCGGCAGCACGATACCGAACTGCTGCAACATGTTGTTCAAACTCTGGATGGTAAAGGGTGTCTGGCTGGTCTGGTCGCCGCTGCCGTTCAGACCCACGACCAGTCCGTAGCCGACCAGCTGGTTGCTGCGGACGCCGGCGAGGTGCGCAAGGTCCTTGATACGCTCACTCCAGGCCGGCCCGGAGAGCAATGCCAGGGCCAGGATACACAGTAACTTACGCATGACGGTCTCCATGAGGCACCTCAGAACGGCCATATCGGACTGTTGAAGAAGCGCGCCAGCCAGCCCATGCTGTTGGAGTCGGCCAGGGCACCCTTGCCGCTGTAGGTGATACGTGCATCACCGATCTGGGTGGACAGCACGCTGTTGTTGGTATTGATGTCCTGGGGACGGACGATCCCGGAGATCTGGATGTATTCCTCGCCCTGGTTCAGGGTCAGCCATTTCTCGCCGCGCACCACCAGGTTGCCGTTCGGCAGTACGTCCGCCACCGTGACCGTGATCGCACCCAGCAGCTTGTTGCTCTGGCTGGAGTCCGCTTCACCCTCGAAATTGCGCTTTGCCGAGAGTTTCTGCTCGAGCGTATTGTCCCTGTTGCTGTCGAGCGGAATGGCGCCGGGCAGGTTGAACTGCGGATGGGCGCCAAAGAATACCGGATTCTCGATGGCCGCTTCCTGGCTCTTGTCCGCAGTGGTCTTGGCAGACTTCGATGCGGAAGTGCTTTCCTGCAGGATCACGGTAATGACGTCACCGATGTGCCGGGCGCGGACGTCCTCGAACAGCCGCACATCGTTGGAAACGTGATAGATGGAGCCATCGTTGGGCTCCGTGCTGCTTTGTGCGGGTGGCATCGTCGGACGGTAGCTGTCGCGCGGCGGCGATACCGGCGCGCAGCCGCCCAGCCCGATGGTGATGGCCAGCAGCAGCCAGATGGCCCCGCGGACCTTGGTGCGTCTGTGAATCACGGCCTGCACCCCTCTCCCTGTTACAGGTTGTTGGTTACGAACTGCAGCATGCGGTCGGAACTCTGAATGGCCTTGGAGTTCATCTCGTAGGCACGCTGGGTCTCGATCATGTTGACCAGCTCTTCCACCACATTGACGTTGGAGGTCTCCAGGGATCCCTGGTTGACACTGCCGAGACCATTGAGGCCGGGGGTACCCGTGGTCGGCGAGCCGCTCGACGCGGTCTCCTGGAACAGGTTCTGGCCCACCGCCTGCAGACCGCCGGGGTTGACGAAGTCGGCGAGCTGGATACTGCCGAGCTGGGTCGGGGAAGCGTTACCCGGCGTCAGCGCCGAGACGACACCGTCCGAGCCGATCGTGACACTGGTGGCGTTATTGGGAATGGTGATCGCCGGCTGAATGACATAGCCGCTGGCGGTGACCAGCTGCCCCGTCTCGTCCAGCTTGAAAGAGCCGTCGCGTGTATAGGCGAGGTTGCCGTCCGGCTGCAGCACCTGGAAGAAACCGCGCCCCTGGATGGCGACGTCGAGGCTGTTTCCGGTCTGCACGATGTTGCCCAGCGTGTGGATCTTCTCCGTCGCCACCGTGCGCACACCGGTGCCGAGCTGCAGCCCCGACGGAAGCCGCGTGTCCTGGGAGGACTGAGCGCCCACCTGGCGCACGTTCTGGTAGAGCAGATCCTCGAACACGGCCCGGTCGCGCTTGAACCCGGTGGTGTTCACGTTGGCCAGGTTGTTGGAGATCACGCTCATGCGCGTCTGCTGGGCTTCCAGACCGGTTTTTGCTACCCATAGTGCTTTCATATCGCTTACCTCTCCTTTGCGAAACGCATCAACCGATCTTCATGACCTGGGTGGTGCGCTCGTCCATTTTCTTGGCGGTGTCCATGATCTTGACCGACAGCTCGAAGCGACGTGCAATATCGATCATGTTGACCAGTGCCCCCACGGTACTGACGTTGCTCGATTCGAGTGCCCCTCCCATGAGGGTGACCTCGTTACTGGCCTCGAGCGGCTGGTTGTCACGCATCCGCAACAAGCCGTCGGCGCCCTTGACCAGTTCGCGGTGGTCCGGTGATACGAGCTTGATGCGGCCAACCTCCGCCATGGTGTTGGGCTGCTGGCCAATGGGGCGTATGCTGATGGTCCCGTCGCTGCCGATCTCCAGTTTTTCGTGCTCGGGAATCACGATCGGACCGGCCTCCCCCATTACCGGGTGACCGGCACCGGTCAGCAGCTGGCCGTTTATATTGACACGCAGGTTGCCGGCGCGGGTGTAGGCTTCCCCGCCATCCGGCGCCTGTACCGCGATCCAGCCGTCTCCGTTGACGGCGACGTCCAGCGGCCGACCGGTCGGCTGGATCGTTCCCTTCTCGAAGCTGACCCCGGCCTCCCTCGGTATGGTGAACACGCGGCTGTCGAAGCCGGGACCAGTCAGCGTCTGCGAGCTGAATCTGGCGAAGTCCGCCTGGAAACCCGTGGTGTTGGCGTTGGCCAGGTTGTTGGTGTTGACGGCCTGCGCCTGCATCAGCTGCTTGCCGCCACTACCCAGGACATAGAGTACTCCGTCCATGATCAGCTCCCGATCATCCGCTAGCGGATATTGATGATGGTCTGGGTGATGGTATCGGCCGTGGTGATCACCTGCGCGTTGGCCTGGAAGTTACGCTGCGCGGTGATCATGTTGACCAGTTCCTCGGTCAGGTCCACGTTCGACCCTTCCAGGGCACCGGACTGGATCAGGCCCGCCGCGCCGGTACCGGGCCCGCCCACCAGTGGCGCACCGGAGTCATAGGTCTCGGCCCAGCCGGTATCACCGAGCTGCCGCAGTCCCTGGGGGTTGTTGAAGGTGGCAATGGCGACCTGTCCCAGGGTGCGCGACTGACCATTGGTGAAACGCGAGGTGATCACGCCGGTATCGCTGATGTCGATGCCACTGAGGCGGCCGGTGGCATAGCCGTCCTGAACCAGGGCGTTGACGCTGAAAGGGCTGCCATACTGGGAGGTGTTGGTGAAATCCACGCTCACGTTCATCGCCGCCGCGCCACCGGTCGGAGTAAAGTTCAGGGCGATGGGACTGCCGCCGGTAATGGCACCGGCATTATCGAAAGTCACGGTGCCCACGGCCGCGCCGCCGTTCAGCAGGCTGCCATCGACCGACACATAGGTATCCCACTGGTTGTCCGCGGCCTTGCGGAAGTACATGGTCTGCAGATGGGGAGATCCCAGGCTGTCATAGACCGTCAGCGAAGTGGAATTGTTGTACGAACTCGCGTCACTGGGATTGAAGGCCACCGTCGGCACGGTCGCCGAGGCGTCCAGGTTGGCCTGCACGTCGATCTGCGTGGTCGCCGCCGGAGCGATGTCCGAGCGGTCGAGCTGCAACGGCCCGGTAGCGCCGGTGATGTTGCCGCTGGAATCGGCCTGGAAGATCGTCAGCTTCTGCTGCTGGTTGTTGACGACGTAGCCGTCACGGTCGACACCGAAGGCCCCGGCGCGGGTGAACACGTTGATGCCGTTGTCGTCGAGCATGAAGAAGCCCTGACCGCTGATGGCAAGATCGAGATTGTTGTCGGTAAACTCGATATTGCCCTGGGTGAACTGTTGCGCCACCGAGGAGACCCGTACGCCGGTGCCGATGGCATTGGCGGCGACCCCGAGGTTGGAAGTAGCGAAGATGTCGGCAAATTCGGCGCGCGACTCCTTGAAACCCGTGGTGCTTGCATTGGCCACGTTGTTACCGATGATACGCAGGTTCGCCGACGCTGCGTTCAATCCACTTAAAGCTGTACGAAACGGCATGATAGTTCTCCTTCAGCCACTCGGTTACAGAATCTGCCGGACTTCACTGAAGTCCAGCGCTCCGACACCATCCAGATCGAGCAACAGCCCACCGCTGTTGCTCAGTGTCACACTACGTACCTTCGAGGCCACCAGGGTGTCGACCGCCTCGGTCTGGCCATCCACGTTTGCCTCGGCACTGATGAAATAGTTTCCGGGCCTGGCAAAGCTGCCGTCGTCCTTCAGCCCGTCCCACTTGAAGGCGACCGGTCCGGCCGCCTGCGATCCCAGCTCCAGACGGCGGATCACCTGCCCGCTCTGGTCATATACGTTCACTACCACATCGCTGCTCGCGGCCGGGAGCTCGACGCTCCCGCGGATGCCGGAGTCTTCCGACAGGGCCGCCACGCCGGTGGGTGCCAGCACACTGCGACCTACCAGGTTGGTCGCCTGCAGTGCCTGGTTCGAGACCAGCGAGTCGCTGAGGCCGGTGAAGGCCTCATTGAGTTTTCCGATCCCCTGTACCGTGGAGAACTGGGCGATCTGGCTCAGGAACTGGCCGTTCTCCATCGGCTTGAACGGATCCTGGTTCTGCAACTGCGTGGTCATCAACTTCAGGAACTCGTCCTGCCCCAGTTCCTTGCGCGAGCTTTCCTTGCTCAGATCCTGCACGGTGCGGAAGTCGACACCCTGCGTACCATTCTGTGTGTTGATCATCGTTTCACCTTGTCCCGGCCTACTGGCCCATGCGCAGGGTTGCCAGCATCAGCTGCTTGGAAGTGTTCATTACCTCGACGTTGGTCTCGTAGGCACGCGAGGCCGAAATCATGTTCGCCATCTCGTCGACGACATTGACGTTGGGAAGAAAGACATAGCCCTCCTCGTTGGCGAGGGGACTGTCCGGCTGGTAGCGCGACTCCAGCTTCTGCTGGCTTTCGAGGATTCCGGCCACGCGAACGCCGCCCGGCACAGTGTCCCCCCGGAGAGACTGCATGACCGCGGAAAAAACCGGCTGGCGCGCGTGATAGGTCGTTGCCTCGCTGTCACCGATTGTCTGTGCGTTCGCGAGATTGGATGAAGTCACGTTCAGTCGCACAGACTCCGCGCTCATGGCGGAACCGGCGATGTCGAATACGTTGAACAGGGACATCTATCATTCTCCCTTGATTGCCAGCAGCAGGCCCTTGATACGCCCGCTGAGGAAAGTCATGGTCGACTGGTAACGTACGGCATTCTCGGTGAACTGGGCCTTCTCGACCTGGCCGTCGACGGTATTGCCGTCCATCGAGGGCTGGTTCGGTATGCGGTACAGGATCTGTGGCTTGAGTGCCGCCGTGCCGGCGCCGCCGAGGTGTCCCGGCTGCGTGGTCCTGAGGCTCATCTGTGAGCCTTCCGCGCGTGCGAGCACGGAACGGAAGTCGATGTCGCGAGCCTTGAAATTCGGCGTGTCGGCATTTGCAAGATTGGCCGCCAACAGGCTGGAACGCCTGCTGTACAGGGCAAGGTGTTGGGGAAGATTGCCCAGCGCCTGGTCGAAACTGATTGCCATGTTGCCTCCTGCCATGTGCGTTATGCAGGAACTACAGCAACCCTCGTGCCAATCTCGTTAGGGTCGTATTATCAATGAGTTGGAATGATCGGGCGGCAAGCGGGGGCGGCAAGCGGCAAGTTCTGTCCGGCGGACGGCAATAGACGCGGCAAGGTGCGGGCCGTCCACACCTCAGTCTTTTCTGCGGTAGACCACTCCGGGGTTGCAGCGCACCATCTCGAAAGCATCCGAGTACTGGCTGATCGCTTCCGATGCACCCAGGAACAGGTAGCCACCCGGGTTGAGGGTTTGCGCCATGCGCCCGAGGATGTCGCGCTTGGACGCGGCTGAAAAATAGATCAGCACGTTGCGACAGAAGATGACGTCAAACCGTCCCAGTGCGGAATAGGAGGACAGCAGGTTGAGTCGGGAGAAGCGTACGCGCTGGCGCACCTCCGTGCGCACCCGCCAGCGATCCTCCCAGTGCCGGGAATCCTTTTCGAAGTAGCGCTGCCGGATGTCGCGCGGCAGCCCGCGGGCAAGCGCCATGGCATCGTAACAGCCCTCGCGCGCGTCCTCGAGCACCGCCGGAGAGATATCGGTAGCGACGATCTGCGCGTCCACGGGGCGACCGCCGTTCGCCGCCTGGTATTCCTCGACCGTGATACTGATCGAATAGGGCTCCTGCCCGGTGGAACAGGCGGCCGACCAGATGCGCAACGGCCGGCGCTGCTCCGCAAACTCCGGGAGCACCTGCCTGGCAAGAATCCGGAAAGGGTGATCGTCACGAAACCAGAAGGTTTCGTTGGTCGTCATCGCCTCGATCACCTGCTCGCGCAGGCCGCTTCCCTGCCGTTCGCGATAGAGACGGGAAAGCAGCTCCGCCAGCGACCCCAGACCCGACTCCTTCATCAGCCGACCCAGTCGACTCTGCACCAGATAGTGCTTGTTGTCGCCCAGCAGAATCCCGCTGGTCTCTTCCAGAAACCTGCGAAAATCCTCGTATTCCGTGGAATTGATGCGTGCCAGTGGCAAAAGACCGTTACCCCGTTCCCTGCCCCGTGAGCAGGCGTGCTGCGCTGCGGACCGTTCCCGCAACTATCTGAAAGATGCGCTCATGCGGCCCGTGCAGCCTGCCAGCTTCTGAGACGCGACAGCACCGTCCGCGCCAGCACGTCGGGCTGGAACTTGGCGATGAACTCGTCCGCCCCCACTTTTTCCACCATCGCATGGTTGAACACACCACTGAGGGAGGTATGCAAGAGGATGAACATGTCACTCATGGCAGGGTCCTTGCGGACCTCCGTGGTAAAGGTATACCCGTCCATCTCGGGCATCTCGATATCCGATATCACCATGAACAGGCGCTCGTTGAGGGGTGTGCCACTGTCTTCGCCCACCCACTGGCGCAGCTGTTCCAGCGCCTGCCTGCCGTCATTGGCGAGCACGCACTCCACCCCGAGCTGGTCCAGGGTGCGCTTGATCTGGTTACGGGCGACCGAAGAATCGTCGACGACCAGCACGATCGGCCGTTCCTCCCCGTCGCCCTTTTCCGCCTCCTGCACGACGCTGCCGGAGACTTCCTCGTTCCACCCGATCACTTCCGCCAGCACCTTCTCGACGTCGATGATCTCGACAAGTTCGCCATCGACCCGCGTCACGGCCGTGAGATAGTTGTCATTACCGATGCCCTTCGGCGGCGGCAGGATTTCCTCCCAACGCGTATTGACGATGCGGTCGACTCCGCCAACCAGAAATCCCTGCACATACTGGTTGTACTCGGTCACGATCACGAAGTTGTCCGCGGGATCGCTGATGCCGGGCCCGCCGATGGCCTTGCCCAGGTCCATCACTGTCACGGTACGCCCGCGCATGTTGGCAACGCCGCTGACCACCCGGTGGGAGTCCGGAATCTGCGTCAACGGCGGACACTGGACGACTTCCTGCACCTTGAATACGTTGATTCCGAACAGCTGTCTCCCGTCCAGACGAAACAGCAACAGCTCCAGCCGGTTGTGTCCCGCCAGCTGGGTACGCATGTCGACACTTGCCAGTACGCCGCTCATCGCAGTCGCTCCCTTCTATTGTGTGCTTCCTGTCTGTCGGACTATCGGCCCGGACTCGCGAAGCTTGACGGTACCGGATAGATGGCATGCCAATTGCTTCTTGTTCCTGCAGCACAGTCGCGGAGAACAAGACCGATGAGACCCATGAGCCGAACCATCACCTTTCTCATGCTCCTGCTCACGCAGTTGTGGCTGTCGTCCCCCTCGCTGGCAGCGGGAAGCAGGGCCGGCCAGTGGCAGTCGCATGCCACCATCCGCAGCACCGCCCAGAGTTTTCTCGATGCCTTCGCGAACAATCAGCACCACGGTCGCAGCGAAGTCCGGCTCGGCCCGCTCGATCCGCGTCTGCGATTGAAGGCATGCAGCCAGCCATTGGAAGCTTTCATGCCACCCGGCGGCCGTACCATGGGAAACACCACGGTAGGCGTCCGCTGCCCCGACGACGGCGGCTGGAACATCTATGTAAGCGCCCGTATCAACGTCTTTGCGCCGGTACTGGTGGCACGTCAGCCGATCGCCCGCGGCGACACCCTGCAGAAAAACGACCTGGAACTGGTGGAACGGAATATTGCCAGCCTGCCCTACGGCTATTACAGCGAAAGCGAAGCGGTGACCGGCATGCTGGCCAAACGCACGATCTCTGCGTCCACTGTGATTACGCCGCAGATGCTGCAGGCCCCCAAACTGGTGAAACGCGGCCAGCGTGTGAGCGTGATCGCCGAAACCGGCCCCCTCAAGATCCGGACCACCGGCAAGGCCCTGATGGACGGCAAGTCCGGAGACCTCATCCGCATCGAGGCACTGGGTTCGGGACGGGTGGTGGACGGCATCGTCGTCTCACGGGGTGTCGTAAAAGTGACGCTTTAGTGGCGGTCGCCAAAAAAAGAGCCTAAAGTTGTTGATACAAGTGACGATATCGTGACTGTAGCCATAACCGAATCAACGCTGAGGACTCTGAAATGGAGATTGACAACAACCGCATAGCATCGCTGGTAACCCAGCTCAACGCTCAGGATGCATCGGTTGCGAAGCCGGAAAACGGCAGTACCAGGGACACGGCGGCGCCCGCTGCCACGAGTCCGGACCGTGCCAGCTTCACCGCAACCGCACGCCAGCTGCAGGAACTCGCAGCCGCCATCGAGCAGGCTCCGGCGGTAGACAGCCGGCGCGTCGAGACGGTCCGAACGGCGGTGGAAAACGGCAGTTTCGCCGTCGATCCGACCCGCATTGCGGAAAAAATGATGAGCCTGGAACAGGCACTGACCGATACGAGGTAAACCCCCATGCCGGCACAAGGCGCCAGTCAGCCCATGGAATCACTTCTGAAACAGGAAGTTGCGTGCAGCGAGCAGCTGCTCGAGTGCCTGCAACGGGAACGTGGTGCGCTGGCGCAACATGATCTCGACGCACTGGAACAGATCACCAGAACCAAGCTCGAACACAGCGAGCAGCTGGAACGACTGGAACAGGAACGCCGCCATCAGCTCGCGATGCTGGGCTTCGACCAGGACGGGGAAGGACTGCGGCAGTATTGCAAGACCCTTCCGAACTACACGCAGCTGTTTCAGCTGTGGCAACAGGTCATCAGCAACATCGAGGCCTGCCAGGCGGACAACCTCACCAACGGCGGTATCCTG
>DROT01000103.1 GCA_011321775.1 Gammaproteobacteria bacterium | reverse complement strand
GGTGGACGGTTCGGTCAACACGACGGCGACAGCGTCGACGTGGAAACCGCTGCTGCCGTGGGATTCTCCAGTACCCTGTGGCTGGAACGGCCGGAGCTGTCCATCCGGGTGGTGGATCTGTCTGCGAAGCTCGATGCCGGGGCGGTTCCTGCGTTGTTGCGCGCTGAACTCGAGTCCGATGCGCAATTGTCGATCGCGGGCTACGACGAGCGGATGCGCCGTCACGCGCTGTGCAGCAAGGTGCTTCATCCCGACGGCTATGCGCCACGGAACATCGCCTGGTCGGGCCGGGACGTGGTATTGGTGACCGGCGGGGCAAAAGGGATCACGGCCGAATGCGCGCTCGCCCTGGCCACGCAGACCGGCGCCAGGTTCGCACTGGTCGGCAGCTCCGACCTGAATGAGGAGTTGGACAGCAACAGCGAGATACGGCGCAATCTGGAGCGATTCGAATACGCGGGCGTGCAGCACAAGTACTACAGCTGCGACATCACGGATCCCGATGCCGTATCCAGGCTGGTGGCCAGTGTGAAGGAGGAGCTTGGCCCCGTCACGGCCGTGATACATGGCGCCGGCGTCAACCGGCCCCGACCGGCGGGTCAGGTGAGCGCAGACGAGGCCTTGCGTGAAGTGGCGCCCAAGTTGATGGGCGCGGTCAACCTGTGCAAGGCGCTCAAACATGATCCGCCCAGGATGATTCTCGCCATGTCCTCGATCATCGGCATCACCGGCATGCGTGGCAATGCCTGGTACGCCTTCTCCAACGAGGCGCTGGATCTCACATTGCGCAGGTTCGCGGTCAGGCATCCCGATACCTCGGTGGTTTCGCTCGCCTACAGCGTATGGGGCGAGGTGGGTATGGGACACCGCCTGGGCGTGGTCAAGAACCTCGAACAGACCGGCGTCGGAGCGATACCCACCGAAGAGGGCGTGAAACGCTTCCTGCACCACATGAACGCCGATTCGGGCTACAAGCAGGTGGTGATCGCCGGCCGCCTGGGCGGGCTTCCGACCTGGCGCCTGTTGCGCGGTCGGCCGGTGTCGACCGAGGACATGCGTTTCGTGGAGACGGTGGTCGATATCGAGCCGGGCGTCGAGATGACGGCCGGCTGCACACTGACGACGGAACGCGATCTCTACCTGCGGGACCACGACTTCCATGGCTCCTTTCTGTTCCCGACCGTGTTTGGTCTGGAGGCGATGGCACAGGCGGCCTGCGCACTGACCGGCCATGATCCGGCGACCATCATCGGCTTCGAGGCCGTATCGCTGCAACGGCCCGTCGTGGTCGGTGAGGGCAATGGCACTGCAATACGCCTGAACGCCTTCGCCATGGAGCGGGACGAGCGGGGCGTGCAAAGGGTCAGAGTGGGTCTGCGTGCGGAACAGACAGGGTTCGGTCAGGATCATTTCTCGGCCACCGTGCTCTTCGGTCGTCCTGAAGCGGGTCCGGTGCGTCCGGCGGTCCCGCGCGAACACAGGCTGGCGCTGGATCCGCAGGCGGATCTGTATGGCAAGGTTCTGTTTCAGGGGCCGCTGTTTCAACGACTCGAATCCGTCTACGCGCTGGGCGACGACCACGTGGTATTCGGCGGTGAGTCCCGCGAGACCCTGTTCGACGGGGAAAACGGTTTCGCGGCGGGGGAAGGGGGCAGCCTGCTGGTGGGGGATCCCTTCTTCCGCGATGTGCTGCTGCAATCGGTGCAGATCCCCCTGGTGCCGGAGGTCGTGTTGCCGATCGGCATCGGCGCGATCGAGATATACAGTGACCCGCTCTATGAGAATGGCCGCAGGATCGCAACGGCGACGCTGAAGTCACACCACGACAGGGAATACAGCTGGGACATCGTGGTGACCAATGATGGAGGGCGGGTGGTCGAGGTGCTCCGCGACTACCGGGTCAAGGTGCTCGAGGGATACCAGGTCGAACCGGGCCGGATCCCGGCGCTGAAATCGTCCGACGCCCCCGCTGAGGACTTTGCGGGGCAGGTGGCGGCGATGCCGGCTGCGCTCGTCGACGATGCGCCACTGGTCCGGGTATACGACGCCCCCGGCCTGCACGCGTTGCTCAAGGAGGACCGCCATGTCCGTGAGCGGCCCATGATCGACGAAACGGCGAAGGCCTGGCTGCATCACCACGACAGGGTGGAAGAGGTCCCGGATCTGGTCTGGGAAAGCAGCGGCAAACCCCGTTTCAGGGGTCGGGATGCCGGGGACATGGATCTGAGTCTGGCGCACGACGATCGATTCTGCCTTTGCGTGGTGGGCAAAGGGCCTCTGGGTTGTGACATCGAACCCGTGACCCACCGCACTCTGGCCGAGTGGAGTGCGCTGTTGAGCGATACGCGCATGACCATGCTGGAGGTGCTGGAACGACGGGGAGACGACACGGATACGGCAGGCACGCGCTTGTGGTGCGCGGTGGAAGCGGCGAGAAAGGCGTTCTCCGGACACGACCCGCAACTGGAGCTGGCGGGCAGGGTCGAGGGTGCCATTGTCTTCGATGCCCGCCATGGAGGCAGGACCGTTTCCGTCGTCACCGGCCGCTTCGAGATCGGGTCACACCGTCCCCGTGTGGTCGCGCTGGCGATGGCTGTCGACGGTGACTCCGCGCCCGCTGCGGAACCGGTTTCTCCCGCGCATGCCGGTGCGGCAGGCGACGCCTTCTACCTCGAGGAGCATGCCTCGCGCATGGTTCATGACCCGGCTCTGGACCAGGAGGTCTTCGAGTACATTTTTCAGCCGACGTTCAAGGAATCCGCCAATCTCGGCAGGACGATCATCTATACCAGTTATCTGCTCTGGATCGGCAAAGTCAGGGAGCTGTTCATGGCCGAGATCGGCCGCAAGCTGGTGAAACAGATATCCAGCGGCGAATGGGGGC
>DROT01000102.1 GCA_011321775.1 Gammaproteobacteria bacterium | reverse complement strand
TTGCGGTCGTCGGTGCGCATCAGTTTCAGGGTGCGGAAGCTGCCGAGGTCGTCCAGTTCGGTCACGTCCTCGCCTACCAGCGCCCAGTGATAGGTCTTGATGCGGCCCTGGCGTGGCACCCGGTACTCGAACACCTTCTTGCCGTTGCGCAGATCGAACAGCATGGCCAGCTGCATGACCATCTTGTCGAGGGTCCCTGCCGGCAGTTCCATGGACCAGGGATCGAGCGGCGAGACATTCTTCACGCGGTGGTGCTTCCAGTCGAAGACCAGGTGCTCGTTGTCGTCGGCGTCGCCGCCGGGCTTCAGCGACCGGTATTCCAGTACCCGGATGCCGTCGGGGGTGTAGCGCCAGCGGCTGCTTTCGGTGGCGTCGCGGGTGCCGAACAGGCGCGCCAGCCCGCGGGTCTTCGATTCGCTGCGGTAGAGGTACTCGCCGCGTTCGTTGCGTGTCAGGGTGAATACGGCATCGGCGATGTGGAAGCCGTTCAGGTAGGCTTCGTATTCGGCGCGGAAGTCGGGATAGGGAGGGGGCAGGGTCGCCTCGGCAGCAGCCTGGACGGCCAGGCCGGACAGCATCAGCCCGAGCGCGGCGACCGCGCACAGGAGCCGCCTGCCGGCACGCGCAGCGCTCACGGGGCAACGTCCAGTTGCAGGGGGTGCTCCAGCGGCTCCCCGTCGAACAGCACCCGCCCGTCTTCCCAGCGGACGCGGCCCTCCGCCAGCCAGCGGATGGCCTGCGGATAGAGACGGTGCTCCTGTTCCAGTACCCGCGCCGCCAGGGTCTGTTCGTCGTCACCGGGCAGTACCGGCACGCGCGCCTGTACGATCAGCGGACCGCCGTCCAGCTCCTCGGTGACGAAATGGACGCTGGCACCGTGTTCGTCGGCGCCGTCCTCGAGGGCGCGCCGGTGGGTATGCAGACCGCGGTAGCGAGGCAGCAGCGAGGGATGGATATTGATCAGGCGGCCGCGATAGTGGTCGACGAAGGCAGGTGTCAGGATGCGCATGAATCCGGCCAGTACCACCAGGCCGGGGTCGAAGCGGTCGATGAGGCCCGCCAGCGCCCGGTCATAGGATTCGGCGTCGTCGTAGTCCGCGGCGTCCAGGGCCAGGGTGTCGATGCCCGCGCGGCGCGCATGGTCCAGACCGGCGGCATCGGTGCGGTTGCTGATCACCGCCCTCACCACCGCCGGCAGTTCCCCGCGTTCGATGGCATCGAGGATGGCCTTGAGGTTGGAGCCGCGTCCCGAGATCAGGACCACCAGCGCTATGGGTGTGGTTTCAGACATTCAGTTCGACGCGCGCTTCGCCTTCGGTCTCTTCGACGGTGCCCAGCACCCAGGCGGTTTCGCCCTGTTCCCCGAGCACGGCGAGGCAGGTGCTGACGGCGTCGGCCGGGATGCAGACCACCATGCCGACACCGCAGTTGAAGGTACGGTACATTTCCGCGGTCTCCACGCGGCCCTGCTGCTGCAGCCAGCCGAAGATGGCCGGCCACTGCCAGCTCGCCGTCTCGATGCGGGCGACGGTGCCGGGCGGCAGCATGCGCGGCAGGTTCTCCGGCAGGCCGCCACCGGTGACGTGGCACAGGCTGTGGACTTCCACCTGTTGCAGCAGGGTCAGCAGGGGGCGCACGTAGATACGCGTGGGTTCCAGCAGCCAGTCCAGCAGCGTGCGCTCTTCCAGCGGGGTATCGAGGCTGGCTCCCGAGACTTCCAGGATCCGGCGTACCAGCGAATAGCCGTTGGAGTGCGGTCCGGAGGACGCCAGGCCGATGAGGACGTCACCGGCCTGCACCGCCTGGCCGTCGATGAGCCGTTCCTTTTCCACCACGCCGACGCAGAAGCCGGCCAGGTCGTAGTCGCCGGCCTGGTACATGCCCGGCATCTCTGCGGTCTCGCCGCCGATGAGGGCGGCGCCGGCCAGCTCGCAGCCGCGCCCGATGCCTTCCACGACGCCGGCGGCGACCTCGACGTCGAGTTTGCCGGTGGCGTAGTAGTCGAGGAAGAAGAGCGGCTCCGCGCCCTGCACGATGATATCGTTGGCGCACATGGCGACCAGGTCGATGCCGATGGTGTCGTGGCGGCCGCTGTCGATGGCCAGTTTCAGCTTGGTGCCGACGCCGTCGGTGCCCGAAACCAGCAGCGGCTGCCGGTAGCGATCCAGGGGCAGCTCGAACAGGGCGCCGAAACCGCCGATGCCCGACACCACGCCCGGCCGCCGGGTGCGCGCGACCACCGGCTTGATGCGATCCACCAGCGTATTGCCGGCGTCGATGTCGACCCCGGCGTCGCGGTAGCTGATCGGGGATCCGGAAGGGGAGGTTGGTTGCTGACCTGACACGTCGGGCTCCCGTGTGCGAAAAGCGCAATGGTACAGGGAAACGGCGTGTTCGGAAAATCGGGGCGGCGTCGAACGGTACGTGCCCGGGCCCTGAAATCCGCACTTGCCGCCATTTCCGCGCGGGCCGGAATTCATGGTGTCCGGTCCTGCGGGCCGGATCCCGGCCTGTGCCGGAATGACAGAGATGGCCCTCGCCCAACCGGGTGCCGTTCGCTACCGCGTACGCTCGTCGCCGCTCGATGCCGGATTGGTCATGCCCGTGGCTGGTGTGGTATTAAGGGAGTCTATGAACGAGCAGACGAGTTCGGGGGGGCGGCGGCTGGGCGCCTGGCTGCTGTACGTCCTGTTGCTGGTGTCGACGGCGGCCCAGCCGGCGCGGCTGGAGCATCTTTTCCAGGCCGAGGTCGACGCCGGTGGCCAGGACAGCGCGGCGCGTGACGAGGCCCTGCGGCGGGCGCTGCAGCAGGTGCTGGTACGGGTGACCGGCAGTGAAGAGGTGTTGCGCGCCACTCCGGGGCAGTCGCTGCTGAGCGATCCCGGCCGCTATGTGCAGCAATATCGCTTCCGTGAACAGGCCCCGGAGGTCGAGGGCCAGCCGCGCCGACTGAGACTCTGGGTCCAGTTCGACGGTGTGGCGCTGGAGAAGGATCTGCGCCGGCTCGGTCTCTCCTACTGGGGGCGCGAGCGGCCGGACGTGCTGGTGTGGCTGGCGGTCGACGATCGGGGTCGCCGTTACCTGGTGCCCGAGGGGGACAACGGACCCGCGGCGCGCGCATTGCGGCGGGTAGCGGCGGCCCGCGGTGTGCCCCTGACGCTGCCCTTGATGGACCTGCAGGACCAGCGCGCGGTGGATTTTACCGACGTCTGGGGCGGTTTCCTCGGCAGTCTGCGCGACGCCTCGCAGCGCTATCACGCCCAGGCCATTCTCGTCGGTCGCGTCGGGCGCACGGCCAGCGGCGGCTGGCGCGGTCGCTGGACCCTGCTCGGGGGCGGCAGCCGGCAGCAATGGACCAGCGCCGCCGCCGGACTCGAGGACGTGATCGCGGCGGGCGTGGGCGGTGCCGCCGGGCGACTGGCCGCCAGCTATGCGCTCAGTACGGCCGACGCCTCGGTCTATCCCCTGATCGTGGAAGGGATCGGCAACCTGGAAGACTACGCGCGTGCCAGTCGCTACCTGGCAAGCCTGTCGCCGGTGGATGAAGTGCAGGTGGCCAGCGTCGACGGCGAGCAGGTGCGCTTCGAATTGAAGCTCAATGGCAGCGACCGGGGGCTGCGGCGGATCATCGGCCTGGGCAGGACCCTGCAGCCACTGGCTGGACCGGACGAACGGCATTACCGACTGAATCCGTGAAGCGCAGCGACATACCCAATCTCATCACCTTCGGGCGCATCCTGCTGGTGGCGCCGACCGCGTGGGCGCTGCTGCAGCGGCACTATCCGCTGGCCCTGGTGCTGTTCTTCGTCGCCGGCCTGTCCGACGGCATCGACGGTTTCCTGGCCAAGCACTATGGCTGGACCAGCCGTCTCGGCGCGCTGCTCGATCCGGTGGCCGACAAGGCGCTGCTGGTCTCCTGTTACGCCACCCTGGCCTGGACCGGTCTGCTGCCGCTGTGGCTGCTGATCCTGGTCGTCGTGCGCGACGTGGTCATCGTCGCCGGTGCCGCGCTGTACAACTATCGTATCCGCCGCCTGGAGGCGGAGCCGACGTTGATCAGCAAGTTGAATACCCTGCTGCAGATCTCCCTGGTGCTGCTGGTGATCGTGCAGCAGATCTGGCCACGGCTGCCGCCGGCCGCGCTCAGCGGGCTGGTGTGGGCGGTGAGTGTCACGGTGGTCTGGAGCGGCATCGACTACGTGGTGACCTGGAGCCGGCGTGCCCGTCGTGAACAACAGGGGCCTTCGTGAACCGCCAGCTGCCACTGGGATTGCAACTGCGCGCCTCCGCGCGCTTCTCCGGTTTCGTTGCCGGCGCCAACGACGAGTTGCTGCAACAGCTGCAGGCGCTGGCCGCCGGCGAGGGCGAGGCGGTGTTCTTCTGCTACGGCCCTCGCGGTTGCGGCAAGACACACCTGCTGCAGGCGTGCTGCCAGGCGGCCTCGGCGGAAGGGCGCGGTGCTGCCTACCTGCCGTTGCGTGAGCTCTCCGGCATGCAGCCGGAGCTGCTCGAGGGCTGGGAGCAGTATCCGCTGGTGTGCGCCGACGACGTGGACGCGATCGCCGGCAAGCGTTCCTGGGAGGAGGCCCTGTTCCACCTCTGCAACCGCATCCGCGAGCGTCACGGCCACCTGCTGGTGAGCGCGCCGGCGCCGCCGGCGGCGCTGTCCTTCGGGTTACCGGACCTGGCCTCGCGCCTGGGCTGGGGACCGGTCTACCAGATACAGCCGCTGGATGACGAGCAGCGCTTGCAGGCCCTGCAGCTGCGCGCCCGCCAGTATGGCTGCGAACTGCCGGAAGAGACCGGCCGCTACCTGCTGCGCCGCCTGCCGCGTGACCTGCCGGCCCTGTTCGAGCGGCTGGAACGGCTCGACCGCGCCTCGCTGGCAGCCCAGCGCAGGTTGACCGTGCCCTTCGTCAAGTCGGTGCTGGACCTGTAACCGTTGCCTGCCGCCGGCCGCTGGTGCGGGCCGGACGCTTCATCCCTGTTGGACGCCGCTGTCGGCGTCGTCTTCCCGGCTGCTGCGGAGGTAGCAGGTGCCAGCGATCATCCAGCACAGCGACAGGCTGACTTCGACGAGTGCCGGAACACGTGCCGCCGGACTGCTCCAGGCTTCGGTGATCCCGTGGGCGAAATACAGCAGCGCCAGGAACAGGCTCCAGGCCACGGTGTAGCGACGACCGTGCAGCAGACCGCGCAGGGGCGCGAACAGGGGGATGCCGAGCGCGAGGATGGCCACCGCCGGTGGTACGAGTCGCGGCGGTGCCAGCCAACCGTACCACAGGGGCAGCAACAGCAGGATGCCGAACCAGCTGCCGAGCGTGGCAGCGTGGCACAGTCGTGCCCGCGTCGACACCTTCAGTCCGCCAGTCTGGCGGCGGTTTCCGCCAGCCGCCGGCCCAGCGCCCGGCACAGCCGCTGTTCCGCCTCGGTCAGCGGGAGATCGCTGTTGCTGCCGGCCAGGTGGCTGGCACCGTAGGGCGTGCCGCCGGCATCGGTGTGCAGCAGGTCGGTTTCACTGTAGGGAATGCCCAGCAGCAGCATGCCGTGGTGCAGCAGCGGCAACATCATCGACAGCAGGGTGCTCTCCTGGCCGCCGTGCATGGACGAGGTCGAGGTGAACAGCGCCGCCGGTTTGCCGCTCAGTCCGCCGCCCAGCCAGACGCTGCTGCTGCCGTCGATGAAGTATTTCATCGCTGCCGCCATGTTACCGAAGCGCGTCGGGCTGCCGAGCGCCAGGCCGTCGCAGGCGGCGAGATCGTCGAGACTGGCGTAGAGATCGCCCTCCGCGGGGATGCTGTCCTCGGTGGCTTCGCAAACGCTGGAGACTTCCGGCACGGTGCGCAGTTTCGCCTGCATGCCGTCGACTTCCTCGACGCCGCGGGCGATCAGTTGCGCCATCTTGCGGGTGGCGCCGTGGCGGCTGTAATAGAGAACCAGTATCTCGCCCATCACAGGATATCCAGTACGGCTTCCGGCGGGCGTCCCAGCGCCGCACGCTGGCCGTGGACGACGATCGGGCGCTGGATGAGCCGCGGGTGCTCCACCATGGCCTGAATCAACTGCTCGCGGCTGAGGGTGTCGTCATCGAGTCCCAGCTCCCGGTATTCGGTTTCGTTACGGCGCATCAGCTGCCGCGGTTCCAGCCCCAGCAGGTCCAGGATTCGTTCCAGCTGTGCGCAGTCGGGTGGTGTCTTCAGGTATTCGACGATCTCGGGTTCGATGTCACGCTCGCGCAGCAGTTCCAGCGTCTGGCGACTCTTGCTGCAGCGCGGGTTGTGGTAGATGAGTGGTTTCGACATGTGCATCCCTTCCTTCCCGTGGGGCGCTGTATTCTGCGCGATCCTCCCGGTACAGTCCATCGCGAGGACCCTTCCTTGACCGTTCCCGGTGCCGGTGCTAGCTTGTGGGAACGATTCGCCCGTTTGTCCCGTATGCTCAGAAACACAATGACTTGGTTCTCCCGGACGCACCGCAGGTCTCGTCTGTGGCTGGCGGCCACGGTATTGGTGCTTACGGTCACGGCCTGTGGTCACGCCCCGGTTCAGGAAATGAGCGATGCTCGCCAGGCGCTGGAGGCGGCGCAGGCGGCCGGCGCGCCGGAGCATGCGTCCGAGCAGTACCGGGAGGCACAGGCGTTGTTGCGCTCGGCGGAGTCGCAGCTCAACCAGGGTCGTTACCGGGAGGCCCGCCAGACCGCGGCGCGGGCGCGTGATGAGGCGATCCGCGCGCGGGAAATCGCCCAGCGTGCCGAGCAGGGTCGGGGCAGCGACTGAAGGGAATTTTTTCCACGCTCCCGCGTCTCTCACGATTAAGGGTGGTCGGGGTGTGACTTGACACCCGGGAGAGGGCGGTGTTAGTTTCGGCTGCACCAACAAGAGCTTCAAAAAATCTATATGGATCAACCACTAGCGGAGTGACTTTCATGAAAAGAATTGTTTCGGGCATGCGACTGATTCCCGTGGTACTGGCTCTGGGTCTGGCAGCGGGTTGTGCCACCACTCCGAAAGAGCCCGTGGCTGACAAGCAGGCGCAGGCCAGCGAGGCGATCGATCTTGCCAAGGCGTCGATCAAGAGGGCGAAGGACCTCGACTGGATCTGGCGGGATACGGAAAAGTTTCTCAAGCAGGCCGAGAATGCCGCTGCGACCGATCCCGACAAGGCGATCAAGCTGGCCACCAAGGCGCGCAACCAGGCCGACCTGGCGGTCAACCAGTACTATCTCGAGAAGGCCAAGTTCATGCTCGACGCGATCGGTGATCGCAAGGGCCTGAGCCAGGCGCAGGTGGACGCGCTGGCGGCCGCCGACAAGGCAATCCGCAGTGCCGAGGGTCGCAAGGCCTATGACCTGCTGGCGCCGCTGATGTCGCAGTTGCACGCGGCGACGATGGAGTACCAGGTGGTGGCTGGCGACAGCCTGTGGTCGATTTCCGGCAAGGCCGAGACCTATGACGATCCCTACCAGTGGCCGCTCATCTACAAGGAGAACCGCGACCGGATCAAGGACGCCGATCTGATCTATCCGGGCCAGAAGCTGGCGGTCGATCTCAACCCTTCTTCGGCCGATGTCCAGGCGGCCATCGAGCATGCCCGGCACCGCGGGGCCTGGGCGCTTGGCGTGGTCGAGGACAGCGATCGCCGCTACCTCGGGGGCTCGCTGGAATTGCGCTAGTCGTTGCACGACGGATCTGAAAGAAGCCCCGCAAGGGGCTTTTTTTAGGCCCGTGCCCGTCGCCCGGTCGCAAACGACATGGTTGCCGCAGGGGATCTCCGGGGTATCGTCATCCCGGCGAAGGCCGGGATCGAGAAAATCGACAACATGGATTCCGGCCTTCGCCGGGATGACGGTCAGCCTTCGTGCGGTGCTAGAGCAGCTCGCAGACAAAGCGGTCGAAACCGGTTCCGCTTTCCAGAAGTTCGCTGCAGCGCACGCGGTGCCGGCCCTTGTCGGTGTACACGCTCACTTCCCCCCCTTCGGTGGTCTGGCCGGCGCGCATGATCAGCGTGTAGATACGCTGTTGGCCGCGCCTCTGGGAAGCGCTCAGGGCAGGCTGGAAGACACCCTGGCCACCGTCTCCCCCGTGGCAACGGACGGCTACCGGCTGCGGCCGGTGGGCGAGGTACTGCAGGCCGGTGTCGAAACCGGTATCGCTCTCGATCAGCCAGCGATAGACCGCGACCACCCAGTCGCCGCCGCTGCCCGGTCGGCGCAGGGCGGCGAGCTGGCCGATCCGTGGTAGCGCGCGTGCTTCGCCCCGGTAACGGATGGCGACGCCGCCGCTGCTGCGGTCGACGGTGGAGGCGAGGAAAGGCTGCGGCGCCACGGTCGTCGCGCTCGCCCCGGTGGCCGGAATTGCGCCGAGGTCGATGTCGTCCTCGTGATCCGGCGCCTGAAACAGGGCCGGATCGAAACAACGGCCCTGGTTGAGTACGCACCAGGCGGCGTCCAGGTCG
>DROT01000101.1 GCA_011321775.1 Gammaproteobacteria bacterium | reverse complement strand
TTTCGCTGGCTTGCATGTGACCCTTGTGCGGTGTCCGATGATCGTGTCTAGCTAACGGCGGTTGCGGTGATTTATTGAGTCCCCGGCGGTGTCGGCCTGGAGCCTCTGCTGGCCGTCTCAACCCCTTGTGTCAGCGTGGTTTTCTTCCGGCTTTCATGCAATTTGCCGGCACTTTGCGTACCATGGAACAATTTGACAGAAGCGTCCGCTGCCCCGTTGCCGGGGACCGGCCGGCGCGCAGAGATTCCCGGAGCAGGCATGCGCCCATCGCAATTGTTGACAGTACTCGAAACCGAATTCCAGAGCGTGCAACACGGACAGCACACCCCGGTGATGCTGTGGGGGCCGCCCGGCGTGGGCAAGTCCCAGATCGTCGCCCAGGTGGCCGCTCAGCACCAGGTGCCGGTCATCGATATCCGCCTGTCGCAGATGGAGCCCACCGACCTGCGGGGCATCCCCTTCCGCGTCGGCGAGCAGGTCGAATGGGCGGTGCCGGCCATGTTGCCGGATGCCGCGCGTCACGGTCCCAACGGCATCCTGTTCCTCGACGAGATCACCTCGGTGCCGCCGAGCGTCTCGGCCGCGGCCTACCAGCTGATTCTCGATCGCCGTCTGGGCGCCTACGAGGTTCCGCCGGGGTGGGCCATCTTCGCGGCCGGCAACCGCCAGGGGGACCGCGGCGTGACCTACAGCATGCCGGCACCGCTGGCCAACCGCTTTTCCCACTACGAGCTGGAGGTCAACCTCGACGACTGGGCGTTGTGGGCGTACCGCAACGGCATCGACGAGCGCCTCATCGCCTTCCTGCGTTTCCGTCCGGAACTGCTGTTCGAGTTCGACCCGGCACACAACCCGGTGGCCTTTCCCTCGCCGCGCTCCTGGGAGTTCGCCCATCGCGCGCTGCAGAAGTTCTCGGACAGTCCGCAGGTGCTGGTGGACGCGCTGCAGGCGTGCGTGGGGCCTGCGGCCGGAATCGAGCTGCACGCCTTCGTCGACAACCTCGACAAGCTGCCCGACATCGACGCCATCACCCGTGGCGAGGCGGTGCCGGTGCCGAAGGAGACCGATCTGCAATACGCCGTCGCCACGGCACTGGTGGGGCGCGCCATCCGCGTACGCGACAGCGAAGACGCCCGCACCGTGTTCGGCCACATCATCGACTACGCCGGGCGTTTCCCGCAACGCGAGATGGGGGTGATGCTGATCTCGGACATGCACCGCGCCATCGGCCAGGACCTGTTCCAGGTGCCGCAGTTCTCGCGCTGGGCCAAGGCGGTGGCCGACGTGATGCTGTTCGACATGTAGAGACGGGTGTTCCCTTGGCGGACGATGTCGAGACCAAACTCAGCGCGGCAAAGACGCGACTGATCCTGGAACGCCCCTTCCTCGGTGCGCTGGTACTGCGGCTGCCGATGAAGGCGACGCCGCCGGAGCGCTGTCGCACCATCGGCACCGACGTGCGCGCGCTCTACTACAACCCCGAGTACATCGCCGGCCTGAGCCTGGCGCAGACCCAGTTCGTGCTGGCGCACGAGGCGCTGCACTGCGCCCTGTCGCATTTCGCGCGGCGCCAGCACCGGGTCAAGCAGCGCTGGGACATCGCCTGCGATCTGGCGATCAACCCGCTGCTGCTGAAGGACGGTCTGGAGCCCCCGCCCGGCGTGCTGCTGCAGAGCGGCTTCGAGGACATGATGGCGGAGGAGATCTATCCCTACATCGAGGAAGACCTCGACCAGGAGACCCACGACGATCATTTCTACGACCAGGAGGATTCCACCCAGGGTTCCGGCGGCGGCCAGTCGCAGCCCGACAGCGATTCGCGGGGCGGGGGCAGCGGTGCACCGGAGGAGGCCGAGGGGGATGGCGCCAGCCCGCGGCCGTTGTCGGAGAGCGAACAGCAACAGCTGGAGGTGCAGTGGCGCCAGCGACTCGCGGGCGCCGCCCAGCAGGCCATGCAGGCCGGCAAGCTGGGCGCCAACATGGCGCGCCTGGTGGAACACCTGCTGCAGCCGCAGCTGCCCTGGCGCATGCTGCTGGCGCGCTACATGACGGCGGCGGCGCGCGATGACTACAGCTACCAGCGTCCCTCACGGCGCGAGGGCAACGCCATCCTGCCGACCCTGAAGAGCACCCAGGTGGATGTGCTGGTGGTGCTCGACACCAGCGGTTCGGTGAACGATACCGAGATGCGCGAGTTCGTGTCCGAGATCGACGCCATCAAGGGGCAGATGCGCGCCCGTCTGACACTGCACGCCTGTGACGCCGAACTGTGTCGCAACGGCCCCTGGGTGTTCGAGCCGTGGGAGGAGTTCCGTATGCCGGAGAATATCCACGGGCGCGGCGGCACGCGTTTCACCCCGGTGTTCGAGTGGCTCGAGCGCGAGGGGCGGCGACCGGACCTGCTGGTCTACTTTACCGACGCCGAGGGCGAATTCCCGGCTGCCGAACCGGCCTTCCCGGTGCTGTGGCTGGTGAAGGGGCGCGGCCGCGTTCCCTGGGGGCAGCGTATTCAGCTGAACTGAGCGGCCGGCGGGTGGCGGAAATCCCATAAAAGGACTCCATCCCCGCATATATATGAATGTTTTGTCTGCCTGTCCCCGCGCAGCGATAATGCGCAGCGAGGCTGATCGATCCGTCGTGTCCCTGTGCGGAAACGACGGAGAATGGTGAACCAGCACTTCCCCGGGGCGTCCCCGATGGAACCGGAGGCCCCGTCACTTCCGTCCCGGCGTACCGGAAACGGATCCGGCTGCTTGAGGAGAAAAAGCCATGCGCATTATTCTGTTAGGCGGTCCTGGTGCAGGCAAGGGCACCCAGGCCAAGTTCATCACTGAAAAATACGGTATTCCCCAGATTTCCACCGGCGACATGCTGCGTGCCGCGGTCAAGGAAGGCACGCCGCTGGGGCTGGAGGCCAAGAAGGTCATGGATGCAGGGGGGCTGGTCTCCGACGACATCATCCTCGGCCTGGTCAAGGAACGTATCCAGCAGGACGACTGTGCCAACGGCTTCCTGTTCGACGGCTTCCCGCGCACCCTGGCGCAGGCCGAGGCCCTGAAGCAGCAGGGCATCAAAATCGACGCCGTGGTCGAGATCGACGTCGACGACGACGAGATCATCAAGCGCATGAGCGGGCGTCGGGTGCATCCCGCTTCCGGACGCACCTACCACGTGGTGTTCAACCCCCCGAAGGAAGAAGGCAAGGACGACGTCACCGGCGAACCGCTGGTACAGCGTGACGACGACAAGGAAGAGACCGTACGCGAGCGCCTCCGGGTCTACCACGAGCAGACCGAGCCGTTGATCGAGTACTACTCCAAATGGGCCGAGCAGGGTGGCGAGGACGCGCCCCGTTATGTTCGTGTCAACGGCATCGGCAAGGTCGAGGAGATTCGCGACGCCATCTTCGAGGCGCTCGGGGACTGAGGGCGAGCCGGGGCTCCCCCGGCGCGTCGGGCAACTTCCACCCGTCCCGGGCCGGAGATCTCCGTGAATCTCCCGGCCCGGGATGCCTTCCCGGCAACGACGGTCCTCGTGGCGTCAAAATAGTGTCGTTCAGGGGCGACAGTCGGCGGCGAACTCCGTCGCTGGCGGGCTGTCGATATCTACGAAAACAGCGAATCGGCTTGTAGGAAAACAGCGCCATCGATTGTCACCGGACCCTTGCAGGGTGCGCAGGGATCCGGTTGGAATCTGTAACATGCTGTATTGATTGTTAATTATTTTCCCCCATTTCATCTTCGGGGATTTTCCTCTCACCACGGGCGTGCGGCGGGAGGGGCACATACGGGCTGCGGTCTGACGTCGGGTAATTTTCCACCGTTTGTCCTTTCGCCGGAACGGGAGTAAGTTTCCTGCTAACGAATAAGTATCCGAGCCTGGAACGGATCAGACCCGACAACAACAACTAGATGATCGAGTCGGCGGAGTGAACCTCAGCATGGGCGAAACCAACCAGAACGGCCTGGCCGCAGTCGGCGCGCACAAGATCCTGCGTCTGCTGGCGGCGTTGCGCCGTTCCAGCGTCGGTTGTGCCATCTATGACCAGGTGGAGCAGATGCTGGACGATCTGGTGGACGGCCAGCGGGCGGCGGAATACGCCTATGTCGCGATCATCAACCAGCTCCTCGAAGCCTGTCTCGGACACCTGCGCGGTGACTCCTCACTGGCGATCCAGTTGCGGCTGCTGCAGGCGCGCCTGCAGCCCCCGCTGAGCGAGACCGAACTGGCGGTTCTGCGCGACTACGTCGATCGCTATGCCGGTCATATCGATGCCTTGAGTGCAGTGGATTCGGAACTGTTCCGCGAAGCGGTCCAGCCCTTGCTGGATGCCTTTGCGATCGAGGCAAAGGCCGCCGGCCCGGCGGTCGCGCCTGAGTCGGAACCGCAGGAAGGGGAAGCGGCCAGCAGCGAGGCGGTTACGGAAAGTGTGCCGCCGGCTGCCGCGCTTCCACTGCCCGAGGTGGAGCAGACCGGGAAGGAGCAGGAGGCGCAGGCCGGGGACGAGCAAGGGGCGGAAGCCGTGGAGGGCGCGCCGGAGCCAGAGCCCGAGGCGGGTGGTGCGCCGCAAACGGCGGACGAAGAGACGCCTGCTGTGGCCGGACAGGAAGCGGCGGCCGTGGAAGGCGCCGGCGAACCTGCAAAACTCGACCACGCCTATCGCAGTCACCTCGATTCCAAGCGCCGCGACATCCAGAAGTTGCAGGCGACCCTGGCCCAGCAGGTTCTCGGTACCATCGCCCAGAACGAGGAATTCGGCGTGTTGCTGGAAGTGGTGCTGGCGGAACTGCGTCATGCCAGCGATGCGCGCGAACTGGAGGACCTGCGCTGGACCCTGATCCGCGAGATCGAGAAGCTCACCAGGGGGCATCACGATCTTGCCGAGAAGCTCGACAGCACCCATCACTACCTGCAGTTGATCGAATCCGACAGCCGGCGGCTCAGCGACGAGCTGACGCGTGTGCGGTTGCTGAGCCTGACCGACGAACTCACCGGCCTGCCCAACCGTCGCGCCTTCCTGCGTCGTATCGAGGACGAGGTGGCGCGCGTCCAGCGTTATGGTTTCCCCCTGTCGCTGGCGCTCATCGATCTCGACCATTTCAAGCAGGTCAACGACAAGTACGGTCACGGTGGTGGTGACGAAGTGCTCAAGACCTATGCCAAGGACATCCTCTCGATCTTCCGGCATCACGACCTGGTGGCGCGTTACGGCGGCGAGGAGTTCGCGGTGCTGTTGCCCAACACCGACGCCGAGGGTTCCATGCGCGCCCTCAACAAGGTGCGCAACCGCGCCATGGAGACACGCTGGAAATTCGGTGACAGCATGATCCCGGTGCCGACCTTCTCGGCCGGCGTCTCCCTCTACAAGCCCGGGGAAACCGCGACGGCATTCATCGAGCGCGCCGACAAGGCGCTCTACGAAGCCAAGCGTCTGGGACGCAATCGTGTCGAGATCGATGCCAGCTACCAGGGTGAAAAGAGCACCCCGAAGGGAAAGGACCAGCGCGCCACGGGTCAACGCGAGGGTGGCCGCCAATCACAGTGATTTCTGTGGTTTTACCGCGCGCGGCGACTTGCTACACTCGTCAACTCTCTGGCAGTACTCGAGACGGGCCGCCTCTCTCCACCGCTGTCACCGGCATCACCCGACTGAAGGAACCGTTCCCATGGCGACGATTGAACTGACGAGCGAAAACATCCAGGACGTCATCAACAACAACGACATCGTGCTGATCGACTTCTGGGCTTCCTGGTGCGGACCTTGTCAGAGTTTCGGGCCGGTGTTCGAGGCCGCCTCCGAGAACAACCCGGATCTGGTGTTCGGCAAGGTCAACACCGAGGAACAGATGGAACTGGCGGCGTACTTCCAGGTGCGTTCGATTCCCCTGCTGTCGGTGTTCCGCGAGCAGATCATGATCTATTCCCAGCCCGGCGCCCTGCCGGCTTCCGCGCTGGACCAGCTGATCGAACAGGCGCGCGCGCTGGACATGGAGAAGGTGCGCGCCGATATCGCCGCGCAGCAGAAGAATCAGGCCTGAGCGCTGCCGGTGAGCGGCTGAATCGGCCGTGATTCAATAGCCCAGATCGGCGAAGGGCTGTACCGTCACCATCTCGCCCCTGTGCGCGCCGCTGCTCTCCGCCGGCAGGTGAATGAAGCAGTTGGCGCGGCTCATCGAACTCAGCACGTGCGATCCCTGGAGTCCGGTGGTGGACACCTCCAGGCTGCCGTCGGCCGCTGTCTGCAGTATGCCGCGCTGGAATTCCATGCGCCCCGGCGCCTTCCTGAGATCGCCCGCGCAGCGGGCCTGCAGCAGCAGGGGCGCCCGCGCCTTCTCTCCGCTCATCTTGCGGATGGCGGGCAGCACGAACTGGTAGAAGGTCACCATGGCGGATACCGGGTTGCCGGGCAGCCCGAAGAATACGGCGGCCCCGAGACGCCCGAAGGCCAGCGGTTTCCCCGGTTTCATGGCCATGCGCCAGAAGTCGATTTGCCCCAGTTCGGCCAGGGTCTCGGTCACATAGTCCGCTTCGCCGACGGAGACACCGCCGGAGGTCAGTACCAGGTCCGCCATTGCGCCGGCCTGGCGGAAGGCGTCACGCACGGCGTCACGGCGGTCCGGGATGACGCCGAGATCGTAGTATTCGATCCGCGGCGCCGACAGCATGGCGGACAGGGCATAGCGGTTGCTGTCGTAGATCTGCCCCGCTTCCAGCGGCTGGCCGAGGCTGGTGAGCTCGTCGCCGGTGGAGAAGAAGGCCACCCGCAGTCGGCGCCGCAGCGGCACCTCGCCCACGCCCACCGACGCCAGCAGTGCGATCTCGGCCGCGCCCAGGCGTTTGCCGCACTCCAGCACCGTGTCGCCGCGGCGAGTATCCTCACCGGGGTAACGCACGTTCAGACCTGCTTCGACGCTCCCGGATGCAAAGCGGATGCGCTCGTCCTCGCGTTCCACCCGTTCCTGCATCAGCACCGCGTCGGCGCCTTCCGGCACTACCGCGCCGGTCATGATGCGCACGCACTGGCCCCGGCCGACCGCTCCTTCGAAGGGGGCGCCGGCAAAGGAACTGCCGACCACCTCGAGCACGGTGTCCCCTTCGCCGGGGCAGTCCTGGCTGCGCACCGCGTAGCCGTCCATGGCGGAGTTGGCGAAGCAGGGGACGTCGATGGCCGATACGATGTCCTGTGCGAGGATGCGGCCGGTTGCGGATTTCAGGGGCAGTCGCTCCACGCCCTCGACGGGCTGCAGCGAGTCCAGGATACGCGCGCGTCCTTCCTCGACGCTCAGCAGTTTCCTGGAAGGTTCTGCACAACAGTCTGCGGGGCTGGTATTCATTCGGGGCTCCGTTGTGGTTGGCTATTCGGCATGGTGGCGACCAGGTCGAGGATGAAGTGCGCGACCTCTTCAGGGCGGTTGAGATCCAGTCTCGGCAGGGGGGCATCGACCTCCTCATCGCTGGCGATGGCAATGATGGACGCGTCCTGCGGGTACAGCAAGGGCCGCTCGAGGGCCCGCCGGTGCAGTTCGATCTTGGGGAAGGCGACGTGGCGGAATCCCTCGACCAGTATCAGGTCCAGTCGTTCGCGCTGCAGTCGTTGCAGCAGTTCGTCCAGCTGCGGTTCGCGCCGCTGTTCCTGCTCCTCGATCCAGGCCGTGCGCCAGGGCGAGGCGATCAGCATCTGGCGGGCGCCGGCCTGACGCAGGCGGTAGCTGTCCTTGCCCGGCCGGTCGATGTCGAAATCATGGTGCGAGTGCTTGATCACGCCGACCCGCAGTCCTCCGGCGGCCAGCAGCGGCAGCAGCTTGCACAGCAGCGTGGTCTTGCCGGTCCCGCTGGCGGCGGCAAATCCGAGTACCGGTGGCGTGGCAAACAGGGTTTCCATGGCGGGAACATCGGGTCCTGGCAGTCGTTCCGGCGGGCGGGTGGACGGGGCCGAAGTGTACCATGATGCGATGGCGTCGAAACCTTTGTGGTAGGGTTGGCAGCCGATGGCAGCAAAACCGGTGACAGGGACCGATTCCGCCGCAGCCGCACGATCGCGCGTGCCGCTGGCCGAACGCTGTGGAGCGCAGGACCGACGCCTGGTGGACCGCTTCGCCGATGCGCTGTGGATGGAGAACGGGCTCAGCGACAATACGCTGGCCGCCTACCGCCGCGATCTGTGGGCCCTGGGTGCCTGGCTGACGGAACGTGGTACGTCGCTGGAGCGGGCCCGGAGCGAAGACCTGCTCGCCTTCCTCGCCAGTCGTTACCGCGACGGGACCGCGCTGCGCAGCAACGCGCGTCTGCTGTCCAGCCTGCGGCGTTTCTACCGCTACCTGCTGCGCGAAGGGCGGCGGTCGGACGATCCCACGACCCATATCGAGTCGCCGAAAATGGACCGGCCCCTGCCGCACACCCTGAGCGAGGCCGAGGTCGAGGCGCTGCTTGCGGCGCCCGATGTCGCCAGTGCGGTGGGCCTGCGCGACCGTGCCATGCTGGAACTGCTGTACGCCAGCGGCCTGCGCGTCTCCGAGCTGGTGTCCCTGGACGCCGACCGGCTCAATACCGGCCAGGGGGTGGTGCGGGTGCTCGGCAAGGGCAACAAGGAACGGCTGGTGCCGGTGGGTGAGGAGGCGCTCGGCTGGCTGGCGCGCTACCTGCGTGAGGGGCGCGCTCCGCTGCTGAAAGGTGGCCACAGTGAACGCTTGTTCATCTCCCGCAAGGGGACCGGGATCACGCGCCAGGCTTTCTGGTATCGTATCCGTCGTTACGCGGTGACGGCGGGTATTCGTGGCCACCTGTCGCCGCATACGCTGCGACACGCCTTCGCCACCCACCTGGTGAATCACGGCGCCGACCTGCGCGTGGTACAGATGTTGCTTGGACACAGTGACCTGTCGACCACGCAGATCTACACCCACGTGGCCCGCGAGCGCCTGCGCCAGATCCACGAGGCGCACCACCCGCGCGGTTGAACCCCGGTGGCGAATCCGGGTCTCAGGAACTTGTCATCCATACGGGAAGAGCATTGTGAACATCATCAGGATACTGTCAGCCGCCGTCGTCGCGGCCTTCATCAGCGTTACCGCGCTGGCCGATCGTGCCGCCGACGAGGCCGCCATCCGCAAGGCACTGGGCAATCTCGAGCCGGCCTCCATCGAGGCGTCTCCCATCGCCGGTCTCTACGAGGTGGTGGTCGGCCCCCACGTGATCTACATGAGCGCCGACGGGCGCTACATGCTCCAGGGCGAGCTGGTCGACGTGCAGAAACAGGTCAATCTCACCGAACCGCGGCGGCGTCAGGCGACGCGTGCGCTCATGGACAACATCAGTGAAGACGACATGATCGTGTTTCGCCCGCAGAAGGTGAAACACACCATCACGGTGTTCACCGATATCGACTGCGGCTACTGTCGCAAACTGCACAGCGAGCTGCAGCAGTACCTGGATGCCGGTATCGAGGTGCGCTACATGTTCTTCCCGCGTGCCGGCAAGGGCTCGCCGTCCTACAAGAAAGCGGTTGCCGTGTGGTGTGCCGACGACCGCCGCCAGGCGCTCACCGATGCCAAGAACGGCAAGGCGATCGAAATGAAGACCTGCGCCAACCCGGTCGACCGGCACATGCAGCTGGTGCGCCAGCTGGGCGCACGCGGGACCCCGTTCATCGTCCTGGAGGACGGCAGCACCCAGCCAGGCTATGTTCCGGCGAAACCGCTGGCGCGCCTGCTGGACGAAAAGTCGCGCTAGGAGCCTGTATTACTCGGACAGGCTCCCAGGAGCCCTACTGGTGAGGTTCGCCGGACTTGCGAATGAAGTAGGTCGCGAGGAAGATCACCATGCCGATCATGAAGGCAATGCTGAATACCGTCAGCAGCCCGGTCCAGGTGCCGAACAGCAGCTTGAGTACCTGATCCATGTCTGTACCTCCGGTTTCTTCGGGCCACGGGCCCTTCGGTTTCGTCTGCCGCCGAATATGGTACGGCTTCGGCGCGGGATCATTGACGTCGGTCAAGGTCCGCCCGATCCCGCCGGCGGGATCGGTACTTCAATTGTAGCTCCCGTGGCCGACATAATGCCCGGAAGGAACAGGGAAGGCATTCTATGGAACAGAACAAACCGGATACGCACCAGAAAGCGCTGACCATCAACCTCGACGAGAGCAAGTACGGCACCATTGCCGAGATCGGTGCCGGCCAGGAGACCGCGCGCTGGTTCTTCAAGGTGGGCGGGGCTGCCGGCACCATCGCCAAGGCCATGTCGGCCTATGACATGAAGTTCAGTGATTCCATCTACGGGCCCTGTGGCCGTTACGTGAGTCGCGACCGCCTGCAGTCGATGCTGGACCACGAATACCGGCTGCTCAACGAACGCCTCGGCGAGAGTCGAGGTGGCCACAGCGCCTTCTTCGCCTTCGCCAATACCGTCGCGGCGCGCAGTTTCAGCCAGAAACGCGAGGGTCACGGCTGGCTCGGCATCCGTTTCCAGACCCGGCCGGGAGAGCAACCCTCGCAGATCGATCTGCACGTGCAGCTCAAGGGACAGGAGAACATCCAGGATCAGGAGACCCTGGGGTTGCTTGGGGTCAACCTGATCCATGGCGCGCTCTATTCCCACCAGGACCCGGATGCCCTGCTGGTGTCGCTGCTCGACCAGCTCAGCACCGACCTGCTGGCGATCGACATGATCGATTTCTCCGGGCCGGCCTTTTCCACGGTGGACAACCGCCTGATGGCGCTGCGGCTGGTGCAGCACGGGCTCTCCAATGCCGCCATGTTCCAGGCCGACGGCCAGGTGGTGCAGCCGGCCGACGCCCTGTACAAGAAGGCCGTGCTGGTCGAACGCAGCCGCTTCCGGCCGCCTACGCGCCTCACCATGAACCTGCTGGACTGTGCCTATCGCGAGTTCTGCAAGGATCCGGCGGTCGATCCGGACGAGGTGCTGGTGCTGAGCGAGATGACGCTGCACAACCTGCGCGAAGGCGAGGAGATCGACGTGCAGGATTTCCTGCATCGGGTGGAGATCCTGTGTGCGCTCGGCAAGCACGTGATGATTTCCGACTACGGCGAGTTCTACCGCCTGGCGCAGTACCTGTTCCGCTATACCCAGCGGCCGGTCGGGGTGGCCCTGGGCGTGCCGACGCTGGCGCAGATCTTCGATGAGCGCTACTACGAGGACCTGGACGGCGGCATCCTGGAATCCTTCGGGCGCCTGTTCCGCAACGACCTGCGCCTCTACGTCTGTCCCACGGTCGATCCGCAACAGGGTGGTCTGACCACGGTGCACAACCTGCGCATACCCGGGCACCTGCAACACCTGTATCGCCACCTGCTGGACAACGGCTACATCCGCGAACTGGTCTCCGTGGACCTGTCGCAGTTGTCGATCTTCTCCCACGAGGTGCTGGAGAAGATCCGTGCCGGTGATCCGGAGTGGGAGACCATGGTGCCGGAAGAAGTGGCGCGCATCATCCGCGAGCGGCGGCTGTTCCACTACCCGGGACCGGCAGCGACGGAAGAGTCTGCCGACACGACCGCTACGGCGTGAAACAAGCTGTGCGCACCAATCTCTGTGCGACCCGTAATTGTCCGGGGGACAGAGCACTTGGCCGGCCCGGAAAATCCGGCCCATTTCAAGGAGAAAAGCGGTCGTCTGAGGGAGGAGGCATACCCCACGCTCTCTGGGCTGAACAGTGACTCCGACTCATCGCATGGCCGGAGCTTGCCCCGCGCAGATGATTCTCAGTGCAGCAGGGCGAACATCTGCCGCCGGTAGCGGCCGACCCGCTCGTCGTCCTCACCCAGCAGCTCGAAGACTGCCAGCAGGCCCTTGCGGGCGGCGCCGTCGCCCCAGTTCCGGTCCCGTTTCAGCAGTTCCATGAACTGCTCCAGCGCCTGGTCGTAGTCGCCTTCGAGCAGCCGGCGCGCGGCCAGCTGGTAGCGCGCCTCCGACTGGTCCGGGTCGGCATCGACGGTGGCCTGCAGGGCTTCCGTCGAGGGGGCGTGCTCCGTGGCCCGGGCCATGTCGAGCAGCGCCCGCAGGCTGGTGGCCTGTGGACTGCTGCGCAGCTCGCGCGGCAGCTCGTCCAGCACCTTGCCGGCGCGCTCGAGCTGTCCGTCCTCCAGCGCCAGACGCGCGTATTCCAGCGGCAGGCGCAGATTGCCCGGATCCTCTTCCCAGGCCCGCGCCAGCAGTTCCACCGCGTCGGCGCGTCTGCCCTCTGCGGCCAGGGCCAGCGCCTGTTCCAGGCTGCGATCGGATTCGCGCTCGATGTAGTTGTCCAGCAGCTCGCGCAGGGTCGATTCAGGCTGGGCGCCCAGCATCTCTTCCACCACTTCTCCGTGACGATAGAGTCGCAGCGTCGGCAGGCTGCGGATGCCGTGCTGTTCCGCCAGTCCGCGTTCGACGTCCGTGTTGACCTTGGCGAGCCGGAACTTGCCCTGGTATTCCTCCGCCAGCCGCAGCAGCACCGGCAGCAGCATCTTGCAGGGCGCGCACCAGTCCGCCCAGAAGTCGACCAGCACCGGCAGTTCGCGGGATTTCTCCACTACCTGCTGCTGAAAATCGTTTTGGCTTACCTCGACGACGTTGGCCGTTTCGCTCATCGTTTCACCTTTATCGAACGTGGATTGCGCCCCCCGGTTTGCGGGCCCGACTCCTGCCCAGATGGGATCAGGGTTTGTCGATTTCAACCAGCCTGGCATTGTGGGTAAACAGGAGATAACAGCGTACCCGCAGGTGCGGCCACAGTTTCTGCACACCGCGACGGTAGAGTTCCAGTTGCGGGCGGTAGTGCGCGACGAGGCCCTGCATCTCGGCGGGGCTGTCCAGACGATGCGTCTTGTAATCGACGATGTGAGCGCTATCCGCCTGCTTCAGCAGCCGGTCGATGATGCCGTGGACGGTCTGTTCACCCTCGCGGTACTGGATGGGAATCTCGTTGAAGGCGTGTGCGGCGGGCGCGGGGTGGAACAGCCAGGCCAGGTGCGGTTGCGGCAGCAGTCCCTCGACTTCCTGCCAGCAGGCGTGCAGCAAGGGGTCTTCCGGCGCCCGTCCCAGTTCGCCCGCGACCTGCTGCAGCAGCCGTTGTTCGTCGATCCCCGCGGCTGGATCGGTGGCGAGCTGCAACAGGCGGTGGATGGCCAGGCCGCGTTCGCGCCCGAGGGGATCGCCACCCTCCGGTTCCATCTCGTCTACCGTGTGGCTGGGCGCGATCTCCCGCAACAATGGTCGCGTGACGATTGGTCGGCTCAGGCGTGGATCGACCTCCGGCGGTGGCGCGGTTTCCGGCATCGTGGCGGTGAGGGTGGCCGGCATTTCGCCCGATTCGTATACCCAGGGTGTTTCCAGTTCGGTGTCGTCACACAGGGCGGTGGCCAGCTGGCCCCACCAGCCCGTCGAAGCGCCGTTCCTGGCCGGCCGGCAACCGGAGACGATCAGCAGGTCCCGGGCCCGGGTGAGGGCGACGTAGAGCAGGTTGGCGGCTTCACACTGCGCTTCCTCCTGGTCGCGGCGCAGGAGTTCGCTGCTGAAGGCGTCCCGCTGTCTGCCCGACGCCAGCAGCAGGAAATCCTCGGGCCGGTCGGCTTCCGCGGGCCAGCGCACCAGTGCCTGGTAGCCGGGCGGGCCGTTGGCGGCGCTGGCGCTGTCGACCAGGAACACCACCGGCGCCTCCAGTCCCTTGGCGGCGTGGATGGTCAGCAGGCGCACGCGCCCGCCGTCGTGACTGCCGGGCGTGGCCTGGCTGGGGCCTTCCTTCTCGAGATTGCGCAGTTGCCGCAGCCGTTCGAGGAAGCGCGGCAGGGTGGGATAGCGGCCCGAGTCGACTTCCAGCGCCAGTTCCACGAAGCGCGTCAGGTTGGCGCTCACACGCGCCACCTGGGTCGGCGGGAAGGCGGCGCGGTAGCGCTCCTGCAGGTTGGACTCGTGGAAGATGCGTTCCAGCAGGTCGTGGATGGGGATGTGGCCGGCGAGGGCACGCCAGTCATCGAGCAGGCGGGCCGCGCGTGCCAGCGAATGTTGCGGATCGAGCCGTGGTGCCAGTGCCTGCAGGCGTTCGAACCAGGGACCGCGGCCGCTGTCCGCCAGCTGCGCCAGGTCCTCGTCGCTGGCCGAGAACAATGGACTGCGCAGGGTCTGTGCCAGCGACAGGTTGTCCTGCGGTGTCATGAGTACCACCAGCAGGGCCTCGAGATCGCGGATCTCCAGGCTCTGCAGCAGGGTGCCGCGGTCGAGGCTGAGATAGGGGATGCCCTGGTCGCGCAGCGCCGCCTCGTAGTCGGCCAGGTGGGTGCGGGCGCGCATCAGGATCAGGATGTCGTCGTAGCCGGCGAGGCCCTGTTCGAGCAGTTCGTGGATGCGCCGCGCCACCGCCTCGCCTTCGCGGTAGTGGCGATCGTCGATGGCTACCCGGCGTCGTTGCTGCAGGGGATTGCGCAGCTCCGTTGCCGTCGTGTCCGTGCTTTCGGTCTCGCCCGGTGTCACCAGCGGCCACAGTTCGACCCGCCCCCAGGCATCCTGGCGATGGGCCTCGTGGGTCTGGAAATCCGGCATGCAGGCTGCCAGTTCCGGGTGGCGGAATACCCGGTTGACGACCTCGATGACGGCCGGCGCCGAGCGCCGCGAAAGGTCCAGTCGGACGGTCCCGGCACCCAGATGCTGCCGCATCCAGTCGGCTGCCCGCTGCAGCAGGCGCGGGTTGCCGCGCCGGAAGCGGTAGATCGACTGCTTGGCATCGCCGACGATGAACAGGCTGCGATCGCGTTCGCCGCCGGCGGCGATCTCTTCCAGCAGCGGCAGTACCAGCTGCCACTGGGTGGGGTTGGTGTCCTGGAATTCGTCGATCAGCAGGTGGTCGATGCGCTGGTCGAGCTTGTACTGGATCCAGTGGGCGTGTTCGCTGTCGGTGAGCAGGCGCCAGGCGTTCCACTCCAGGTCGCTGAAGTCGAGCAGGCGCCGCTCCTGCTTGATGCGCTGGTAGTGATCCAGCATGTGCTGCCCGGCCAGATACCAGGCATTGTTCAGGCGCAGGCTGTGCCGGCGCCGGCGGTGTTCGAGGATCTGCTCCAGCTGCTCGCAGGCCCAGGCATTCAGCTCCAGCAGGCGTTCGGCGCCGGCATCGCCGAGCGAGTCGCGCAGTCTCTTGCTGTCCTTGCGGGCGCGCCGCCCGCCGCTGCCGGTGAAGAATACCTCGCAGATCGCCTCGAGGGCCTGCTCGGCATCGCTTTCTGCCAGTGCCTGGCCGAGCTGCGCGCTGTGCCGCTCGTTGGCACGGGTTTGGTGGCGCGCCAGCAGGGTGGCGAATTCGGCCAGCGCCGCGCGCCCGTCGGCATTCCACAGTCGCTGCCCGCCGGCGATCTCCTCGTCGACCTCCAGCCGCTGCGCCAGACGGTGGCGGGCGACGGCCACCGGGTCCCGGGCACCCTGGGTCCAGGCCCACCAGTCGCTGCGGTGTTCGACGAAACTGAACAGGGCGGCACGGGTGTTGTGCAGGCCGTTGAGCGCCTCGAAAAGCGTTTCCAGCGCCTGCGCTGCGGCTCCCCGGGGCCGGCGCGTGGCGTCGGCGAACAGGGCGTCCCAGCTTTCCTCCACCAGCAGCCCGGTCTGTTCCAGCAGTTCGAAGCCGGGTGGCAGGCCGGCCTCCAGCGGAAAGCGTCGCAGCAGTTCCTGGCAGAAGGCATGGAAGGTGGTGGCGCGCAGGGTCTGTTCGCTGCGTAGCCAGCGTTCGTAGAGTTCACGCGCGCGCTGCCGCAGTTGCGGCCCGGGGCGCTCGCCGATTTCGTTCAGCAGTTCGTCCAGTCGCCGGTCGTCTGCTTCCAGCAGTTCCCGCAGACGTTCGCCGAGACGCTGCTGCATCTCGCCGGCCGCCTTGCGGGTGAAGGTGATGGCGAGAATGCTGTCCAGACGCGCCCCGTGCAGCAACAGGCGCGTGAGCCGGGCGACCAGCTGCCAGGTCTTGCCGGTGCCGGCCGAGGCCAGCACGCTGAAGCTGCGCCGCGGATCGGTGGCCAGCGCGGGCTCAGTCATGGTCGTGCTCCCAGGCCTCGCGCCGGCACAGCACGCTGAACTCGCAGTGCCGGCAGACGCCCGCATCGCCCCAGGCAGGCAGGGTTGCACCGCCGCGGAGCGCCTCATCGAGTTCGACCATCCGTTCCCCGATGGCGTGCAGCAGCGGCAGCACGTCCTCCCCGGAGGCGCAGCTGCCGGGCCTCAGTCCATCGCGCCGGAACTGCAGGTAGTCGAGCTGCTCGACGGGTGCGTCGAGCAGCAGGGCATAGCTGGGAAGCTGCACCGCTTCGCCGGCGAGGACGTCCTGCGGGCGTGGTGCCTGGCCGGTCTTGTAGTCCAGCAGCGCCAGCCGGCCGTCGCGCTGATCGACGCGATCGATGCGCCCGCGCAGGGTCAGGGTGGGACTCAGGACTCTTTCCGCCTGCAGCTCGGCGTTGCGCAGTTGCCACTGGCGACGGCGTTCGATCTCCCAATCCACATAGTCGGGCAGGATCGCGAGCCACTGGTCGCGCCAGCTGCGGGCCTCGAAGTTCTCCTCGATGGCTTCGGCGAACACCGCCCGGCTGATTTTGCGCAGCAGTCCCAGGGCGGCTTCGCGCTGTCCCTCCTGCAGCGGCCCTGTCCAGGGGCCGGGCAGGCCGCGAACCGGCCCGGTGAAGGCCTCCAGCACGCGATGGACCAGGGAGCCGTAGTCGGCCTTGCTCAGCGCCTCGCGAATCTCGTCCATCGGTTTGAGGGCGAGGGTGTCGGCGGCAAAGAAGCGGTAGGGACAGTCGATCAGGCGCTGGTGGGTGGAGGCGGACCAGGAACGAGGGAGCAGGCGGGCCGGCGGTGTCGGCCGCGGATGTTGCTGCCGTGGCGGCAGGGGTGCGCGATCCGGGGAAGCGGGACGGGACGCCGGCTGGGCCAGCAGGTCCGCGAGTCCGGCGTCTTCCAGGGGGGCCTGGTAGGCATGCCGGTAGAACACTTCCAGCAACTCCAGCCAGGGGCTGGCGGCAACCGCTTCGCCATCGCGTTCCCGGTGGCGCGTCAGCAGGGTGCGGCCGCTGCACTGCAGGGCGCGGCAGAAGTGGTGCAGTCGCAGGGTGATGGTCTGTGACCAGTCCGGCAGGCCGAGCTGGGCGCGTACGCGCTGGTTGAAGAAGGCCTGGCCGGCGGCGGAGCCCGGCATCAGTTCGCGGCTGCAGCCGGCGATCACCGTGGCGCCGAACTGCTGCAGCCGGCTCTGTTCCAGGGTCAGCAGTTGCACCGGGCTGCCCGAGGTCGGCGGCCGGAAGGTGGCGCGTTCCAGGTTGCTGCCGAGCCAGTTGCGGAACTCGAGCCAGCGGACCTCGAGGGGGGATTCGGCGGCGATACGGTGCAGATCCTCCAGCAGTTCGAGCACCCGCTGTCCGGCGGCATCCTGTGCCAGGTTTTCCCATGCCTGCAGCTCGCGCAGGCTGTCCAGCAGGCCCAGGGTGAAGCTGGCGAGGGGGTGTTCGCCCTGCAGCAGCGGGCGCAACGGCCCGGCGGCGTGGTCGAGGGTGTTCAGCAGTTGCTGCAGCGAATGGAAGGTGGCTTCGCTCCAGTCGGGCAGTCGCCGGTTGCGCAGTTCCAGGTGGTGCCGGTAGCGCTCCAGGCCGCGGGCGATGTTTTCGTGCAGGATGATGTCCTGTTCCAGCCGTCGCGTCAGCGCCAGGTGACGGTCGCGCTCGCCGAAACAGGCGAAGGGCGATTTCAGCAGGTCCAGCAGCGGGCCGCAGGCGAAGTCTTCCTCGACCGTCTCCAGCCAGCGTTCCAGCATGGCCGCGGCGCTGGTGGTCGACAGCGCCCAGCCGCCGGTATCCTCCATCTGTACCTGGGCGGCTTCCAGCAGGGCGCGTACCCGGCGCGCCAGGCGCCGGTCCTCGGTAATCACGGCAATCGGCCGGACACCGTCCAGCAGCCAGCGGCGCACCTGCAGGGCCACCGCGCGGGCCTCGTCCTCGGGCGTGTCGGCGGTGAAGCTCGCCAGGCGCTCGCGCACCGGATCGCGCGGGTGGCGCCGGGCGAAGGCGGCGGCACGCTGGCGCAGGTCTCCCTGGTCGCCGAACAGGGAATCGACCAGGTCGTGCAGCGGGTCCTCCGCCGGCCCCGGCGAATCGGTCCGGCCCTCCATGCCCAGCTGGCCGAGGAGACGGTGCAGGCAGGCGTCCGGGTGGTAGCCGTCGCGGGCTGCGTCGCCGTGCAGGATCAGGCGCGCGCGTCCCCGTTCCAGCAGCTGGCGCAGCCAGCGCGCCTCGGACGGCGACAAGGCGGTGTAACCGACCAGCCAGAGGAGGTCCTCGCCGGGCGGGTCGAGGCCGAGTTGCAGCCGTTGGCGCAGGGCGCCCGCGCTGTCCAGCAGGCCGTCTTCCTCCAGCTGCTGCCGCCAGGCGTGCCACAGGGTGTGCAGCATGGCGGCTTCCTGTTGCAGCGAGTGGCTGTCGTCGCCGATGCCATAACCCTGCTGCAGCAGCGAGCGGAAGGAATCCAGGGTGTCGTCGATGGGGGTCTCGTTGCGCGTCAGTTCCTCGAACAGCGACAGCAGGCGGGCGCCCAGCTGCCAGGGATCACTGTTCCCGTAGAGTTTCGCGTGGCCGCGCAGGGCTTCGACCAGCACCAGTTCCTGCGCCGCCCGCGGCAATACGCGCCCGCGAAGGACGCAGTTGTGCGTCAGCCATTGTTCCAGGGTTTCGATGGACACGCCCAGCAGGGCGTGGTGGCCGCGTTGTTCGGCCGCCCGCAGCAGCGCGGCACGGAAGCGGCCGGCGCAGCGGTTTTCCGGGACCAGGATGCGGCAGCCGTCGAGTTCGGGCAGCCGATCCCGGTAGTGGTCGAGAATGCGTTCGGAGGCACAGGCCAGCGGGTCGCTGGAGGCGGGTACCAGAACGACCGGCTTCAACGTTCCAGCAGGTCGAGCTTGCCTTCCTTGCCGTTCCACTCATCGGCGTCGGGGAGCGGGTCTTTCTTCTGGGTGATCACTGGCCACTCGCGCGCGAGTTCCTCGTTGAGCTCCAGGAATTTTTCCTGGTCGGCGGGCAGGTCATCCTCGGGGAAGATGGCTTCGGCCGGACATTCGGGTTCGCACAGCGTGCAGTCGATGCATTCCTCCGGGTCGATGACGAGGAAATTGGGGCCTTCGTGGAAACAGTCCACCGGGCAGACCTCGACACAATCGGTGTACTTGCACTTGATACAGTTTTCACCCACTACGAAAGTCATGACACCCTCCTGCTGGAACAGGGGCACATGATACACCGAACGGGAGGCTAGTGGGCCATGCGCAGCGGGGCGACGGGCAGGGCGACCTCGACGCAGTTGCGGCCGCGTTCCTTGGCGCGATAGAGCGCCTGGTCGGCGCGGCTGACGAGAAGTTGGGCGCTCTCTCCGTCCTGCGGCAGGATGCTGGCCACGCCCATGCTCAGGGTGATGTGGTCGGCGATGTCGGAGTTCGCGTGCGGCACGGCCAGTTCGTTGACCCGATGCAGTATCTTGTCCGCCACTGCCAGGGCCCCCTCGTCGGTGGTGTCGGGAAGAATCAGCACGAACTCCTCGCCGCCGTAACGGGCGACCAGGTCGGCGGGGCGGTGAACCATGTGCTGCAGCAGCGCGGCGATCGTCCTGAGGCACTCGTCGCCGGCCTGGTGTCCGTAGTGGTCGTTGTAGCGTTTGAAGAAATCGATGTCGGCGAAAATGAGTGCCAGCGGCATCTCGGTGCGGCCCGCGCGTTGCCACTCCTGCTCCAGGGTCTCGTCGAAGCGGCGCCGGTTGGCGAGCGCGGTGAGGCCGTCCAGCGACGACAGGCGGTGGAGCTCGCGATTGCTGCGTTCCAGTTCCTGGTTCATGCGCTCCAGCTGGTCCTGCATCTTCTGCAGGGAGCGGTAGGCCTCGTCGCGCTCCTTCTGCGCCAGGTAGCTCCTGGCATGGGCGCGGATACGCGCCAGCAGTTCCACCTTGTCCGGCAGCTTCACCAGGTAGTCGGTGGCGCCCTGGTAGAAGGCGTCACTCTTGACGTTGGCGTCGTCCTTGCTGGACAGCACGATGATCGGCACGTTGCGGGTGGCCGGGTTGTTGCGGTAGAAGCGCACCAGGGTGAGGCCGTCGACCTCGGGCATCACCAGGTCCTGGAGGATGACGGAGGCGTTCAGCTCGACCGCCCGCTGTACCGCCTGGCGCGGGTCGGAACAGTAGTGGAAGTCGATATCGGGCTCGTCGGCGATCATGCGACGGATGCCTTCGGCGACCATGGCCTGGTCGTCGACCAGCAGCACCACCGCCCACTTGCCGGCGTCGGAACGTTGTGATTCGCTGTCGTCTGTCGTCATCCTGATTTCCGTCGCGTCCGTGCGGCCCCGAGCGGATCTTCGGCCCACTGGAGCAGGGTTGTGCCGATCTCCTCGAGCGGAAGGATTTTGTCCGCTGCATCAAGCTCTCTTGCCGCTTTCGGCATACCGTAAACGGCACAGCTGTGGCGATCTTGAGCCAGCGTCAGCCAGCCACGCGCGCGCATTGCCTTCAGCCCCGCCGCGCCGTCCCGCCCCATCCCCGTGAGCAGTACGCCAACCCCATGATTATCATGGTTATTGGCCAGGCTGTGGAAAAACACGTCGACCGAGGGACGGTAGGCGGTGGTGGTCGGCTCGCGGACGTAGTCGAAACAGCCGGCCGGCGTCAGCACCAGGTGATGCTCGCGGCCGCAGACCACCACCTCGCCCGCCTGCGGCCGTTCCCCGGCCCGTGCCATGCGCACCGGCACGGGGCTCTGCTGGTCGAGCCAGTGGGTGAAACTGGCGCAGAATTGCTCGTCCACGTGTTGAACGATGGCGATCGCTACCGCCGGGTGGGCGGGCAGTCCACCCAGAAGTCGGGCGAGGGCCGCCGGTCCGCCGGTGGAGGCGCCGATGGCAATCAGCGGAGCGGTGCGGTCGCCGCGCAGCGGGGGGCTGGCCGGTTGCCGTGGCGCGTCCACGGTTGCGGCGTTGCGGTCCTGCAGCAGGGTGGCGATGGTGTCGATCTTGTGAAGCAGGAGGACGTCACCGCCGGCATCGCCGCCAGCTCCGAGTACCGGCGTATTGACGGCGTCCAGGGCGCCGGCGCCCATGGCCTCGAACACCTTGCCGGTGTGGCGGTCCACGCTGGCCGTCACGATCAGCACCGCGCAGCCGAACTCCGGGACGATGCGGCGGGTGGTGGCGACACCGTCCATGCCCGGCATGATCAGGTCCATCAGCACGATGTCGGGGCGTTCCTGGTGGCACTTCTCGATGGCCTCGGCTCCGTCGAAGGCCACCCAGGCGAGCCGGTAGCCGGGCGCGTCGCCGACGATACGCCGCAGGCTCTCCACGGCCATCGGTGAATCGTTGACGATGGCGAGTTTCAGCATGGCCGCGGTTTCAACAGGCGGGACCGATGAGGTCCACGACGGCGTCGATCAGGGTCTCGTCGTGGAAACTGCCCTTGGTGAGGTAGTAGTCGGCGCCGACCTCCAGCCCGCGCTGGCGGTCTTCCTCGCGGTCCTTGTAGGACACGATCATGACCGGCGTGTCGCGCAGGCGCTGGTCCTGCTTGATGAGCTGGACGAACTCGAAGCCGTTCATGCGTGGCATGTCGATGTCGCTGATGACCAGGTCGTAGTCGCTGGTACGCACCGCGTTCCAGCCGTCCATGCCGTCGATGGCCACGTCGACGCGGTAGCCGCGCGTAGCCAGCATGTTGCGTTCGACCTCGCGAACGGTAATCGAGTCGTCGACCACCAGAATGCGCTTGGCGCTGGCACCACTGTCTTCCACGGCATGGCCCACCCGGTCCAGGCGACCACCGGTGACCAGGATATCGATGGAGCGCAGCAGGTCGTCGACGTCCACGATCAGGCAGGGATCACCATTCTCCAGCAGGCCCGCGGCGGCGATGTCACGCACCTTGCCCAGGCGCGGATCGAGCGGCTGGACCACCAGGTTGCGTTCGCCGAGGAAACGTTCCACCACCAGGCCGGCGCGGTTCAGACGTTCGCCGAGGACCACCACGGCCAGTTCCGTCGCGGTTTCGGGCGCGCCCGGACACTCCAGCACCTGGGAGGCGAACACCAGCCCCACGTGCTGGGTTCCAAGGGTGAAGTATTCGCGCCCCTCGAGCGTTTCCACCTGGCTGCGGTCCAGCTGCAGGGT
Source organism: Gammaproteobacteria bacterium (assembly GCA_011321775.1). GTDB lineage: Bacteria > Pseudomonadota > Gammaproteobacteria > DSM-19610 > DSM-19610 > Thiogranum. The sequence continues at coordinate 4,920 of DROT01000101.1, read as the reverse complement.
GCGGTCGATGCGCGCCAGGGGAATGGCATAGGGTTCGCCGCCGACTTCCACCAGCAGGGCGCGCACCATGGACAGGGTGACCGGAAGCTGCATCTGGAAACGCGTTCCCTGGCCGGGGACGCTGCTGGCGCGCACGCTCCCGCGCAGTTGCTGTACGGTGCTGTGGACGACGTCCAGGCCGACGCCGCGTCCGGAGAGTTCGGTGACCTCCTCGCGGGTGGTGAAGCCGGGCAGAAACAGGAATTCCAGCAGTTCCGTCTCGTCCAGTTGTGCCGCCATGGCGTCGCTGACCAGCCCCCTGGAGACGATACGGTTGCGTAGCTGCTCCGGATCGATACCGCGGCCGTCGTCCTCGATCTGTATGGCCAGCATGCCGGCGCTGTGCATGGCGACCAGGTGCAGTGTCGCCTGTTCCCGCTTGCCGGCGGCGCGGCGCTCGTCCGGTGTCTCGATGCCGTGGTCCAGGGCGTTACGGAGCAGATGATTCAGCGGCGCCTCGAGCTGCTCCAGGATGTCGCGGTCGACGCGCGTGTCGAGGCCGTCGATCTTCAGTTCCACCTGCTTGCCCAGTTGGCGCGCCAGGTCACGGACGAGGCGCGGGAAGGCGCGGGTGATGTCGCCGAAGGGACGCATGCGACTGGCCACCACCTCCTCGTGCAGGCGGTTGCCGAGACTGTCCAGGCGCCGGTCGAACTCGTCCAGTTCCAGCAGACGGTCGGCGAGCAGCTGGCGGCAGCGGTTTGCCCGGGCGCGGATGTCTGCGCCCAGGCTGCGGCTGTACTCGTCGCCGGCCTGGCCCAGCAGGGTGTCGTTGAGGCGGTCGAGCAGGGCGACGATCTCGCTCTGGCGCTGCTTGACCTGCAGCAGCGCCGTTGCGAAGGGTCGCAACCAGCGCGACTCGACCCGCACCTCGCCGGCCAGACCCATGAGACGCGTGAGACTGTCGGCGGTGACGCGGATCGACTCGGTCGCGGCCGGTGGCGTGGCCGCGGCCGTCTCCACGGGCGTGCTCGTGGTCTCCGGCGAGTCCGCCGCTGCGCCCGTCGCTGGCGGGTCGTCCCGCGTCGGCGCTTGCCTTTCATCGCCGATGGCTTCCAGTTGCTGGATGGTGCTGATGCGAGCGACCAGCTGCTCCAGTTGTTCGGCGTCGCTGCGCTGTTCGGAAATGGCGACCAGCTGGTCGACCCCGGCCAGCAGCAGGTCCACGCAGCGGGCGTCGAGCTGCAGTTCGCCGCTCTGGGCGGCGACGAAACAGTCCTCCATGGCGTGTGCCAGGCGTACGCCGGCGTCGACGTCGACCATGCGCGCCGCACCCTTGATGGAGTGCGCGGCGCGCATCAGGGCTTCCAGGCGTGCAGCCTCGGCGGGATCCTGTTCCAGCGCCAGCAGACCTTCGCTGAGTACCGCTGCCTGGTTCTCCACTTCCAGGCGGAACAGTTCCAGCATGGAGAAGTCGCCGAGACCGTCACTCATGGCACAGCCCCTTTCCCAGGGCATAGAACAGCAGTTCGTGGTCCAGTATGCCGACGTGGTGCTGCTTCCACGGCAGGACGCCGCGGCTGAGACTGTTGCCGGAACGGGAGACGGTGACGGGTACCGGCTGCAGGCTGTCGACCGCATAGCGGTGGATGCCGTGGACCTCGCTGGCAGGGAACACGAAACCTTCGCCGTCCTTGTCCACGAACACCAGGCGTTGCCGGGTGGTCGCTTCAGTCCCGCTGCCGTCGTCCAGCTGCAGCAGGGCGGCGAGTGAAACGACGATTCTCAGCTGGCCGCGGATGTTGGTCACGCCCTGCAGCAGCGAGCCGCCGGCGTGCGGAATGCGGTGTACCGGCTGGGTTCGGATGATCTCCTGCACATGGCGACTGTCGAGTCCCAGCCACTCCTCGCCAATCCGGAACAGCAACACCGAATTCGATTCGCCGGCGGGGGGCTGCGGCGGTTGGCGGTAGCGTTCCGTCCATTCCCGGCGATAATCCCCGGGTGCCGGCCGCTCCAGCATGCGGCGTCCGGCAGCGGCATAACGGTTGCAGTTGCGGCAGTGGACATGCTGTTCGAGTTCGGCACAGCTCGGGTTCCTGCTCCACACGCCGATGCGATTCCAGCAGTCGTCGAGCCCGATGGTGCCGGCGTGTTCGGCGGCACTCATGTCAATGCCTCCCGCGACGGCTGGCGCCGCTGCGAGCGCGCCGCGCGCTCGGAGAAGCGCCGAGCGTTCTCCAGGTCGCCACGCTGGCGGCACAGGATGCTCAGATGGGTCAGGGCCTCGTAGTGCCGAGGCTGCAGATATACCGCCTTGCGGAACTGCCGCTCGGCCGCCTCGCTGTCGTCGCCCGCCTCGGCGATCAGGCCGAGCAGATAGTAGAGGTCGGGACAGGTCTCTTGCTGCCGCAGCAGCCGCTCGCACAATTCGCTGGCAGATTCGAAGCGGCCGCGGTCGGCGAGATCGAAGGCCTGGCGCAGAAGCTCTGCACTCTCCCGGGTGTGCCCGCTTCTGTCTGTCTGTCGTGGACCGGCGGTGGCGGGCTGCAGGGACGGCCGCGCCCCTGTTTCGCGACGGACGGCTGCCGGTCGCATGGGTGCATGGCGCCGGCTGCGACACGGCCGGCCCGTGGCGGCCTGTCGTGCATCGCGTTCCCCGCGCCGGAAACCGAAACAACGAGGGCTCTCCAGGGGCGTGAACCGTCGTTCCAGCAGCAGACCGGTCTCGGCGTGCCCGAGAAACAGCAGGCCGTCGTCGGCCAGGATACGCTCCAGCTGGTCGATGACCCGGTGCTGGGTGGCACGGTCGAAATAGATCAGCAGGTTGCGACAGAAGATGACCTGGTAGGGTTGGCGGCCCTCGGTAAACGCGGCATCGAGTACGTTACCGCGCTGGAAGGTGACGCGCTCGCGGATTCCCTCTCCGACGCGAAATCGGTTGCCCACGGTATCGAAATGGCGTTCGCGGAAGCCGGTATAGCCGCCGCGGAAGGAATTTTGCCCGTAGCAGGCTTCCCGCGCCTGGCGGATGTTGCCGTGGCTGATGTCGACGGCATCGATGTGGGCCTGGTCGCGCGCCACGCCGCAGTCGGCCAGACACATCGCCAGGCTGTAGGCCTCCTCGCCGGTGGAGCAGGGCAGACTGAGTATTCGCAGCGGCCTGGTGCCAGGCCGCGGCAGCCACTCGCGGCGCAGCCATTCGCAGAAGGCGGTAAAGGGGTTGCGGTCGCGGAAGAACCAGGTCTCGGGAATGACGACGCTGTCGATGAGCGCCTCGAGCTCGGTCTCCGAGGCGCTGACCACGCGCTGGTACTCGTCCAGGCTGTCGATGCCGCAGCTGCGCATGCGTTCCGCCACCGCCTGGCCGACGACGTCGCCGCCGACCGTCTGGCTGTGCAGGCCCATCCGCGTTCTCAGCAGTTGCTCGATGGCCGGCAGGGACATCTAGCCGGCCTCTGCGGGGAACAGCTGTTTCCGGATCGACGGTGGAATCAGTTCGTTGACGCGGATACGCTCGATCAGACGTTCGCCGTCACGGGTCGCCTGGCCCAGGTAGGGCGCCTGCTGGCGCGGCAGGCCCGCTTCCGAAAATTCTTCCTCGTCGAGTCGCAGGGTCTCGTGCACGCCCTCGGCCAGCAATCCCAGCAGCCGGCCTGCGGCGCCGGCCGGCACGAAGTCGACCATGATGATGCGGCTGCCGAAGGTGTTCCTGCACGGCTGTTCAGCGATCAGGCGGCACAGGTCCAGCACCGGCACCGGCGTACCACGGTAGTCCAGCAGGCCGGCGATCCACGCCGGCACCCGGGCCACCGGGTCCAGTTCCAGACGTGGCAGGACCTCGACCACCTCCTGCGCCGGGATGGCGTAGTGACCGTTGCCCAGCTGGAACGACAGCATCAGCACCCGTCAGGACTCCTCGCGGTTGACGCGGAAGTGCGAGGCACCTTCCTGCAGGCGCCGCGCGGCCTCGTTGAGCTGCAGGATGGCACCGTTGGACTGGCGTAACGAGTCGGCAGTCTGCTGCGCCGATTCGCTCAGTTGCACGATGGCGTCGCGGATCTGCTGGCCGCCGAGAGCCTGCGAGTTCATGCCCTCGTTGACCTCCTCGAAGCGGGGAATCAGTGCCTCCACCTGCTCGATGATGTGCCCGAGCTGCGAGCCGACCTGGCGCACGTCGTCGACGCCACGGCGCACTTCCTCGGAGAACTTCTCCATGCCCATGACACCCGCCGAGACCGCTGATTGCATTTCCTTCACCATCTGTTCGATGTCCCAGGTGGCCACGGCGGTCTGGTCCGCGAGGCGGCGGATCTCGGTGGCCACCACCGCGAAGCCGAGCCCGTATTCGCCGGCCTTCTCGGCCTCGATGGCGGCGTTCAGCGACAGCAGGTTGGTCTGGTCCGCGACCCGGTTGATGGTGGTGACCACGGTGTTGATGTTGCCGGCCTTCTCGCTCAGCACCGCCAGCTTGGCGCTGATGGACTCGGTGGCCTCCATCATGTGATGCATGGTCCGTTCCATGTTCTGCAGCGAGCTGCGACCGCTGTTGGCACTCTCCGAGGTCTTCCACGCCACCTCGGTGACGTCGTTCATGGTGGTGACCAGTTCCCTGGAGGTCGCGGTGATCTCGGTTATGGTGGCCTTGATCTGGTTGGTGGTTGCCGCCTGTTCGGTGACGGTCGCTTCCTGCTCCTTGGCGGTGGCGGCGATCTCGGTGGCCGAGGAGGTCACCTGTATGCCGGACTGCTGGATGCGCGCCACCAGGGAGTTGAGGCTGTCCAGCATCTGCTGGATGCCGTCGGCCAGTTCCGAGATCACGTCCTGGTCGCGGTAGACCATGATCTGGCCGGTAAGGTCTCCCCTGGCTGCCATGGTGACGACGTCCTGGATCAGTTCCACCTTGCCCTTGATGTCTTCGGCGGACTGGCGTTCCTGTTC
>DROT01000100.1 GCA_011321775.1 Gammaproteobacteria bacterium | reverse complement strand
GTGAACGTACGTGCGGAAACCTTCTTCAAGGCGCTGGCCGACCAGACGCGTCTGCGTTGCCTGGTGCTGTTGCAGCAGGAAGGGGAATTGTGCGTCTGCGAACTCACCCATGCCCTGGGGATGATCCAGCCCAAGGTCTCGCGCCATCTGGCACAGCTGCGCGAGGGCGGTATCGTTTCCAGCCGCCGCGAGGGCCAGTGGATATTCTATCGTCTGCATTCGCAACTGCCGTCCTGGGAAAAACAGGTCCTGCGAACGACGGCCAGGGCCGTCGCTGACGAGGAGCCCTTTGTCTCCGACCGGCAGAACCTGGCCGACATGCCGGACCGACCCCGTACCTCCTGCTGCGCCTGAAGCGGGCCATGCCGACGGTGCCCGGGCAGGTCCTCCCCGCTTGTCGTGTCGAAGCGCCGTGACGACCCGCAATCCGGGCGCAGTTGATATATACGTAAAAACATATATACTCCGGCGACACTGCCCATAGCAGGTCGTTGCCTCCATGTTCGAATACCTGGCCAGCCAGCTGGTCTACCGTTTTCTTGGCCTGTCACCGGAAAGTCACGCCGGCCAGGCGCTGCATTTCTTCGTCATGGACACGGCAAAGATCTTCTTCCTGCTGTTCCTGGTGATCTATGTCATGGGTCTGTTGCGGGCCATCCTGTCGCCGGAGAAGGTGCGCGACTATGTGCGGGGCAAGCCGAAGTGGCTGGCGCGTACCCTGGCGATCACCCTCGGGGCGGTCACGCCGTTCTGTTCCTGCTCCTCCGTACCGCTGTTCATCGGCTTCGTGGAGGCGGGCATTCCGCTGGGCGTGACGTTCTCCTTTCTCATTGCCAGTCCGATGATCAACGAGGTCGCGGCGGTCATCCTGGTCGGTATCCTCGGCTGGAAGCTGGCGGCGTTGTACGTGGGCGCGGGTCTGCTGGTCGCCTGGGTCGGGGGCGCGGTGATGGAGCGCTTCCGCCCGGAACGCTGGGTCGAGGACTATGTGTGGAAGATCCACATGGGCGAGGCGCAGATGGCTGAAGTCGATACTTCGCTGGCCGGGCGTCATCGCTATGCCATGAACGAGGTGCGGGAAATCGTCGGTCGCATCTGGAAATGGGTCCTCGCCGGGATCGCCCTCGGCGCGCTGTTCCACGGCTACGTGCCGCAGCAGTGGGTGCTGGAGTACCTGGGCGACCGCGACAACTGGCTGGCGGTCCCCGGCGCGGTGCTGCTCGGCATTCCGTTGTATTCGAACGCCACCGGCGTCATCCCGCTGGCCGAGGCGATGCTGGGCAAGGGGGTGGCCATCGGTACCACGCTGGCACTGATGATGAGCATCGCCGCGCTGTCCCTGCCGGAGATGCTGATCCTGCGCAAGGTCATGCGCTGGCCGGCGCTGACGCTGTATGCTTCGGTGCTGGCGGTGGCCTTTACGCTGGTGGGCTGGGGATTCAATCTGTTGCAGGAGTAGGTGATGAAGGAAATCAAGGTACTGGGCTCTGGCTGCCCCAACTGCAAGGCGACGGCGAAACTGATCGAGGAGGTTGCGGCGGACAAGGGCGTCGACGTCCAGGTGGAAAAGGTCGAGGACATCGCCGCCATCATGAGCTACGGCGTCATGTCGACGCCGGGCGTCGTCATCGACGGCAAGGTCGTACACGCCGGCGGTGTCCCGGACAGGAAGACGGTGGCGAGCTGGCTGTAGCCGCGGCTGACTGACCCAGGAAAGCGGGGTTGGTGATTCAGCTCAGCGAGGGCGGGGCAAGCCTCTGACCGAATCGACCGCGCCTTGAAATGGGCCGGATTTTCCGGAAAAAGCCGGCCGTTGTCTGAGTGCAGCGAGTCATGCGACTTTGGAGACACGAATGTCGCTGGTCTTTTCCCGTCATCCCGGCGCAGGCCGGAATCCAGCGGTTCCAGCGAGTTACTGGATCCCGGCCTGCGCCGGGATGACGAGTCTGAAGTTGATGGGACAGCGGTGCTGCTCTATCTATCGTTTCCGTGTTTTCCGTGGCTAGTGATATAGGACGGAACCGGATGCCACACGAGCTTGTCCATGCCCGGCCGGCGCTACGGTTTCTGTTCTTTCCGGCGGCGGGTGCGGGTGGTCGGTTGTGCCTGCAGCGGGTCTTCCGGCCAGTGGTGTTTGGGATAGCGGCCTCTCATCTCCTTGCGCACCTCGCGATAACTGCCTTTCCAGAAAGCGCCGAGGTCGCCGGTCAGCTGCAGCGGTCGCCGTGCCGGTGACAGCAGTTGCACCAGCACGGTCAGGCGTCCCCCGGCTATGGATGGCGTCTCGGCGAGGCCGAACATCTCCTGCAAGCGGACTGCCAGCACCGGCGTGTCGCCCCCGTAGTCCAGTCGTATGCGTGAACCGCTGGGTACCTGCAGGTGGGTCGGTGCCAGCCGTTCGAGCTCGTTGCGCCGTTCCCAGGGCAGCATGGCCAGCAGGATCTGCTGCAGGTCGAGTTTCTTCAGCTGTTCCAGCCGGCTGAGGCCCTGCAGCCAGGGTGCCAGCCATTCTTCCAGGGTCGCCATCAGGCTGGCGTCGTCGACTGCCGGCCAGGGATCGCCGAACAGCTTTCGCAGCAGTTCCACGCGCGCCTGCAGCTGGCGTGCCGCCTCGTTCCACGGCAGGCAACCGGGTCCCTGGTGGCGGATGCCTTCGAGCAGGGCCGCGAGCACGGCGTCGGGCGCGGCCTCCGTCCAGGACTCGTCGGCGATCACCAGCGCCCCCAGCCGTTGCTGGCGGCGTGCCTGTACGCATTGCCGGGTCCTGTCCCAGACGACGAACCGGCGCGTGGAGAACAACGGCTGGTGGTACTCGAGCAGTTGTTCGGGCGCTACGCCCGCCGCCAGAAAGATCCGGGCTTCGCTGCGTCCGTCGAGGAAGGCGGCAACGATCATCTCCTCGGCGGCCAGCGGCTCGGCTTCACCGAAGCGGGCGCCGCGGCCGCTGCTGAGCCGGTAACGGCCGTCGCCGCCGGGGCGCCGCAGCCCGATGCGATCCGGGTAGGCGAAGGCCAGCAGCACGCCGGCCATGGACAGGTCGCGCTGGTCTTCCGCTGGCGCTGGACAGCCGAGCTGGCGGCGCCAGCGTTCGGCGGTGACGCGGATACGTTTGAGGGCGCCTCGGTCGGCGGCCGGATTGTTGCCATGCAAGGCCTCCAGGCGCAGCTGTATGTCCGTCCCGGCTGCCTGTACCGGGCGCAGCGGATCGCGTTCCCCCAGCAGGGCTGCCAGTTCGCAGGCAAGGGCGCCGTGGCCGAGTTCGTGGCCGCGGATCATCATGTGCGCCAGCCGCGGATGGGCACCGAAGCGAGCCATTTCGCGGCCGTGCGCGCTGATGCGTCCGTCCGCGTCGAGTGCGCCCAGGCGGCGCAGCAGTTCGGCCGCCTGCGCCAGCGGTGCCGCGGGCGGGGCATCCAGCCAGGCCAGCCCGGCGGCGTCGGACACGCCCCAGCGAGCCAGTTCCAGCAGCAGGGGGGCGAGGTCGGCTGCGAGTATTTCCGCCGGGGTGTGCGCCAGCAGCTGCCGTCCTTTCGGCCACAGGCGGTAACAGACGCCCGCCTGCTGGCGTCCGGCGCGACCGCGGCGCTGGTCGGCCGTCGCCTGCGATACCGGTACGGTGTCCAGCCGGGTGAGGCCGGTGGCCGGGTCGAAGCGCGGCAGGCGCATCAGGCCGGCGTCGACCACCACGCGGATGCCCTCCAGGGTGAGGCTGGTCTCGGCGATGGAGGTGGCCAGCACCACCTTCCTCCTTCCCGGCGGCGGTGGTCCGGTGGCGGCGTCCTGGGCGCGCGCGTCGAGGTTGCCGTGCAGTGGCGTGACGATCAGCCCCTGCTCGTCGACGAGGGTCTGCAGCGCCGACTCCAGCTGGCGGATCTCGCCGACCCCCGGTAGGAACACCAGCAGGTTGCCGTGCTCCTCGCGCAGCACCTCGCGGATGCGTGTGGCGACCCCGGAACAGAAGGCGCGGCGCTGGCGCGCGAAGTCGCTGGCCAGCGGGCGATAGCGGGTCTCTACCGGGTAGCCGCGACCCTCGCTGGAGAGCACCGGTGCCCCTTCCAGGAGCCGCGCCACGGCAGCGCCGTCGAGGGTGGCCGACATGACCAGGATGCGCAGCTCCTCGCGCAGCGTCGCCTGGCTGTCGAGGCACAGGGCGAGGCCGAGGTCGGCCTGCAGACTGCGTTCGTGGAACTCGTCGAAGATGACCAGCGCCGCGGTCTCCAGCGCCTGGTCCTCCTGCAGCATGCGCGTGAGGATGCCTTCGGTGAGCACCTCGATGCGGGTGCCCGGGCCGACGCGCGACTCCAGCCGCGTGCGGTAGCCCACGGTCTCGCCGACGCGTTCGCCCAGCCGGCGGGCCATGAAACGCGCGGCGCTGCGGGCGGCCAGCCGCCGCGGTTCCAGCATCAGGATGCGGCGTCCCTCGAGCCAGGGTTCGTGCAGCAGCGCCAGCGGGACGCGGGTGGTCTTGCCGGCTCCCGGCGGCGCTTCCAGGACCACGCGGGTCGATTTTCGCAGGGTGTCCCGCAGTCGCGGCAACAGGGGTTCTATGGGAAGGGGTGTGTCGCTGCTCACGCCGTCATGCTGCCGTGGTTGCCGGGTTAATTGTGCAGCACCTCGCGCAGCGCATCCTGGTAGCGGCGCGTCAGTTCGTGTCCGTCGCCGAGGAGGGAAAAGATCACCAGCATGGCCTTGCGCGGCAGTTCCTCGCGGTAGTGCCGGTCCTGCCTGACCACTTCCAGCAGCTGTTCCAGCGCGCCGGCGAAATCGTCCTTCACCATGGCGCTGGCGGCCTGGCGCATGCGGGCTTCGGTCTCATCCACCGTTTCCGACGGCGGCTCCCGCTCCGCTTCCCGTGCCAGTTGCAGCATGCGGGCGTGCACCCGCAGGGTGTCGATCGCCGCCTCGCGGCGCACGCGGTCGGGCAGCGCCGCGCACCAGGTCTCCACGTCGGCGTAGCGCTTCTCCCGCAGCAGCAGCTTCAGCGCCGTGGCATGCAGTTGCACGTCCTGCGGTCGTTCCCGTGCGCTGCGGGCCAGCCGTCCCAGCGCCTCGGCGACCTGGCCCGACTGGTAGTCGCGGATCGCCCGGCCGATCACGCTGTCCCGCGCCGGCGGCACGTGGCGGTCGATGCACTCGCGCAGGGCCCGTTCGGACTGGGCACCGTGAATGGTCTCGACCACCTTGCCGTGACGGTAGATCTTGACGGTCGGGACGCTGGTGATGCCGTTTTCGCGCGCCAGTCGCCGTTCGCGATCGGTGTTGATGTTGACCAGCAGGAAGCGTCCCCGATATTCGCGGCTGAGGCGTTCGAGTACCTGCCACAGCATGAAGCAGGGGCCGGCGGAGGGGGTCCAGTAGTTGACCAGCACGGCGCCCCTGGCGGAATTCTCCAGCACCAGCTGGCGGAAGTTCTCGCCGCTGCCGTCGACTACGTGGCTGAGATCGTTCATGGCCTGCGCGGGTGCTGGCTGTGCTCAGCGGTACTGCCGCAGATACATCCATTCATAGAAGCGCTTGGCCCAGTGGAACAGGATCGTGGGCGGCAGCACCAGGCTGCGTTTCCGGTTGCGGGCCACCAGCATGCCCTTGTCGCAGCTGTCGACGATGCAGATCAGTTCCGCACGGAAGCTTTGTTCCGGTGCGCGGCCGGCGAATTCCGCCATCAGGTTGGCAACCGCCGCCTTCGCCTGCAGGTCGGCCATGTGCGCCTGCTTCGGCAGCCATTCGGGACCGGGGAAACTGCCGGAATCGCCCGCCACGTAGATGCGTTCCGTTCCCTCGACCTGGCACAGGGCGTTGGCCTGCAGCAGGCCGCCCGGCGAACGCGGCAGGGGGGTGTTGTCGAACCATTCGTTGCCGGTCATGCCGGGCATGAACAGGATGAGGTCGGCCTGGAATTCACCACCCTCGGTGATCACCCTGTCCGCCTCGAAGCCCTTCATCTTGTGACCGAGGTGGGTATCGATGTCGCGTCGCTTCATTTCCCGCAGCAGCCCCTCGACGGCGCGTGGTCCCAGGCGGGCCCCGGGCTTGGCGGCGGGGGTGAAGAACACCAGCCGGAAGCGGTCGCGTCGTCCATGCCTGCGCAGCCAGCGATCGATGCCGAACAGGAACTCGAACACCGGGCCGCCGCGCATGGCCGAGGGTTCCTTCGGATTGCCGGCAAAGCCGAAGGCGAGGGTGCCGCCGTCCATCGACTGCAGGCGGTCGCGGATCTCCACCGTGGCGGCGACGCCGCCGCAGGGCGTGATGCTGTGCTCGATGCCGGGCAGCTTGCGCAGGAAGCGGCCGCCGGAGGCGATGATGAGACCGTCGTTCTCGACCTCGCCGGCGTCGGTCAGGAGGGTACGCCCGCCGTTCTCCAGTCCGGTGGCCGCCGCCTGGTGGTAGTGCACCTTCATGCGTTCGAAGAAGTGGTCGAGCGGGACCACCAGGTCGCGCGGCTGGCGCAGCCCGGTCGGAATCCAGATGGTGCCGGGGAGATAGACGAACTCGGGGCGTGGCGCGACCACGTCGATGTGCAGCCGACTGTCTGCGGCACGCAGTTTGCGGATGGCGGTCAGGGCGCCGAAGCCGGCGCCCACCACGGTGACTCGGTTCATGTACGTTCTCCCGACGATCGCAGCAGGGAGTCGACGGACTCCGGGGCGAGACTGAATTTTTTCATTCTACCGCGCTGCCATGGGGCTGTTTAGCCCGGATACCCCCGGATCGTGGAGGACATTGGCGACCGGCAGGTGAGCACTGCGGCCGCGCTGGCGGGCTGCCTTCGTTCACAGCAGACTTTCCAGGGCCAGGGCGGCATTGGACAGGGTACGCTCCCGATGACGTACCACACCGAGCTGACGCTGCAGTTCGAGCCCGCTGACCGGCAATCTGCGGACCTGCCGGTCGGCCAGGGTCAGCGGCAGCAGGCTCCAGCCGATGCCCACGGAGACCAGCATCCTGATGGTCTCGAGGTAGTTGGTGGACAGGCTGATGTCGAGTTTCAGCCCGGTGCGTTCGAAGGCCTGTTCGGCGATCTGGCGGGTGTAGGTATTGCGTGCCGGAAGGATGGCCGGGTGGCGGGCCAGTTCCCGCAGGGTGACCCGACGCCGGCCGGCCAGCGGGTGTTCGCGGGCGACCACGATGGCCAGCGGGTCGGGCCACACCAGGCGGGTGTCGAGTTTTTCCGGCGGCGCCGGCGGCAGGGTGACGATCGCCAGCTCCAGTTCACCGTGCTCTACCGCCACGCAGGCGGCTTCCGAGTCCATGAAGCGGATGTCGAGGCGCACCTGCGGATACTCGCGCGTGAAGCGCTTCAGCACCGGCGGCAGGCGGTGCAGGCCGATGTGATGGCTGGTGGCGAAACGCAGGGTGCCGTGCACCTCGTCGCTGAGGCTGGAGATGGCGCGGATGCTGTCCTCGAGTTCCAGCAGGATATGGCGTGCCCGTGGCAGCAGGGCGCGGCCGGCCTCGGTGAGGGTGACGCTGCGACCGATGCGGTCGAACAGCCGCGTGCCCAGTTCGCTCTCCAGCGCCGCCACGCGTTTGCTGACGGCCGGCTGGGTGAGGAACAGCTGTTCCGCCGCCTGCGAGAAGGAGCCGCTCGCGGCGACGCTGAGGAAGGCTTTGAGGGCGGCTATATCCATCAGTTTGGGCGTCGGGCGACCGGTAATATATTCCATATAATAATACAGAAAATGAAAAATATGAATTGGAGTTATTTTGGATGCGGGGATAGGATGTCCGTCCTGTGGAGGGAATGGCACCATGAGCGGCAGAACACTGTATGACAAGTTGTGGGACGCGCACCTCGTGCGCGAGGATGCGAACGGCACCGCGCTTCTTTATATAGACCGGCACCTGGTTCACGAGGTGACCTCGCCGCAGGCCTTCGAGGGCCTGCGCCTGGCCGGTCGCAAACCCTGGCGCACCGCCTCCATCCTCGCGGTGCCGGATCACAACGTACCCACCACCCACCGGGAGGGCGGCGTCGAGGGCATCGAGGATCCGGTGGCGCGTATCCAGGTGGAGACACTGGACCACAACTGCGAGGAATTCGGTATCACCGAATTTCACATGGACGATGCGCGCCAGGGCATCGTGCACGTGATCGGACCCGAGCAGGGTGCGACCCTGCCGGGCATGACGGTGGTGTGTGGTGATTCGCATACCTCCACCCACGGCGCCTTCGGTGCCCTGGCCTTCGGTATCGGCACCTCCGAGGTCGAGCACGTGCTGGCCACCCAGTGCCTGATCCAGAAGAAGTCGCGCAACATGCAGGTGCGCGTCGAGGGCGAGCTCGGCCCGGGGGTGACCGCCAAGGACGTGGTGCTGGCCATCATCGGCGAGATCGGCACCGCCGGCGGTACCGGACACGCCATCGAGTTCGCCGGCAGCGCCATCGAGTCGCTGTCGATGGAAGGGCGCATGACGGTGTGCAACATGGCTATCGAGGCCGGTGCCCGCGCCGGCATGGTGGCGGTCGATCAGAAGACCATCGACTACGTGGCCGGTCGCCCCTTTGCGCCGACGGGCGAGTTGTGGGAGCGGGCGGTGGCCGACTGGCGCCGGCTGGTCAGCGATGCGGACGCCCGTTTCGACCGCGTGGTCACCCTCGATGCAGGCGCCATCCGCCCGCAGGTGACCTGGGGGACCTCCCCGGAGATGGTGGTACCGGTGGATGCGGCGGTACCGGATCCCGAGCAGGAGTCCGATGCCGTGAAACGCGAGGGCATGCGCAAGGCACTGGCGTACATGGACTTGGAGCCCGGCACGCCGGTCACTTCGATCCGCCTGGACAAGGTATTCATCGGTTCCTGTACCAACTCGCGCATCGAGGATCTGCGCGCCGCCGCCGCCGTGGTGCGCGGCCGCAAGGTGGCCGCCAACATCCGCCAGGCACTGGTGGTCCCGGGTTCGGGACTGGTGAAGCAGCAGGCCGAGGCCGAAGGGCTGGACCGGGTATTTCTCGAGGCCGGTTTCGAGTGGCGCGAGCCGGGATGTTCCATGTGCCTGGCCATGAACGCAGACCGCCTGGAGCCGGGAGAACGCTGCGCCTCGACCTCGAACCGCAATTTCGAGGGTCGCCAGGGCGCCGGCGGACGCACCCACCTGGTCGGTCCGGCCATGGCGGCGGCCGCCGCCGTGAGCGGCCATTTCGTGGACGTGCGCACGCTGTCCGAATCCTGAATGCGGCCCCGGGAGCAAATGACATGAAAGCATTCAAGACCCTCGACGGGCTGGTGATGCCGCTCGACCGTTCCAACGTCGATACCGACGCCATCATCCCCAAGCAGTACCTGAAGTCGGTGAAGCGTACCGGCTTCGGCCCCAACCTGTTCGACGACTGGCGCTACCTCGACCCCGGCGAACCGGGCCAGGATCACGGCAAGCGCCGCCCGAACCCGGATTTCGTCATGAACCAGCCACGCTACCGCGGCGCCAGCATCCTGCTGGCACGCGAGAACTTCGGCTGCGGCTCCTCGCGCGAGCACGCGGTGTGGGCACTGGAGGATGCCGGCTTCCGGGTGGTGATCGCCTCCAGTTTCGCCGATATCTTCTTCAACAACTGTTTCAAGAACGGCGTGCTGCCCATCGTCCTCGATGCCGCCATCCTCGACCTGCTGTTCCGCGAGACGGAGGCGAACGAGGGCTACCGCCTGCGGGTCGATCTCGAGCAGCAGACCATCACCCGGCCGAACGGCGAGACCATCCACTTCGAGGTGGACGAGTTTCGCAAATACTGCCTGCTGAACGGGCTGGACGACATCGGCCTGACCCTGCAGCATGCCGACGAGATCCGCGCCTACGAAGACCGGCGTCGGCGGGAGGCACCCTGGCTGTTTGAATTCTAGAATAGGAACGGGACAAGACGACATGACCAAGAAGATACTGGTACTCCCGGGCGACGGCATTGGCCCGGAGATCGTGGCCGAGGCGGTCAAGGTGTTGCAACGGCTGCAGGCCGACGGCCTCGACATCGAGCTGGAGCAGGGCCTGGTCGGCGGCAGCGCCTGGGAGGCGAAGGGGCACCCGCTGCCACCGGAGACGCTGGAACAGGCGCGCGCGGCCGACGCCATCCTGCTGGGGGCCGTCGGTGGTCCGCAGTACGAATCGCTGGAGCGGCCGCTGCGGCCGGAGCAGGGACTGCTGGGGCTGCGCTCGGAGCTGGGCCTGTTCTCCAACCTGCGACCGGCCATTCTCTACCCGCAGCTGGCGGCGGCTTCCACCCTCAGACCCGAAGTGGTGTCCGGTCTGGATATCCTGATCGTGCGTGAGCTGACGGGGGGCATCTATTTCGGCCAGCCGCGCGGGGTGCGTACCCTGGACAATGGCGAGAAAGAGGGTTTCAACACACTGGTGTACCGCGAATCGGAGATCGAGCGTATCGGCCGTTCGGCCTTCGAGATCGCGCGCAAGCGCTCCGGCCGGCTGTGTTCCGTGGACAAGGCCAACGTGCTGGAGGTGACCGAGCTGTGGCGCCAGGTGATGATCCGTCTCGGCGAGGAATATCCCGACGTCGAGCTGAGCCACATGTATGTGGACAATGCCGCCATGCAGCTGGTGCGCGAGCCCAAGCAGTTCGACGTGATCGTCACCGCCAACATGTTCGGTGACATCCTCTCCGATGCCGCCGCCATGCTGACGGGATCGATCGGCATGCTGCCCTCGGCCTCGCTGGACGCGCAGGCGAAGGGCATGTATGAACCGATCCACGGTTCGGCGCCGGACATTGCCGGACAGGGAGTCGCCAACCCGCTGGCGACCATCCTGTCGGTGGCCATGTTGTTGCGCTACAGTTTCGGCGACGCGGCAAGCGCCGACCGCATCGACAAGGCCGTCGGAGCGGTGCTCGACCAGGGGCTGCGGACGCCCGACATCGCCGCCGAGGGGCAGGCGAGCGTGGGCACCGCCGACATGGGCGATGCCGTGGTTGCGAGCCTCTAGCAGCCCGTCGAATCGTCGATGTCCGCGTTCCGGGCCATTGCCCGGAGGACGCCGTCCTCTCTTTAATATATGCAGGCAAGTATCAACGTTCAGGAGTTCTTATGAGTCGTACATTCGATGTGGCCGTGGTCGGTGCTACCGGTGCCGTCGGCGAGGTGATGCTGGAAATCCTGGCCGAGCGCAGGTTCCCCGTCGGCGAGGTCCATGCACTGGCGAGCGAACGCTCGGCCGGCAGCAAGGTGAAGTTCGGTAACCGCCAGCTGACCGTGCAGAATCTGGCCGAATTCGATTTCTCGCGTGCGCAGATCGGCCTGTTCTCCGCCGGGGCCTCGATCTCGAAGGTCTATGCGCCGAAGGCAGCCGCCGCCGGCTGCGTGGTCGTGGACAACACCTCCCAGTTCCGCTACGACGACGAGATTCCCCTGGTGGTGCCGGAGGTGAATCCGGAAAGGATCGCCGACTACAAGGACCACGGCATCATCGCCAATCCCAACTGCTCGACCATCCAGATGCTGGTGGCGCTCAAGCCGATCCACGACGCGGTCGGCATCGAGCGCATCAACGTGTGTACCTACCAGGCGGTCTCCGGTACCGGCAAGGAGGCCATCGAGGAACTCGCCACCCAGACCGCGAAGCTGCTCAACGGCAAGCCGGTGGAGGCGAAGGTCTATCCCAAGCAGATCGCCTTCAACGTGCTGCCGCATATCGACGTGTTCCAGGACAACGGCTACACCAAGGAGGAGATGAAGATGGTGTGGGAGACCCGCAAGATCATGGGTGACGACGCCATCCAGGTGAACCCCACGGCGGTGCGGGTGCCGGTGTTCTACGGTCATTCGGAAGCGGTGCATATCGAGACGCGGGAGAAACTGTCGGCCGATCGCTGCCGGGAGTTGCTGGCCGCGGCACCGGGTGTGGAGGTGCTGGATGAACACCGCGACGGCGGTTACCCGACGGCGGTCACCGAGGGCGCCAACAACGATCCGGTGTACGTGGGTCGCATTCGTGAAGACATCTCCCATGCAAGGGGTTTAGATTTATGGGTGGTCGCCGATAATGTGCGCAAAGGGGCAGCCCTGAACAGTATTCAGATCGCTGAAATACTGGTAAAAAATCACCTCTGATGTAGTCTGTGGGGGCGGGTTGGGGCTGCCGTTCGGGTACATGGTCCGGTCGGGAGAACGACCGGGTTCGCCGTCTGTTAGCGAACGAGGGATAAAGGGGATCTGTATGTTCAGGAAATCGGCCTTGGCAATGGCAGTGCTGGGCGCTTTGGGTACGGCGAACGTAGCGGCACTGGGACTGGGGGATATCGACCTCAAATCGGCGCTGAATCAGCCACTTGATGCCGAGGTGCAGCTGCTCTCGGCAACCGGGGCGGAGATGCAGGAACTCAAGGTCAGCATCGCACCTCCGGAGGCTTTCCAGGCCGCCGGCATCGACCGGCCGATGTTCCTCAACAAGCTGAAGTTCGACGTTCGCAACAACAGCCAGGGCAAGCCGGTGATCCACATCACCAGCAAGGACGTCATTCGCGAACCCTTCCTCGATTTCCTGCTGGAGATCTCCTGGAGCAAGGGCCAGCTGGTGCGCGAGTACACGGTGCTGGTCGATCCGCCGGTAACCATGCCCGCTGCGCCGGCCGTGGCGCGGGCGCCGGCCAGCAGCGCCGCGCCGGCGGTCCAGCCGGCCTACCACGTCACCCACACGGCACAGATGCCACCGGTTGCAGTGGCCCCCGGCGAGTACGGCCCGACGCGGCGCAACGATACCCTGTGGAAGGTGGCCGAGCAGGTGCGGCCGGACAAGGGCGTAAGTATGGAGCAGACCATGCTGGCCCTGTTGCGCGCCAACCCCGAGGCCTTCGTTGGCAACAATATCAACAACCTCAAGGCCGGTTACGTCCTGCGTGTGCCCGGCCGCGAGGAGATGCTGTCGATCAGCCGCGCCGAGGCGCGCCGTGAGGCGCGTGCCCAGTACGCGGCCTGGCGCGAGGAACGCGGACTGGCGACCCCGGCCGGCGCACAGGCGACTCCGACCGTGGCAGCCGCGGGGACGGCAGCCGAAGCGCCGGCGCACCTGAAACTGGTGGCGCCGGAGGAAGCCGAGGCCGGTGCGGCGGGCGGCGGTGAGCAGGCGGCGGATCTCGACCGGCTGCAACAGGAGCTGATGGTCGCCAACGAGGCGCTGGAGGCACAGCAGCGGCAGAGCGAGGAGATGTCGCAGCGCCTGTCGATGCTGGAAGAACAGATCGTCAACATGAAGCGCCTGATCGAACTCAAGGACGACGAGCTGGCGCGCTTGCAGGCCGGCGTGAACAGCGAAGCCGGTGCGACGGAAGCAAACACACCGGCTCCGGCCAGTGCCGAGGAACCCGCGGCGGTGGCGGCGAACGAAGCGACGGCCCCGACGCCGGAGTCCGCGGAGGAAGGCGTGCCGGAAGGGGCGCTCGCACCGCAGGCGGATGCCGCCGGGGCCGGCGACCAGACGGTCGTTGCCGGTGAAGCCGTGGCCGAGACGGAAGCATCGACGACGCAGGCAGCGTCGCCCGAGGAGGGGGCAACGGTCGGTGAGACCGCGCCGGCCACCGAGGCCGCCGCAGAAAGCGGAAGCGGGATCGCTGGCGGGAGCACCGGTGATGCCGAACTCGATCAGGAATTGCAGGCGCTGGAGAACGAAGACGGCGGCCAGGGCGAGCCGACCGCAGCGGCAAGTGAGGACTCGGTCCCCGGGGAAGCGGCCCCGGCGCCTGCGCCTGCACCCGTGGCTGAAACGCCTCCCGCACCGCAGACGGCGACCCCGCCGGGCTTCGTCGACCGGCTGCTGGAGAACCCCCTGTGGCTGGGAGCCGGCGGGGTGGTGCTGGCGCTGCTGGCCTTCTTCGGACTGCGTCGCAAACGCGGAGTGGAGACCGAGTTCCAGGAGAGCATCCTGCAGGCAGCCGGCAGGGAGTCGAGCACCGGCGAGGCTTCGGACAGTGAAATCGTCGCCGCCGAACCGGAGTCCCGGCAGACGGCGAGCACGGAATCCTCCCTGCTGTCGGAGTTTGCCGTCAGCGACATGGGTTCGATCCGCAACGACGGCGAGGCCGATCCACTGGCCGAGGCCGATGTCTACCTGGCCTATGGTCGCTTCCAGCAGGCGGAAGAACTCATCAAGGATGCGCTGGAGAAGGAACCCGGGCGCGAGGACCTGAACCTGAAACTGCTGGAAATCTATCTGGCCGGCCGGAATCAGTCGGCCTTCGACGCCCACGCCCAGGAGATCCTGGCGAAGCTGGAGAACAGCGAGGATCCGCTGTGGCAGAAGGTCGCCGACATGGGTCGCGAGCTCAGCCCCGACAATCCCATGTACCAGGAAGGCGGCCAGGTCGAGGGCCTCGGCGGCGAGGATGGCGAGGTATCCGGCGTGGACGAGCTGGAAGCAGGTCTCGACTTCGACCTGGGCGAGGGCACGGCTGCCGAGGCAGCCCCGGAAAAGGCCGCTGAGGAGCCGGCTGCCGAGCCACGGGCCGAAGAGCCGGCGGAGCCGGACCTGGATTTCGACCTGAACCTGTCGTTCGACGAGAATGCCGCGCAGGCGCAGGAAGAGGAAGCTCCCGGCGTCGAGGAACAGGGCGCTGCCGGCAAGGAAGGCGAACCATCCGAACCGAAACTCGACATCGACATGGACCAGCTCGAGCCGGACACGGTGCAGCAGGACAATGCCCTGGAGTTCGACCTCGACAGCTTCGATATCGAGGGAGAGGAGGCCGCCGAGGAAGAGGAAGCGGGTGACGGGCAGCTGGCCGATCTCGACGAGGTCTCCACCAAGCTCGATCTGGCCCGTGCCTACATCGACATGGGCGATCCCGATGGTGCCCAGAGCATCCTCGACGAGGTGATGGCCGAGGGCAGCGAGGAACAGAAGGAAGAGGCCCGCAGCATCATGGAACAGATCGCCTGAAACGCACGGTCCTGCAGACGAAAAATCCCCGCTCCGCGGGGATTTTTTTTCGCCTGGCGGGAGGATGCTGGTATATAATCAAACGCTGATTTTCCACCCTTCTTCGAATCGGCAGGTCGTCTCGTGGATTTCCCCGCTTCCCTGTTCCCCCCCTTCATGCTCTGGTCGGCCAACGGGTTGATGTCGCTGGTAGTGCTCGCCGCCCTGTGGCGCCTGCCGCTGGCGCGACTGTGGAACAACGAGTTCACGCACGTGTATTTCGCGGCCTGCGTGGTGCTGCTGCTGTTGTGGAATACCGGCGTGGGCGTGCTGCCGGCGCTCAACTTTCACCTGCTGGGCATGACCGTGGTGACGCTCATGTTCGGCTGGCGCTACGCGGTACTGGCGGCGCTGATCGTGACCGCGGGAACCATCGTCAACCAGCACGGCCACTGGAGCGCCATCGGCCTCAATGCCCTGGTCAGTGGTTGCGTGCCGGTGCTGGTGACCGAGCTCATGTTGCGTCTTGCGCGCCGCCGCCTGCCGCACAACTTCTTCGTCTACGTCTACGTCAATGGTTTCCTGGCCGCGGGGCTGTCGACCGTGCTGGCCAGCCTGACCGGCGCACTGCTGATGCTGCTGGCGGATTCCACCAGCGCCGCCTGGCTCAGCTACCAGTATTTCCCCTACTTTCCGCTGCTGTTCTTTGCCGAGGCACTCATCAACGGTCTCATCATGACCGGGCTGGTAGCCATGCGACCGGGCTGGGTCGCCAGTTTCGACGATGCCCTGTACCTGAACGGCAAGTGAGCCATGCGCATCGCCTGCGGGGTCGAATACGACGGCAGCGAATTTTCCGGCTGGCAGCGCCAGCGGCACGCGCGCTCGGTGCAGGCCGAGGTCGAGGCGGCACTGGCGCGGGTGGCCGATCATCCGCTGGAGGTCGCCTGTGCCGGGCGTACCGATGCCGGGGTGCATGCCACCTGGCAGGTCATCCACTTCGATTCCGCGGCCGGGCGCAGCGAGCGCTCCTGGGTGCTGGGTGCCAATGCCAACCTGCCGCGCGACGTGCGCCTGCTGTGGGCGAAGCCGGTCGAGGAGGATTTCCACGCGCGCTTCTCGGCGCGCGCACGCAGCTACCGCTACGTGATCCTGAACAGCGAGGTTCCCAGCGCCCTGTTGCGCCAGCGGGTCACCTGGACCCACCGGCCGCTCGACGAGGGGCGTATGCGCGAAGGCGCGCGCCACCTGCTGGGAGAACACGATTTCTCTTCCTTCCGCGCCACCGCCTGCCAGGCACACAGCCCGGTGCGCGAAGTGAGCCGGCTCGACCTGCAGCGCAGCGGCGCCTGTCTCTACCTGGATATCGAGGCCAATGCCTTCCTGCATCACATGGTGCGCAACATTGCCGGGGTGCTGATGGCAGTCGGTTGCGGCGACCGGGATCCGGGGTGGGTGCGTGAGCTGCTCGAACAACGGGACCGCGCCCGCGGCGGCGTCACCGCGCCGGCGCGCGGACTCTATCTCACCGGCGTGCGTTATCCGCGCCGCTACGCCATCGCCGAAACCGGCATGCTGCCGCGCTACCTGTGAGCCCCACCCTGGCAGGCGCGCGTACCCCGATTTCTGCTAGGATAGGGGCTTTGCCCCGGCCGGTGTGCTGATCCGATGCGGACCCGCGTAAAAATCTGTGGCATCACCCGCCCGCAGGACGGGCTGGCCGCGGCCCGCGCCGGCGCCGACGCCATCGGCCTGGTGTTCTTCAGCCGCAGCCCGCGCTGTGTCGACATCACCCGGGCGCTGACGATCTGCCGGACACTGCCGCCCTTCGTGACCGTGGTGGGCCTGTTCGTCAACGCCGCTCGCGAGCGCGTGAAGGAGGTGCTGGCGGCGGTGCCGCTGGACCTGCTGCAGTTCCACGGCGGCGAGAGCAGTGACCAGTGCGAGGGCTTCGGCCGCCCCTACATCAAGGCCATCGGCATGAAACAGGGGCTCGACCCGCTGAAGGTCATGCGGGAACACCCGCTGGCGAGCGGCTTCCTGCTGGACGCCTGGCAGCCGGAGCTGTACGGCGGCGGCGGGGTGGGTTTCGACTGGTCGCAGGTGCCGGGGCAGGCAGAGCGCCCGCTGATCCTGGCCGGCGGCCTGGACGCGGACAATGTCAGCCGTGCCATCGTCGAGACCCGGCCCTGGGGGGTCGACGTCAGCAGCGGCGTGGAGACGGACAAGGGCATCAAGTCGGAAGACAGGATCATTGCATTCATGCGAGGTGTAGAACGTGGTGACACAAGCCGGACCGGCCGCTGAAACGCCGCCGCTGAGCGAACTGCCGGACGAGCGCGGTCATTTCGGCCCCTACGGCGGCCGTTTCGTGGCCGAGACCCTGATGGGACCGCTGGAGGAACTGCGCCAGGCCTACGAGGAGGTGTGCCGCGACCCGGGTTTCCTGGCCGAGCTGGACGCCGATCTCGCCAGCTTCGTGGGGCGGCCGTCGCCGCTGTACCACGCCGAGCGCTGGAGCCGGGAGCTGGGCGGTGCGCAGATCTATCTCAAGCGCGAGGACCTCAACCACACCGGCGCCCACAAGGTGAACAATACCGTGGGCCAGGCGCTGCTGGCCCGGCGCATGGGCAAGAAGCGCATCATCGCCGAGACCGGCGCCGGCCAGCACGGCGTCGCCACCGCCACCGTGGCGGCGCGCTTCGGCATGGAGTGCGTGGTGTACATGGGTGCCGAGGACATCCGGCGCCAGGCGATCAACGTCTATCGCATGAGGCTGCTGGGCGCCCGGGTGGTGGCAGTGGAGTCCGGTTCCAAGACGCTCAAGGACGCCCTCAACGAGGCCATGCGCGACTGGGTCACCAACGTCGACGACACCTTCTACATCATCGGTACCGTGGCCGGGCCCCATCCCTACCCGGCCATGGTGCGCGACTTCCAGACCGTCATCGGGCGCGAGGCGCGCGCGCAGATCCTGGAGCAGGCCGGCCGCCTCCCGGATGCGCTCATTGCCTGCGTGGGCGGCGGTTCCAACGCCATCGGCCTGTTCCACCCCTTCATCGGCGACCGCGAGGTCGAGATGTACGGTGTCGAGGGCGGCGGTGAGGGCCTGGACTCGGGGCGGCACGCGGCGCCGCTGTGCGCCGGTCAGCCGGGTGTGCTGCACGGCAACCGCACCTATCTGATGGAAGACGCCGATGGCCAGATCATCGAGACCCATTCGGTATCGGCCGGGCTCGACTACCCCGGTGTCGGGCCGGAACACGCCTGGCTCAAGGACAGCGGTCGCGCGCGCTATGTCGCCGCCACCGACGAGCAGGCGCTGCAGGCCTTTCACGAGCTGACGCGTATCGAGGGCATCATGCCGGCCCTGGAATCGAGTCATGCACTCGCCTATGCGCGCGAACTGGCCCCCACCCTGGAGCGCGACGCCATCCTCATCGTCAACCTCTCCGGCCGTGGCGACAAGGACATCCACACGGTCGCCGCACTCGAGGGCATCGAGGTATGAGCCGTATCGCCGCACGTTTCGAGAGCCTGCGGGCGCAGGGGCGCACGGCACTGATTCCCTATATCACCGCCGGTGATCCGCAGCCCTCGGTGACCGTGCCGCTGATGCACGCGCTGGTGGAGGCGGGTGCGGACCTGCTCGAACTGGGGGTGCCGTTTTCCGATCCCATGGCCGATGGGCCGGTCATCCAGGCGGCCTGCGAGCGCGCCCTCCGACACCACGTCAGCCTGCACCAGGTGCTGGACATGGTGCGGGAGTTCCGCCGGCGCGACCCGGATACGCCGGTGGTGCTGATGGGCTACCTGAACCCGGTCGAGGTCATGGGCTACCAGCGCTTTGCCGACGCTGCCGGCGCCGCCGGCGTCGACGGCGTGCTGACGGTGGACCTGCCGCCCGAGGAGGCGCAGGAGCTGGTGGGCGTGCTCAGGCAGCAGCGCCTGGATCCCATCTTCCTGGCGGCACCCAACAGTGACGATGCCCGCGTGCGCAGCATGGCGGAATGCGGTGGCGGCTTCCTGTACTACGTGTCGTTCAAGGGTGTCACCGGTGCCAACCGCCTCGACATCCGCTCGGTGGCCGATAAACTGGAACGCATCCGCGCCAGCACCGACTTGCCGGTGGGCGTCGGCTTCGGCATCCGCGACGCGGAATCCGCGGCCCGTATCGCCGCGGTCGCCGACGCGGTGGTGGTCGGCAGCGCCCTGGTGACGCGCGTGGCGGCGCTGGCCGACACGCCGGAGGCGATTCCGGCACAGGCGCCGCAGATCATCACCGAGATGCGTGCCGCCATGGACGCGGCCTGAGGTGAGCTTCGTTCGACAACTGAAATGGCAGGGCAACTTGACATG
Source organism: Gammaproteobacteria bacterium (assembly GCA_011321775.1). Classification (GTDB taxonomy): domain Bacteria; phylum Pseudomonadota; class Gammaproteobacteria; order DSM-19610; family DSM-19610; genus Thiogranum. The sequence continues at coordinate 21,641 of DROT01000100.1, read as the reverse complement.
AGCTGGTTCGAGAAACTGATGCCTTCGCGCATCCGCACCGAGAGCAAGGACAAACGCACCGTGCCCGAAGGCCTGTGGAGCAAGTGTCCGGCCTGCGATGCGGTGCTGTACCGTTCGGAGCTGGAGCGCAACCAGGACGTCTGTCCCAAGTGCGACCACCACCTGCGCATCGGCGCGCGCCGCCGGCTCGACCTGTTCCTCGATGCCGAGCCGCGCGAGGAACTCGGCAGCGAGGTGCAGCCTTCCGACCCCCTCAAGTTCCGCGACAGCAAGAAATACAGCGACCGCCTCAAGCTGGCGCAGAAGAACACCGGCGAGACCGACGCGCTGGTGGTCATCCGTGGCCAGGTCGAGGGCGTGCCGCTGGTGGCGGCGGCCTTCGAGTTCCGCTTCATGGGTGGTTCCATGGGCTCGGTGGTGGGCGAGCGCTTCGTGCGCGCCGTCAATGCCAGCCTGGATCACAACATTCCCCTGGTGTGCTTCTCCGCCAGCGGTGGCGCGCGCATGCAGGAGGCGCTGTTCTCGCTGATGCAGATGGCCAAGACCAGCGCCGCGCTGGCGCGCCTGTCGAAGGCCGGCATCCCCTTCGTCTCGGTACTGACCGACCCGACCATGGGCGGCGTTTCCGCCAGTCTGGCCATGCTCGGTGATATCAACGTCGCCGAACCCAGGGCGCTGATCGGCTTCGCCGGGCCCCGGGTCATCGAACAGACGGTACGCGAGACCCTGCCCGAAGGCTTCCAGCGCAGCGAGTTCCTGCTCGAACACGGCACCGTCGACCTGATCGTCGACCGGCGCGAGATGCGCGAGCGCGTCGCCTCCCTGCTGGCCATCCTTACCCACCACGCTCCGCTCGACTGAGCGCTGTCGTGCGGCTTCGTCCGCCTCCCGTCGATGAATTCGAGCGCGCGTTTCCAGACCCTCGATCAGTGGCTGCGATGGCAGGAGGGCCTGCACCCGCGGACCATCGACCTCGGCCTGGAGCGGGTGGCGCGGGTCGCCGCCCGGCTGCAGTGCCTGCAGCCGGCGGCCACCGTGATCACGGTGGCGGGCACCAACGGCAAGGGCTCGGCGGTGGCGCTGCTGGAAGCCATCCTGACGCGCGCCGGTTACCGTGTGGGCAGTTACACCTCCCCGCATCTGTTGCGCTACAACGAACGTGTCCGCCTGCAGGGCGAGCCCGTGGCCGACGAGACCCTGTGCGCCGCCTTCGACCGCGTCGATCGTGCCCGCGCCGGCGACTCGCTGACCTATTTCGAATTCGGCACCCTGGCGGCGCTGGACATCCTGCGCCGCCAGTCGCTGGACGTGGCGCTGCTGGAAGTGGGCCTCGGTGGCCGGCTGGACGCAGTCAATATCGTCGACGGCGACGCCGCCCTGGTGACCAGCATCGGTCTCGATCATACCGACTGGCTGGGTAAGGACCGGGAAGCCATCGGCCGGGAGAAGGCGGGTATCTTTCGCGCCGGCCGGCCGGCGGTCTGCTGTGACTCGCAACCGCCTGCCAGCCTGCGCGCGGCGGCGGACGAGCGCGGAGCCTCCTGGCATTGCCTGGGCGAGGACTTCAAGCTCGTTGAACGCGGTCGCGGCTGGCACTGGCAGGGCGGAGGGAGACCGTATCGCGATTTGCCGCGTCCGGCGCTCGCCGGTGCCCATCAGCTGGCCAATGCCGCCGGCGTGCTGATGGTGCTGCAGCTGCTCGAGCAGCGGTTGCCGGTGGATCGTTCCGCCATCGAGGCGGGACTGCGCTGGCTGCGCCTGCCCGGGCGTATCGAGCGTATCGCGGGCACGGTGGAACAGGTGCTGGATGTGTCCCATAATGTGGCGGCCGCGCTGGCGCTGGTGGATACCCTGCGGCACGCACCGGTGGTCGGCGAGACCCACGCGGTGATCGGCATGATGGCGGACAAGGACATCGAGGCCTTCGTCCGTGCCCTGCAGCCGCTGGTGTCGCGCTGGTATCCCGTGGGTCTGGCGGTCGAGCGCGCCGCCAGTGCGGCGCAGATGGAACAACGGATCGCCGGTGTCAGCGACGCGACAGCGGTCACCCGCTGCGACTCGATGGCGCAGGTGCCGGAACGACTGCGGCCGCGGCGCGGTGACCGGGTGCTGGTCTGCGGTTCCTTTTACACGGTGTCGGAGTGGCTGGCACTCCGGCCCGCATTCGGGCAGGCGCAACAGAGCCTGCCAGGTTGACTACAGGCCCTGGAATGGATGTCATGTTGAAGCAGCGGCTGGTGGGCGCCATCGTACTGGTAGCGCTTGCCGTCATATTCATCCCCATGCTGCTGGAGGAGCCGGATCGCGATCTGGTGCCGCAGATGGACAGCGTGCCCGAGAGCGCGGGCGAAGACTTCCCCGAGCCGCTGAGCGCCTTCCCGCCGGCGGGCGAGGTGCCCGAGGAACCCGCGGAGACGGTGGTGCGGGAGACGCCCGAAACCGGGGAGGATGGCTCCGAAACCGCTGCGGTGGCCGAAGAGAGTGCGCCCGCACCCGAAGCCGGGTCCGGAACGAAGTCGCAGAAGCAGGAAACGCCTTCGCCTCCACCGTCTGCCGAACACACCGCCAGCCGACCGCAAGAACCGCGCGCGGAGCCGGCGCCGGCCGCCGAAAACGGTGGCAAGCTAACGGCGCTCGGCAGCTGGGTGGTGCAGGTGGGCAGTTTCTCCAGCCGGAAGAACGCGCTCGGCCTGCGCGACCGTCTGCGCAAGGCGGGTTTTGCCACCCAGGTGGAAAAGGTCCGCGTCAAGGGCAAGGTCCACTACCGGGTCCGGGTAGGCCCTTTTCTGGAGCGAACCGCGGCCGAACGCGCACGCAGCAAGCTCGTTGCCAGCGGACTCAGTCCCGGGGCACGCGTGCTGGCCCGCGACTGACGCGATAGGCAGGGTGTGCGCTTCGATAAATTCCGGTCGCCAGCGTCCCCGGCCTTCGAGTAAAATACCGCCATGTACCGGTACCACTGGCGGATCGACATGACGGCAGGAGTGGCTCCGGCGTGATCTGGGTGGACTATCTGCTGCTGGCGATCATCGTGATTTCCACCCTGTTGAGCCTGTGGCGCGGCTTCGTGCGCGAGGCGCTGTCGCTGGCCAGCTGGCTGGCGGCGCTGTGGATCGCGATGCTGTTCTTCGAGGACCTCGCCGGCTGGCTCGCGACCTGGATCGATACGCCCTCGGTGCGCAGCGCCGTGGCCTTCGCCATCCTGTTCGTATCGACCGTGCTGGTGGGCGGACTGGTGGGCTACCTGGCCGGTCAGCTGGTGGCGCGTACCGGCCTGACGGCCACCGACCGGGCGCTGGGCATGGTCTTCGGCGTGGCACGCGGTGTGGTGATCGTCGCGGTGCTGGTCATGCTGGCCGGCCTCACGACGGTACCCCAGGATCCCTGGTGGAGCGAGTCCCTGTTGCTGCCGCACTTCCAGGAAATGGCGTTGTGGCTGCGCAGCTTCCTGCCGGCCGACATCGCCGACCATATCCAGTACTGATTTGCGAAGATGGATTGCTCGAGGTTGAACCCGTGTGTGGCATAGTCGGCATCGTTTCCAGGAATCCGGTCAACCAGTCGATCTATGACGCGCTGACCATTCTCCAGCACCGCGGCCAGGATGCCGCCGGCATCATGACCTGCGAGGGCAGCAAGCTGTACCTGCGCAAGGACAACGGTCTGGTACGCGACGTGTTCCACACGCGGCACATGCTGCGTCTGAAAGGGAACATGGGTATCGGCCACGTGCGCTATCCGACCGCCGGTTGCGAGAGTTCCGCCGAGGCCCAGCCCTTCTACGTCAATTCGCCCTATGGCATCACCCTGGCGCACAACGGCAATCTCGTGAACGCCGGTGCGCTGAAGGAGCACCTGTTCCGCGAGGACCTGCGTCACATCAATACCGACTCCGATTCGGAAGTGCTGCTGAACGTGTTTGCCCACGAACTGCAGCGCCTCGGCAAGCTGCGCATCAACGAGGAAGACATCTTCGCCGCCGTCGCGGAAGTGCACCGGCGTTGCCGCGGCGCCTATGCGGCCGTGGCCATGGTGACCGGTTTCGGTATCGTCGCCTTTCGTGATCCCTTCGGCATCCGTCCGCTGGTCTACGGCCGCCGGGAGACGGAGCGCGGGACGGAGTTCATGGCGGCCTCGGAGAGCGTGGCGCTGGATTCGCTCGGTTTCGAGCTGATCGACGACGTGCGTCCCGGCGAGGCGCTGTTCCTCGGCGCCGACGGTTCCATGGCCATCCGCCAGTGCGCGGATCATCCGCGCTACGCACCCTGCATCTTCGAACACGTCTACCTGGCGCGGCCGGACTCCATCATGGACAACGTGTCGGTGTACAAGGCGCGCCTGCGCATGGGTGAGGAACTGGCGGAGAAGATCCTTCGGGAGCGGCCCGGACACGACATCGACGTGGTGATTCCGATTCCGGATACCAGCCGCACGGCGGCGCTGCAGCTGGCCAACAAACTGGGGGTGAAATACCGCGAGGGTTTCATCAAGAATCGTTACATCGGGCGCACCTTCATCATGCCGGGGCAGCAGCAGCGCAAGAAGTCGGTGCGCCAGAAGCTGAATGCCATCGATCTCGAGTTCGGCGGCAAGAACGTCATGCTGGTGGACGATTCCATCGTGCGCGGCACCACCTCGCAGCAGATCATCCAGATGGCGCGCGACGCCGGTGCCCGGCGGGTGTACTTCGCATCGGCGGCGCCGCCGGTGCGTTATCCAAATGTCTACGGCATCGACATGCCGACCAGTGACGAGCTGATTGCACACGGCCGCTCGGTGGAAGAGATCGCCGCCGAGATCGGCGCCGACTGGCTGGTATTCCAGGATCTCGAAGACCTGGTCGAGGCGGTGCGCCGGGGTAACCCCGACATCACCGACTTCGATACCTCGGTATTTACCGGCACCTACGTCTCCGGTGATGTGACCCCCGAATACCTGCAGCGACTGGAAGACCAGCGCAGCGATTCCGCCAAGGAACAGCGCCGCCTCGCCGACCACGAGGTGATCGAGCTGCACAACAGCGCTTGACAGCCAGGTCCCGGCTTGTCTAACCTGCCACTGCGCCGATTTGAGAACTCAGCTTGCGGGCGCTCTATAAATCCGGCTAAAGCGATGGCACCTGCTTTCGCACCGGCCCGAAGGCGGGTTTTTTTGTGCCCGCGTCCATACTGACAGCAGGAGAAGGGCATGCACGACAACGACGAGCGGGCACCGGGCTTCGACACCCTGGCGGTACGCGCCGGCCAGCACCGCAGCGCGGAGGGGGAGCACGCCGAGGCCATCTTCCCGACCTCGAGCTACGTCTTCGAAAGCGCCGCGGCGGCGGCGGCGCGCTTTTCCGGCGATCAGCCGGGCAACATCTATTCCCGTTTCACCAACCCGACGGTGCGCACCTTCGAGGAGCGCCTGGCGGCGCTGGAGGGTGGGGAGCGCTGCGTGGCGACGGCTTCCGGGATGGCGGCCATCTATGCCACCTGCGCCGGCCTGTTGCAGGCCGGGGATCACATCGTCTCCTCGCGCAGCATCTTCGGCAGTACCACCCTGCTGTTCACCGGCTTTCTGGCAAAGTTCGGCATCGATACCAGCTTCGTCGACATCGACGACCCGGAACAGTGGGAACGGGCCATCCGTCCGCAGACGCGCCTGCTGTTCCTGGAGACGCCGTCGAATCCGCTCACCGAGCTGGCCGACATCCGCGCCCTGGCCGAGCTGGCGCATGCGCACGACTGTCTGCTGGTGGTCGACAACTGCTTCTGTACCCCGGCCTTGCAGCGACCGCTGGCGCTGGGTGCGGACATCGTCATCCATTCGGCCACCAAGTACCTGGACGGCCAGGGCCGCTGTGTGGGTGGTGCCGTGATCGGGCGCCAGCAGGTCGTGGGGGAGGGCGTGTACGGCTTCCTGCGCACCTGCGGTCCCAGCATGAGCCCGTTCAACGCCTGGGTGTTCCTCAAGGGGCTGGAGACGCTGTCGATCCGCATGAAGGCGCACTGCGCCTCGGCACAGCAGCTGGCGGAATGGTTGCAGCAGCAGCCGGCGGTGACGCGGGTCCATTACCCCGGTCTGTCCACCCATCCCCAGCACCAGCTGGCGGCGGCCCAGCAGTCGGGTTTCGGGGGTATCGTGTCGTTCGAGGTGGCCGGCGGCCAGGAGGCCGCCTGGCGGCTGATCGACGCCACCCGTATCTGCTCGATCACCGCCAACCTCGGCGATACCAAGACCACCATCACCCATCCGGCCACCACCACGCACGGACGCCTGACGCCCGAACAGCGCGCGGCGGCCGGGATTTCCGACGGCCTGATCCGGGTGGCGGTCGGCCTGGAAGACATCGACGATCTGCGTGACGATCTGGGACGCGGACTGGACTGAGAGGAGGTACTGCAGATGCGCAGGAAGTGGAATCCGATACTGCTGGTGGCCTGTGCGCTGGCATTGCTGCTGGCGGCGCCGCTGCGCGCCGACGAGGACGATGAGGGCGACCGCGTCCGTTTTCGCGTCGAGGTCGGGCGCGAGGTCGACAACGACCGCGCGGTCGCGGTGATGAGCGTGACCGGGGAGCGGCGCGAGCCGGCGCAGCTGGCCGATCGCATCAACGCAGCCATGCAGTGGGCGCTGGAACAGGCGCGCGCTGCCGAGGGCGTGCGCGCGTCGAGCGGCAGTTACCAGACCTACCCGGTCTACGACAAGAACAAGATCGTACGCTGGCGCGGACGCCAGGAGCTGCGGCTGGAATCCGGCGATGTCGATCGCCTGAGCCGGTTGCTGGGCCGCCTGCAGGAGCGCCTCCAGGTTCAGTCACTGCAGTTCTCGGTGTCGCCGGAGAAACGCAGCCGGGTGGAAGGGGAATTGATCGAACAGGCGCTGGCCGCCTACCAGGCGCGGGCGGAAGTGGTCAGCCGCGCACTGGGGGCGAAGGGCTATCAGCTGCTGGACATCAGCATCGATACCGGCGGACGTGACCACGCGGTGCCGCTGCGGGTGCAGGCGGCGGCGCTCAACCGTGCCGCGGTGGAGCCACCGGCCATGGAGGCGGGCAGCAGTCGCCTGACGGTACAGGTCAGCGGCAGCGTGCGCCTGCGGCGTTGAGGCCGGTCGATTCAGTGTTGCTCGTGGAGCGTGATCTTGCCGACCCCCCAGCGCAGAAAGTCGTCGTAGCTCAGTCGGCGGCCGTCCTGCAGCGAATGGCCGGGGGGTACGCGGGCGATGTTGACGGTGCAGGTGCTGGACACGGCGCGGTCGATCTTGTCGCCGCTGTAGCGCGGCAGCACCAGCAACTGTTCGATCGCCTGCTGTTCGAACTCCAGCGGTTCGTCGAGGTGCAGGAGGTAGAAGCTCTCGCGAGCGGGTCCGTGGAGAACGGCAATGCCGTCGGCCAGGAAGGGGTTGGGCCCCGTGTACTCGTACGGTTCGTAGACTTCGAGGACATGTCGTTGCAGCGTCATGGTCGACTCCCCTCGATTTCGATGTCTCGAGCATGCCCAAAGATGCCGGGTGTGTCAAAAATCGACCCCCAGTGTTGATTGATGTAATGTATCATAAAAAATATATAACATTATGATATATAAGTATTATGTGTAGAAGTCTGCTGCTCGAACTCGGGATGACCGGCATCGATGCCGTGCGCGGTGACCGGCTGGTGGCCGCGGCCGCGCGCGAGCTCCCCCCGGGCGAGCGCTTGCAGCTGATCGCGGTGGGCAAGGCGGCAGCCGCCATGGCGGCCGGTGCCCGGCGGTCGCTGGGAAAGCGGGTGGCGCGGACGCTGGTGATTACCAAGGAAGGGCACGTGGCGCCCTGGTCGGCCGAGCTGAAGGGCGCCGAAGTGATCGAAGCCGGCCATCCGTTGCCCACCGCCGCCAGTCTGCGCGCCGGCGAACGCTTGCTGGCATTCATCCGTGAGGCCGGGGAGGAGGCGGAGTTCCTGCTGCTGATCTCCGGCGGCACTTCCAGCCTGCTGGAAGCGCCCGTGGAGGGGGTCGATCTCGAGACCCTGCAACGCGTCAACCGCTGGCTGCTGGGCAGCGGACTGGACATCGCGCAGCTCAATGCCGTGCGTCGGCGGATTTCGCGCATCAAGGGCGGCAACCTGCTGCAGGTGCTGGGAGGGCGCACCACCCGGGTGTGGCTGATCTCCGACGTGCCGGGTGACGACCCGGCCGTCATCGGTTCCGGACCCTGTTACCCGCCGCCGTCGCCGGATGCGGGCGGGGAGCCGGCCTATCCCGACTGGCTGGCCGAACTGTTGCAGCGGGTCCCGCGGCCGCCGGCCATCGAGGGGCCCGTTCCCGAGCATCGCATCCTGGGCAATCTCGACATGGCCTGCCGGGCGGTGGTCGAGGCGGCGCGGCAAGGTGGCCATGCCGCCCACTATCATCGGCCCGAACTCGACGGAGACGCCGAGCAGACGGGGCTCGAGCTCGCGGCCCGTCTCGCCGGGCTGCCGCCGGGCGTCCACGTCTGGGGCGGCGAGACTACCGTCCGGCTGCCACCCCATCCCGGTCGCGGCGGGCGCAACCAGCAACTGGCCCTGGCGGCGGCGACGGTGCTGGCGGGAAGCGAGGGACGCTGTATGCTGGCCATCGGCACCGACGGTACCGACGGGCCGACGGAGGACGCCGGTGCCCTGGTCGACGGCGGTACGCTGGCGCGTGGCGAGGCGGAGGGACTGTCCGCTGCCGAACATCTGCGGCGTGCCGATGCCGGCCGCTTCCTGGAAGCCAGCGGCGATCTGGTTTCCACCGGCCCGACCGGCACCAACGTGCGTGACCTGCTGCTGGCAATGAAGGAGTGACCGGGTGAGGGAAACGGCCGACAGCGGTGGCGGGATGCCACCCGGAAACCTGTTCACGCTCGCACGCCAGTGTCTCGAAAGCACCGATCCGCAGGCCAAGTGTGAACTGAGCGAGCGCGCCTTCAGGTCGCTGGAAGACGGCCTCATCGGCTTCGAGAAGGTGGACGGGGCGGACGAGGTGCAGCCGATCGGCGTGCCGGGGCGTCCGCCACGACCGCGTCTGGTGGCGCCGCGCGAGCTGCCGCGTCGGCAGCCGGGATCCCCGGCGGGGCGGGCGGCGCTGGTACACGCGCTGGCACACATCGAGTTCAACGCCATCAACCTGGCCTGGGACGCGGTGTACCGCTTTCGGGAGCTGCCGCACGATTTCCACCGTGACTGGGCACGCGTGGCCTTCGAGGAGGCGTACCATTTCCGCCTCCTGTGCCAGCGGCTGGAGGTGCTGGGCTACCGCTACGGTGATTTCGATGCCCACGACGGACTGTGGGAGATGGCACGCCGGACGGCGCACGACCCGCTGGTGCGCATGGCGCTGGTGCCGCGGGTGCTCGAGGCCCGCGGCCTGGATGTCACCCCCGGCCTCATGGAACGGCTGGCGAAGGCGGGCGAGCAGCCGCTGGTGGACGTGCTGGAGATCATCCTGCGCGACGAGATCGGCCACGTGGAGATCGGTACCCGCTGGTTTCGCTATTTGTGCGAGCAGCGCGGGCTCGACGCCGACACCACCTTCGCCGCGCTGGTGCGCGAATACATGAAGGGCAGGGTCAAGAGACCCTTTCACTACGACGCACGCCGGGCGGCCGGCTTCAATGCGCGCGAAATGGAAGACCTGGAAATGCTTGCCGGGGACGGCGGACGGTGAAGGCCGCGCGCGGCCTCGCGGGCTGGCTGCTCGCTGCACTGGTGCTGATGGCGGTGGCCGCGCGTGCCCTGCCGGCCGCCGAAACCAGGGGGTCGGTGCTCTGGTACCAGGAACAGGAGTCCGGTACCGGACCCTACCCGGTGCGTTACCTGGTGACCGAAGACTGGCTGCGTTCCGACGATGGTTCGGACCAGGGGGACTTCCTGCTGTTCGACCGGCGCGAGCGCCGCATCTACAGCGTGGTACGGGAGGAACGGACCATTCTCAGGATCGATGGTCAGGGCACGCCGCCGGCGGCGCCCTCCGGTTTCGCCCTCGAAACCCGCCAGGAGCCGGACAACGAGGCGCCGCGGATCGGCGGCAGGGCACCGCTCCGGCTGGAACTCCATGCCGGCGGGCAGCTGTGCCATACGGCACTGGTGGCCCCCGGCCTGCTCGACGACGCGCGCGCCGCCTTCGAGGAACTGTCGCAGGCCCTGCGGGTACAGCAGGGCCGCACCCTGGCTTCGACGCCGGCGGAGTTTCGCACGCCCTGTTTCCTGGCGCGCTACCTCTATGCCGGTGACTTCTATCTTTCGCAGGGTATATCGCTGGCGGACTGGGACGAGCAGGGGAGGCGCCGTCAGCTGGTCCGCTTCGAGACCGATGTGAACCTGGACGACCGCCTGTTCCGGCTGCCGGCGGACTATCGCTACGAGGAGGCCGGGACGCGCTGAGCGCAGTCGTGGTGCTGCAGTTCCAGTCCCTCCGGCTCCGCGACCAGCACGCTGCCGTTCCGGTACCAGTCGCCCAGAACGATACGGGTCGCGCTGGCGCCGTTGCACTGCAGCCGGTGACTGCCGGGGCGGTGGGTGTGGCCGTGGATCAGCAGCCGGACCTGGTGCTGTTCCATGATGCGCCGTACTTCCCCCGGGTCGACGTCGCTGATGCGCTGGTCGCGCTCCTGTGCGGCCAGGACGCTCAGTTCGCGCGCCTCACGCGCCATGGCGAGGCGCCGCTCGACCGGCAGTTGCAGTACCTGCTGCTGCCACCGTGGATCGCGGAAGCGCCGCCGCAGTTCCTGGTAGTCCTCATCGCCGGTACACAGGGCATCGCCGTGCATCAGCAGCGTGGCGGTGCCGTAGAGATCGATGCGAGCGGGCTCGTCCAGCAGGGTGCAGCCGGTCTCGGCGGCGAAGCGCGTGCCGACGAGAAAGTCACGGTTGCCGTGCAGGAAGCGGACCGCCGTGCCGCGCTCGGTGAAGTCCCGCAGGGCCGCCTTGACCGCCTGGTAGGCGGCCTCCGGCTGGTCGTCGCCGATCCAGGCCTCGAACAGGTCGCCGAGAATATACAGGGTCCCGGCCCGGCCGCCCCAGGAGGCCAGGAAGTCGAGGAAGCAGTCGATGATCTCCGGCCGCGACGGGTGCAGATGCAGGTCGGATATGAACAGGGTGGTCACGGAGCGCACCCCGTTGTGGCCCCCGGCCCGGTGAAGACCGGTGCCGCAGGCATCATTCCTCGACGGTCACCTTCTCGATGAGCACGTCATCCTGCGGCACGTCCTGGTGCCCGGCGCGGCTGGTGGTCGGCACCTTCTCGATCTCCTTCAGCACGTCGAGGCCCTCAACGACCTTGCCGAACACGCAGTAGCCCCAGCCCTGGCCGCTGGGTGAGGTGTGGTTGAGGAAGGCGTTGTCGGTGACGTTGATGAAGAACTGGGCCGTCGCCGAGTGGGGGTCGGAGGTGCGCGCCATGGCGATGGTGCCGGTCTCGTTCCTGAGGCCGTTGTCGGCCTCGTTCCTGATCGGTTCGCGGGTCGCCTTCTGCGACATGCCGGGCTCGAAACCGCCGCCCTGGACCATGAAGCCGGGGATGACGCGGTGGAAGATGGTGCCGTCATAGAATCCCGAACGCGCATATTCGAGAAAGTTGGCCACGGTTTCGGGCGCCTTGTCGGCGTCCAGCTCGAGGACGATGGTGCCCTTGCTGGTCTGCATGCGAACGGTCACGATAACGGGTCTCCTGGTCGGGGGTGTACGGCCATGATAGCGGTTTCCGCGTCGGCTACCAATTTTTGCTAACATGCGCGACCTCGCAGATGGCGGTGCAGGGGCGGTGCTTGTCGCAGGTCCCGGCCGTCGCGCCGATGGAGTCAGGATACATGCTCAAGGTCTACAACAGCCTCACCCGCCGCAAGGAAGAATTCGTCCCCATCGAGCCCGGCAAGGTGCGCATGTACGTCTGCGGCATGACGGTCTACGACTACTGTCACCTGGGCCACGCGCGGGTACTGGTGGTGTTCGACGTCATCGTGCGTCACCTGCGCAGTCTTGGCTATGACGTCACCTACGTGCGCAACATTACCGACGTCGACGACAAGATCATCGACCGTGCGCTGAAGCGCGGGGAGAGCATCCAGCGGCTCACCGCGCGTTACATCGAGGCGATGCACGAGGATGCCGACGCCCTGGGTGTATTGCGACCGGACTTCGAACCGCGTGCCACGGAATCGATGAGCGATATCATCCACATGATCCAGGCGCTGCTGGACAAGGGCTATGCCTACCAGGCCGACAACGGTGACATCTACTACTCGGTGAGTCATTTCGAGCACTACGGTCAGCTGTCGGGGAAACAGCTGGAGGACCTGCGTTCCGGAGCGCGCGTCGAGGTCGACGAAGCCAAGCGTGACCCGCTGGACTTCGTGCTGTGGAAGTCGGCCAAGCCCGGAGAACCCGCCTGGCCCTCGCCCTGGGGGGAGGGACGGCCCGGCTGGCACATCGAGTGCTCGGCCATGTCCACCGAGTGTCTCGGCGCCCATTTCGACATCCACGGCGGTGGCATGGACCTCAAGTTCCCGCACCACGAGAACGAGATCGCCCAGTCCGAGGCCGCCACCGGCGAGCATTTCGTCAACTACTGGATACACAACGGCTTCGTGCAGGTGGACGAAGAGAAGATGTCCAAGTCGCTGGGCAATTTCTTTACCGTGCGCGAGATCCTAGAGCGCTACCAGCCGGAGGAGGTGCGCTACTTCATTCTTGCCAGTCACTATCGCAGCCCGCTGAACTACAGCGACGACAACCTCGACAAGGCGCGCGCGGCGTTGCAACGCCTGTACACCGCGCTGCGCGACAGTGGCGCGGTGGACGCCGGCAGCGTGGAAGCGGATCAGGAATACGTGCGTCGTTTCGAAGCCGCCATGAACGACGACTTCAACACGCCCGAGGCACTGGCGGTGCTGTTCGAACTGGTGCGCGCCATCAACCGGGCGCGGGAATCGGGGTCGGCCGAGGTCTGCCGGCTGGCGGCCACCCTGAAGCAGCTGGGGGGGCGCCTCGGTCTGTTGCAGGCCGATCCGGAGGCTTACCTGCGCGGACCGCACGGTGCCGGCGAGGAGGGCCCGGACGACGCCGAGATCGACCGGCTGGTGGCGCGTCGCGACCAGGCGCGGGCCGACAGGGACTGGGCCGAGGCCGACCGCATCCGCGAGCAGCTCGAGGGACTGGGGATCGTGCTGGAGGACAGTCCCGGCGGTACGCGCTGGCGCCGCGCCTGAGGTGTTCAGCCCGCTGGGTCGTGCAGCGACTGCGCCGCGTACAGGGTGTTCTGCAGCAGGGTGGCGACCGTCATGGGACCGACGCCGCCGGGCACCGGGGTGATCCAGGCGGCGCGCTCCCGGGCCGCCTCGAAACCGACATCGCCGATGAGGCCCTTGTCGGTTCGATGAATGCCCACATCGATGACCGTCGCCCCCGGCCGGATCCATTCACCCGGTACCAGACCGGGCTTGCCGGCAGCGACCACCAGAATCTCCGCGCGCCGCACGTGGGACTCTAGATCCTGCGTGAAGCGATGGCAGCAGGTGACGGTGGCACCGGCCAGCAGCAGTTCCAGCACCATGGGGCGGCCGACGTGGTTGGACGCCCCGATCACGACCGCCTCGCGGCCGTGGTAGGTCTCGTCGGTGCTGTCGAGCAGGGTGATGATGCCGCGCGGCGTGCATGGACGCATCTGCGGTATGCGCAGGGCCAGGCAGCCGACGTTGTAGGGGTGGAAACCGTCGACGTCCTTGTCCGGATGGATGCGCTCGATGATGGTCTCGGCGTCGATGTGCGGCGGCAGTGGCAGCTGCACCAGGATGCCGTCGATGGTGCTGTCCGCGTTGAGGCTGTCGATGAGCTCGATCAGCTGTTCCTGCGAGGTGCTGTCGGGCAGGTCCCAGGAGCGCGACACCAGGCCCGCTTCCTCGCAGGCGCGGCGCTTGTTGCGCACATAGATCTCCGATGCCGGGTCCTCGCCGACCAGGATCACGGCCAGGCCGGGACGGCGATGGCCCGCCTCGAGTCGCCGGTCGATCTCCTGCTTGACCTGCTGACGGATGTTGGCGGCGATGGCCTTGCCATCGATGATGCGGGCACTCATGGCTTGCCTGGCTGTCTCGACCGGAACGGGGCGTGGATTTTCGCACGCGCCCGGAACACGAACAAGCACGGCGGGATTGGAACCATTCGGCTCCGTGAGCGTGGGGGATGCCTCTTCCCTCAGACGACCGCTTGTTCCCTTGAAATGGGCCAGCTTTTCAGGGCCGGCCTAAACTCGCTGCGCTCAGACAACGGCCGGCTTTTTCCTGAAAAGCTGGCCCATTTCAAGGCGCGGTCGATTCGGTCAGAGGCATCCCCCACGCTCACGGAGCCGAATGGTTCGGCGGATTTTCTGGTATACTGACGCGCTTCGGTCGTTGACGGTGGTTCGGCATGGCCGTATCATCGCCGGCCCGATCTGCTCGCGCAGTCCCGACTGGCGAGCGGATGCGGGGCATAGCGCAGTCTGGTAGCGCGCCTGCTTTGGGAGCAGGATGTCGGGAGTTCGAATCTCTCTGCCCCGACCAATGGAGTGGCGCCGACCGGGCAGGGCGGAGTTTGGCCCCGGTAGCTCAGTTGGATAGAGCAACGGCCTTCTAAGCCGTGGGTCAGGGGTTCAAATCCTCTCCGGGGCGCCAATGACACGATGACCTGGAACCGAATGGCCGTAATGGCGCGGGATTCCAGGTGCAAGGGGTGAGTGAGGGCGGATTTCCTTCCGTCGGGTTCGCTGGCACCTCAGGAGTTCGATGGCGGGCGTAGCTCAGTTGGTAGAGCACCGGATTGTGGCTCCGGTGGTCGCCGGTTCGATCCCGGTCGCTCGCCCCACAGGTATTAACCCGACATAGTAGGTTGCCGGGTTAATAATAGGCTATCATTCGCAGTTCGGGGCCGTTAGCTCAGTTGGTAGAGCAGGAGACTCTTAATCTCTTGGTCGAAGGTTCGAGTCCTTCACGGCCCACCAACATCCCGGCCCGCGCCTGACGCGGGCCTTTTAATTTCCGCACCCTATTTGTGGTTATGCTCGATTTTCCAAATCCGTATAATGAGTTGTCGGTGTGACGACCGCGAATATCCGCTCAGCGGGGTGTCGCGAAAGTGGCGGAATTGGTAGACGCGCTGGATTTAGGTTCCAGTGGGGGAACCCGTGAGAGTTCGAGTCTCTCCTTTCGCACCAAAAAAGCAAATACAAACAGTCCCGTATCCGGTTTCTGCCGGAGCAGCGGGTTTTTGAACCAGTTGAAGTCAGTTCGAGGAAAAATACATGCAAGTCTCTGTTGAAAACACCGGCGGAACGGGGCGTCGGATGACTGTTGAAGTGCCGGCGGAAGAAATCGAGGCGCAGGTTCAGGGAAAGCTGCAACAGTTGGCCCATACGGTGCGACTGGACGGATTCCGGCCCGGCAAGGTGCCGATGAGCGTGGTGAGAAAACGCTATGAAAAGCAGGTATGGCAGGATGTTACCGACGAACTGACGGCATCCACCTACCAGCAGGCGCTGCAACAGGAGAATCTGACACCCATCGGTGAGCCCCACATCGAGCAGACCCGTAACCAGCCCGGGGAGTCGCTCGAGTACGTGGCGACTTTCGATGTGTATCCCGAAGTGGAGGTGCCGGAACTGGGAGACGTCGATATCGAGCGACCGGTTGCCGAGATTGGTGAGGCGGAAGTCGACAACATGCTGGAGAAGCTCCGCAAACAGCGCGTGACATGGACGAAAGTCGACCGGCCTGCCCAGGAAGGGGATCGTGTGGAGATCGATTTCGAGGGTACCATCGATGGCAAGCCGTTCAGCGGCAACACGGCGAGGAACGTCCCCGTGGAGATCGGCAGCGGCGGCATGATTCCCGGTTTCGAGGAACAGCTGATCGGTGTCAGTGCCGGAGACAGCAGGACCATCGAGGTGACGTTTCCCGATGACTATGCGTCGAAGGAGGTGGCTGGAAAGACCGCCAGCTTCGACGTGAAGGTTCACGCCGTTGCCGAGCCGGAACTTCCCGAACTCGATGATGAGTTTGCGCGTGTCTTTGGTGTCGTCGAGGGTGGTCTGGCGCAACTGCGCGAAGAGGTGCGGCGCAACATGGAGCGGGAACTCGAGGCTGCCATCAAGACGAAGGTGAAACAGCAGGTTTTCGATGCGCTGCTGGACAAGGCAGACGTTGAAGTGCCCGCCTCCCTTATAGACAGCGAGGTTGAAGCCCTCATCAAGAAAGCGGAAGGTGATGCCGATGCAGAGGCAGATCGTGGTCGCTATGAAGAGGAGGCACGCAGGCGTGTGGCGCTGGCCCTGTTGATTGCCGAGATCATCCAGCAGAACCAGTTGCAGGTCGATCCCGACCGGGTTCGCGAGATTATCGAGAATATTGCCCAGTCGTATGAAAAACCCGAAGACGTCATTCAGTGGTATTACAGCAACCAGGAAATGCTGTCAGGAATTCAGACCGTCGTGAGAGAGGAGACTGTCGTGGAGTGGGTGGTGGATCAGGCTAAGGTCACCGAGGTGCCAATGGCTTTCGAAGAACTGATGCAAGCCTGAGTCATCCGTTCGGTAGCAAGTAAAGGATATATATGACTGATACTAGTGTTAAATCGGGCGCAACGGATATCCAGGCCCTCAACCTGGTTCCCATGGTCATCGAGCAGACCGCTCGCGGCGAACGTGCCTATGACATTTATTCCCGGCTGCTCAAGGAGCGGGTGGTGTTTGCCATCGGCCCGGTCGAGGACTACATGGCCAACGTGGTGGTCGCGCAGCTGCTTTTCCTCGAATCGGAGAACCCCGACAAGGACATCCACCTCTATGTGAACTCGCCGGGTGGTTCGGTGAGCGCCGGCCTCGCCATCTACGATACCATGCAGTTCATCCGCGCCGATGTGAGCACCATGTGCATCGGTCAGGCCGCCAGCATGGGCGCCGTGCTGCTGGCGGGCGGGGCCGCGGGCAAGCGCTACTGCCTGCCGCATTCGCGCATGATGATCCATCAGCCGCTGGGCGGCTTCCAGGGACAGGCCACGGACATCGATATCCATGCCAAGGAGATCCTGCTGGTGCGCGAGCGCCTGAACCGGATTCTCGCCAAACACACGGGCAAGCCCCTGGAGCAGATCGAGGCGGATACCGACCGCGACAATTTCCTCGGTGCGGAAGAGGCCAGGGACTACGGTCTGGTCGACGAAATTCTGGTGTCGCGCAAGGGCGTTGACGAATAAGCGCCTGTAAAAACCGCAGATTGCGGCGGGAAACACTTGTCACGCCGGGGTTCTGGGTGTTGAATAGGGACAGGCGGTTTTCGCGGCAGTCTGGCTGTTCAGACGTTCATGAACCTGCCGTTTATAACAGGGTAAGGGAATTGCGAGTCGGGGACATCGATTGTGAGTAACGAACGTAACAGTAAGGGCGACGACGGAAAACTGCTGTACTGCTCCTTCTGCGGCAAGAGCCAGCACGAAGTGCGCAAGCTGATCGCCGGTCCCTCGGTGTTCATCTGCGACGAGTGTGTCGAGCTGTGCAACGACATCATCCGCGAGGAGATGCAGGAGAAGACCGCCAGCGGCGGCAGCAAGCTGCCCACCCCGCAGGAGATCAACGAGGTCCTCAACGAATACGTCATTGGTCAGAAACGCGCCAAGAAGGTGCTGTCGGTTGCGGTCTACAACCACTACAAGCGCCTCGATGCCGGCAACAAGAAGGACGAGGTCGAGCTGTCCAAGAGCAACATCCTGCTGATCGGCCCGACCGGTTCCGGCAAGACCCTGCTGGCGGAGACGCTGGCGCGCCTGCTCAATGTGCCCTTCACCATCGCCGATGCCACCACGCTCACGGAGGCCGGCTATGTGGGCGAGGACGTCGAGAACATCATCCAGAAGCTGCTGCAGAAGTGCGCCTATGACGTCGACAAGGCGCAGACCGGTATCGTCTACATCGACGAGATCGACAAGATCTCGCGCAAGTCGGACAACCCCTCCATTACCCGCGATGTCTCGGGCGAGGGCGTGCAGCAGGCGCTGCTGAAGCTGATCGAGGGCACGGTGGCCTCGGTGCCGCCGCAGGGTGGCCGCAAGCATCCGCAGCAGGAGTTCCTGCAGGTGGACACTTCCAACATCCTGTTCATCGTCGGTGGTGCCTTCGCCGGCCTGGAGAAGATCATCAAGAGCCGCTCCGAGAAGGGCGGGATCGGGTTCTCGGCCGAAGTGAAGACCAAGGACGAGGATATCAACGTCGGCGAGATACTCTACGACGTGGAGCCCGAGGATCTGATCCGCTTCGGCCTGATTCCCGAGTTCGTCGGCCGCCTGCCGGTGGTCGCGACCCTGGAGGAACTGGACGAGGACGCCCTGGTGTCCATTCTCACGGAGCCGAAGAATGCGCTCACCAAGCAGTATGCGCGCCTGTTCGAGATGGAAGGGGCGGAGATCGAGTTCCGCGAGGATGCCCTGCGGGCGATCGCACGCAAGGCCATGGCGCGCAAGACGGGTGCCCGCGGCCTGCGTACCATCATGGAGCACGTGCTGCTGGATACCATGTACGAGTTGCCTTCGCTGGACAACGTCCAGAAGGTGGTCGTGGACGAGCGTGCCATCGACGGCGAGTCCGAGCCCTACCTGCTGTACGATTCCGAACCGGAACAGCGTGCGGCGTCGGACTGACGTCGTCTGTTTCCGTCCGATTCCGTCCCCGGGATCTGCCGGTGGACGTCCGTATATCCGGAAGCCCCTGAATTTCCGGGAATCCCCTCCTGAACGGTCGAATGTGTGCCGGTTGCCCGATACTGGCTCGGTTATTGCAGATTACCCGGTGGGGATAAAAACCGTCATTGAAATGTCTTATGGTTGCCCCCATGTACGGTAGCCGGATCGGTGAGTCTTCGTACGACAGGACTGCGGAAACGTCCACTGGTTCCAGCGCTGCCCCGGGAGCTTTTTCGGGAGCCATTTTTTGTGAAGTACGGGGGCTCCCCGATTAAAACAGGATACGAGGTACTCTCCGATGGAGCATAGCGAAACGATCGCTGAAGCAAGCAACAACCCGACCGTGGTCGTGCCGGTACTGCCGTTGCGCGACGTGGTCGTGTACCCGCACATGGTCATCCCGCTGTTCGTGGGACGCGAGAAGTCCATTCGCGCGCTGGAAGCCGCGATGGACGATGACAAGAGAATCCTGCTGGTCGCGCAGAAGAGTGCCGAAGTCGATGATCCCCAGGTCGAAGACATTCACGAGATCGGCACCCTGTCGACCATACTCCAGTTGCTGAAGCTCCCCGACGGCACCGTCAAGGTGCTGGTCGAGGGTGCGGAGCGTGCGTCCATCTCCAGTTTCGAGACCACCGACGAATTCTTCTCGGCCCGCGTCGAGCCGAGGGGTGCCGGTGAACAGGCCGGTGAACGCGAGGTCGACGTGCTGATGCGTTCGCTGCTGACACTGTTCGACCAGTACGTGAAGCTGAACAAGAAGGTGCCGCCGGAGATCCTGACTTCGCTGTCGGGGATCGACGAACCCGGTCGCCTGGCCGATACCATTGCCGCCCACATGGCGCTCAAGCTGGACGAGAAACAGCGCATCCTCGAGATCGAGGACGTGCGCGAACGGCTCGAGCATCTCATGGGGATGATCGAGGGCGAGATCGACGTCCTGCAGATCGAGAAGCGCATTCGCGGCCGCGTCAAACAGCAGATGGAGAAGAGCCAGCGCGAGTACTATCTGAACGAACAGATGAAGGCCATCCAGAAGGAACTGGGTGACATGGAAGACGTGCCCAATGAGACCGACGAGCTGGAGGAGAAGATCCAGAAGGCGGGCATGAGCAAGGAGGCCAAGGAGAAGGCCACCGCGGAACTGAATAAGCTCAAGATGATGTCGCCGATGTCGGCGGAAGCGACGGTGGTGCGCAACTATATCGACTGGCTGGTGAGCGTGCCGTGGAAGAAGCGCAGCAAGATCCGTCACGATCTGGCGCGTGCCGAGACGGTGCTCGACGAGGATCACTATGGTCTCGACAAGGTCAAGGAACGTATCCTCGAGTACCTGGCGGTGCAGCAGCGGGTGCGCAAGCTGAAAGGACCAATCCTGTGTCTGGTCGGGCCTCCGGGCGTCGGCAAGACCTCGCTGGGGCGCTCCATCGCGCGCGCCACCAACCGCAAGTTCACGCGCATGTCGCTGGGCGGCGTGCGTGACGAAGCGGAGATCCGCGGTCACCGCCGCACCTACATCGGCTCGCTGCCGGGCAAGATCATCCAGAACCTGTCCAAGGTGGGGGTACGCAATCCCCTGTTCCTGCTCGACGAGATCGACAAGATGTCGATGGACTTCCGCGGCGATCCTTCCTCGGCCCTGCTCGAGGTGCTGGACCCGGAACAGAACAGTACCTTCGGGGATCACTACCTCGAGGTCGAGTTCGATCTCTCGGATGTGATGTTCGTCGCCACGGCGAATTCGCTCAACATTCCCGGCCCGCTGCTCGACCGCATGGAGGTGATCCGTATCCCGGGTTACACCGAGGACGAGAAGATCAACATCGCCACGCGCTACCTGCTGCCCAAGCAGATCAAGAGCAATGGCCTCAAGGATGGTGAGTTGGTGGTCAGCGAGAACGCGATCCGGGACGTGGTGCGTTTCTATACCCGCGAGGCGGGTGTGCGTAACCTGGAGCGCGAAATCGCCAAGATCTGTCGCAAGGTCGTCAAGGAACTGCTGCTGGAGAAGAAGGGCGGCAATATCCACGTGACGCCGCGAAACCTGGAGAAGTATCTCGGCGTGAAACGTTTCCGCTACGGGCTCGCCGAGGAACACGACCAGATCGGGCAGGTCACCGGCCTGGCCTGGACCGAGGTGGGCGGCGAGCTGCTGACCATCGAGTCTGCGATCGTTCCCGGCAAGGGGCGCCTGATCCATACCGGCCAGCTGGGTGACGTGATGCAGGAATCCATCCAGGCGGCGACCACCGTGGTGCGCAGCCGGGCGGATGCCCTGGGGATCGAGGAGGACTTCTACCAGAAGTACGACATCCACGTGCACGTGCCGGAAGGTGCGACGCCCAAGGACGGACCCAGCGCGGGCGTGGGGATGTGTACCGCCCTGGTCTCGGCGCTGACCCGCATCCCGGTACGTGCCGACGTGGCCATGACCGGCGAGATCACGCTGCGCGGGGAAGTGTTGCCCATCGGTGGTCTCAAGGAGAAACTGCTGGCGGCCCACCGGGGCGGTATCACGACGGTGCTGATCCCCGAGGACAATGCCAAGGATCTCGCGGAAATCCCGAAGAATGTCAAGGACAAGCTGGACATTCGACCGGTCAAGTGGATCGACGAGGTGCTGGAGGTCGCGCTGCAGCATCCGCCGGTTCCGGTCACCGAGGAGGCACCCGCGAAGAGCGGGAAAGGCAAGGCCAAGGCCAAGCCGGCTGCAAAAGGCAAACCGGTGCGTACGCACTGACGGGTGATCCCGAGCCTTTGAAGGGAAAAAGGGGAAGTCTGTTCCTAACGATTCAGCTCGGCGCGGGTGGGGGATGCCTCTGACCGAATCGACCGCGCCTTGAAATGGGCCCACTTTTCAGGAAAAAGCCGGCCGTTGTCTGAGCGCAGCGAGTTCAGGCCGGCCCTGAAAAGTGGGCCCATTTCAAGGAAACAAGCGGTCGTCTGAGGGAAG
>DROT01000099.1 GCA_011321775.1 Gammaproteobacteria bacterium | reverse complement strand
TCGAATGTGGCAAAGGTGATGGTGCCGATTCCATTCGTTGCGGTAAGCCGCAGGGTATAGGGGTAGGTGTGGAAGGGGCCTCCCTTTTCCAGCAGGGTGGTTCCACCGTTGCTGTCATTCGTCGTCGCCTTGAACCACAGCTCAACGCTGACATTGTCGACGGCGTCATCCAGCGATGCGCTGTCCGGCACCACCACGACATCGTTTTTCGCGCTGGTAAACTGCAAGGCTGTACCCGCGGCCGCGACCGGCGGGGTGCTGTCACTGATGTCGACCGTTACGGGGGATGAGTCTACACCCGCGGCATCGAGATCGTGTGCGACAAAGGTGAATCGGTCGTTGCCGCCGGTTGCGGAGCGGTACACCACTCTGCCCGTAATGGCCGTACCCGACGGGGTGGGCAGATTCGACGAATCGCTGACCGTATCGCCTGCCGCGACGGGCGTGGTGCCATCGGACTGAAACAGACTGCCGTTGGTTGGCAAACTCGCGATATGGAGAGCCAGCACACCCGGATCCGCATCCGAGCCCGCCAGCGTGATGACCGCATTGCTGCCGGGCGCGGTGACGATCCTGTTGATGGGTGAATCGGGAGCCGTCCAGTTGGCGCCTGTCAGCAGGTTGCCCGGATTGTTGCCTACGAGATCGCTGGCCGTCGTGCCGGTTCCTTCGTCCAGGGGCCAGTAGGCGATCAGGCCGGTTTCCGTGCCCTGCAGGTACTGGGGCATCAGGGCCATGATCCGGCTGCTGCTCAGCGCCGAGTTCCAGACCGAAACATGACTGATCTCGGCATCGGCAGCAGGGTCGGGGTTGTCACCGAACTTGCCGATATAGTGTGCGCCGGTGCCGGTCGTGGCGCCCGCGGAGGTGATTTGCGTACCCTGACCGACCAGAATCCCGTTGTGATACAGCCGGACCGTATTCCCGGTGCGCGTGACGGCAATGAAACTCCACTGCCCGACCGCCAGTACATCCGTCGAGGTGAAGGTATCCAGGCCACTGCCGAACTTGTCGCTGCTGAAACGAATTCCGCCCGTCGCCGAACCGCTCAACAGGAAGCGATGGCTCCCCACCGCGGCGGTCTCCTGCGAATAGAACACCATGCCATCGGTCAGGGTGGAGGGCTTGACCCACATGGCCAGGGTGAAGTCGTCGGAAGCGGAAAGATCGAGGCTGTTGCCGGTCGCGGGGATCTCGATGCCGTTTGTGGTGGTGTCCACGGAAGTCAAGGCCTTCCGTGCTGTCGGTGGCGTATTGACAATGACCTCGCGGATCATTGTTGTCGCCGCGTTGCCACTGGCATCGGTGACGTTATAGGTCAGGGTATAGCTGCCGGCAACATCGATATCGACCGTGCCGGTAATATCGATCGTCAGATTGTCGTCCGCGATATCGGTCGCCGTGACTGGATCGGTGAAGGCGGTTCCCAGGCTCACGATGAAAGGACTGGGTCCGTTCAGCTGGATCACCGGCGGGGTCGTGTCCTCAACGGTGACGGAGGCCGAGCCGGTGCCCGTATTGCCCGCGTTATCGGTAAACGAGAAGTTTACGACCGTTGTGCCCAGCGGAAACAGTGCCGGGGCATCGTTCGCCTCGCTGGCAATACCGCCGGCATCATCGCCGCTGGCGCCGGACAGAAATGCCGCAATGGCCGGATCCGTAGCCGGGGCGCCATTCGGCACACTGGCTTCCACCGTGATGTCGGCCGGTACCGATACGGTTGGTGCCGTGGTGTCGGCCGTATTCTGCTTGCTGCCGCCACAGCCCGATAGCAGGGCGAAAAGGACGAAAAGGGAAGAGCG
>DROT01000098.1 GCA_011321775.1 Gammaproteobacteria bacterium | reverse complement strand
TGTATTGCCGCTCAAGGTCAGATTGCCGTGCCGCCTTCGTGCAATACAGGGGTTAGCGACGCTTCCTGCGCGCGCGCGGGTGCGCCGTATCGTAGACCTGGGCCAGGTGCTGGAAGTCGAGGTGGGTATAGACCTGGGTGGTGGAGAGGTTGGCGTGCCCCAGCAGCTCCTGGACCGCCCGCAGGTCGCCGCTGGATTCGAGCAGGTGGGTGGCGCAGGAATGGCGCAGGGCATGCGGATGCAGGTGCCCGCCGAGCCCCTGCTTGAGCGCCCACTGCTTGAGCCGCTGCTGGACGCTGCGGGCGGCGAGTCGGGTGCCGGAGCGGTTGATGAACAGCGCCGCTTCTTCCTTGTCGCAATGCTGGCGACGTTCCTGCAACCAGGCGCCGAGCACCTGGCACGCCTTGCGGCCCAGCGGCACCACGCGTGTCTTGCGGCCCTTGCCGAGGACGCGCACCTGGCGCTGCTGCAGATCGACGTGCCCCAGGTCGAGCGCCACCAGTTCCGCCAGGCGCAGCCCCGAGGAATACATCAGTTCCATCATCGCCAGGTCACGCTGGGCCAGCCAGTCGCCGGGAGGCGCGTCCAGCAGGCGCTGCAGGCGATCCACGTCCAGGCTGTGGGGAAGTTTTCGGGTGCTGCGCGGCGCGCGCACATCCTGCGCCGGGTTGGCTTGCAGTCGTCCCTCTCGGACCAGGTAGCGGCAGAAGCTGCGCAGCGCCGAAAGCGTCCGCTGGATACTGCGACCGCCCAGGCCCTGGCGGTGCAGCTGGCTGGCGAACAGGCGGACCTGCTCCGGGCGCAGCGAGGACCAGGACTCGATGCCCTGCCGTTCGCAGAAGGTGCTCACTGCGGCCAGATCGCGGCGATAGGCCGACAGGGTGCGGGGCGAGAGCCGGCGTTCTTCGGCCAGGTGGCGCAGGAACTCTTCCGGGCGTGCCCTGTCCCCGCCGTCCACGGTATGTCAGCCGGCTGCTCGCTGCGGCAGCAGGGCGGCCAGCAGCTCGCCCAGGTTGCTGAGGAACAGGGTGCCCATGCAGGGGTTGAAGCGGCTCAGTTCGCGGCTGCCGATGGCCAGCAGGCCCTGCTGCGCCTTTTCGCCCAGCGGAACGACGGCGGCGGACTCGATGCTGTCCGCCTGTTCGGCGAACAGGAATTCCAGCTGTTCCTGCCGCAGTCGCCCGCACTGGGGCTGGCTCTCCTCGAACGCGAACGGAAACAGCGCACTCATGGTGGTGTCCCCGCCCTGCTGCTGTTCGTCCGGACCCGGCAGTCGCAATGCCACGGCGTCGGCCTGGAAGTCATCGAGCAGGTGCTGGCGCAGCCGGCTGGTCAGCTCCGCGAGTGTCGAGGTCCGCAACAGCCCCAGCGTGAGACGGTGCATGCGCTCGTTGAGGCGGTCGTTGTCACGCGCGACCTCGACCAGTTCCCTCAGCTTGCCCCGCAGTTCCTCGTTGCGTGCGCGCAGTACCTGCACCTGGCGCTCGATGAGTGATACCGCGGAACCGGAGCCGTGCGACAGCCGCAGTTCGGCCAGCAGTTCCGGGTGCTGGTCGAGGAAATCGGGGTGCTGCTGCAGGAATTCCACTACCTGCCCGGCGTCGGCTTCGGGGAGCCGGGGTTCGGCGCTGCTCTGGGTCGTCATAGTTCGATCTTGCCCTCGAAAACGAAACTGGCGGGCCCGGTCATGAGTACCGGCTTGCCTTCTCCGCCCCAGCTTACCACAAGATGGCCGCCCCGCAGTTCCACGTCCACGGTCTCGTCCAGCAGCGCGCGGATGCGGCCGCTGACGACCGCGGCGCAGGCGCCGCTGCCGCAGGCCAGGGTCTCGCCGCTGCCGCGTTCGTAGACGCGCAGGCGGATGTGACGGCGATCGACGATCTCCATGAAACCGACGTTGACGCGACGCGGAAAACGCGGATGGCGCTCGATCAGCGGCCCCAGTCGTTCCACCGGCGCAGAGTCGACGTGGGGCACCTGCAGCACCGCGTGCGGGTTGCCCATGGAGACCACGCCGAGCTCCACGGTCTCGCCGGCGACCGACAGCGCATGGAGCGGTGCGCGTTGCGGGGCCTCGAAGGGGATATCGGCCGGTTCCAGACGCGGCACCCCCATGTCGACGGTCACGCGATCGTCCTCCTCGATGCGCAGCTCGATGAGGCCGGCGGCCGTCACCACGCGGATACGGTCCTTGTCGCTCAGCCCCTTGGCGCGCACGAAGCGGGCGAAGCAGCGTGCGCCATTGCCGCACTGTTCGACCTCGCCGCCATCGGCGTTGAAAATGCGGTAACCGAAGTCGGCGTCTTCCCGCGGGCTTGGTTCCACCAGCAATACCTGGTCGCAGCCGATCCCGAAGCGGCGGTTGGCCAGGTGGCGGATCTGTTCGGGTGTCAGCTCGACCGGCTGGCGCACGGCATCGATCACCACGAAGTCGTTGCCCAGCCCCTGCATCTTGGTGAATTGCAGCTGCATCGGCTCAGGGTACGGCGTCGCCACCGATTTGCAAGCCACCGGGGGAATGGCAGAATGCCGGCCATGAGCGCACAGCCATCAACGGATCTTCCGGTCCTGGTCGTGGGAGACATCGGTCTCGCACCCCTGCAGGAGGTGCTGGGTGCCTGGGGCATGGTGTGCGAACGGCTGCCGGCGGGTGCCGCCATCGGCGGCAGCTTCTGGGGCGAGCCGGAGGCCGGGCTGATCGGCAACCGGCTGCTGGTGCGCGAC
>DROT01000097.1 GCA_011321775.1 Gammaproteobacteria bacterium | reverse complement strand
TCGACGTCACCAACTACGTGATGCTGGAACTGGGCCAGCCCATGCACGCCTTCGACCTGGCGCAGATCTCCGATGCCGTGGTGGTGCGCCGGGCGAACAAGGGCGAGAAGCTGACGCTGCTCGACGAGCGTGAAGTGGAGCTCGATGAGGACACCCTGCTGATCTGCGACCGGGCGCGTCCGCTGGCGCTGGCCGGGATCATGGGGGGCATCGATTCCGGCATCTCCGAAGCGACCGACAGCCTGTTCCTCGAGGTGGCCTTCTTCACGCCGGAGCACATTGCCGGGCGCGCCCGCAGTTACGGGCTCAGTACCGATTCCTCCCACCGCTTCGAGCGCGGCGTCAGCCCCGATCTGCAGCGGCGCGCCATGGAACGTGCCACGGCCCTGCTGCTGGAACTGGTCGGCGGCCAGGCCGGTCCGGTGATCGGCGCCGAAGCGGAATCCCACCTGCCACAACGACAGCCCATCCCGCTGCGCCGCGCGCGCATCGAACGCCTGCTGGGCTTCGTGCCTTCGCACGAACAGGTGCAGGACATCCTGCTGCGCCTCGGCCTGGCGGTGGAGATCGAAGGCGAGGACTGGGAGGCGATGCCGCCGCCCTGGCGTTTCGACCTGGCGCTGGAAGCCGACCTGATCGAGGAAGTGGGGCGGGTATTCGGCTACAACCGGCTGCCGACCACGACCCTGCGCGGTGAACTGCGCATGCAGCCGCTGCCGGAGGCGGCCACGCCGCTGGAGCGGATCCAGACCCTGCTGGTCGATCGCGGTTACCAGGAGGCCATCAGCTACAGCTTCGTCGACCGCGAGCTGCTCGGGCTGCTGGAACCCGATCTCGAACCGGTGCCGCTGGCCAACCCGATTTCCTCGGAGATGGGGGTGATGCGCACCAGCCTGTGGGCCGGTCTGCTGGGGGCGCTGAAGCACAATCTGGCGCGCCAGCAGAGCCGCGTTCGGCTATTTGAGTACGGTCTCAAGTTTATTTCACAAGACAATGAAATAAAACAGGATATGTACATCGCAGGCGTGTTGGTGGGCGATCGCTGGCCGGAGCAGTGGGGCATGCCGCGGGAGGCGTCCGACTTCTATGACCTGAAGGGCGACGTCGAGGCGCTGCTCGACCAGGCCGGTGTCGAGGCCGGCTTCGAAGCCGCCCGCCACGCGGCCCTGCACCCGGGCCAGAGCGCGGTCGTTCGGGTCGACGGGCGTCCGGTCGGCTGGCTCGGCTGCATCCACCCGCAGCTGGCGCAGAAACTCGAAATCCCGAGAAATACCTGCCTGTTCGAACTCGAACTCGATATACTGCTCAAAGGCAGGGTGCCAAGGTTCGAAAAACTCTCAAGATTTCCCTCGATCCGCCGCGACCTAGCCATAGTGGTGGACGCACAGACGCCGGCGGGTGTCCTGGCTGAGGCGATCCGGCAACAGGCCGGACCCTTGCTCAAGGATCTGCTGGTGTTCGATGTGTACCAGGGCGAAGGGGTAGAATCGGGGCGAAAAAGCATCGCTTTTGGCTTGATTCTACAGGATTCTTCGCGCACACTTACTGACGAGGACGTTGAAGGGGTGATCAGCGCGATTACCGCTCAACTGGAACAACGATTCGGGGCAACATTGAGAGAGTGAAACCATGGCGCTGACCAAGGCCGACATGGCAGAGAAGTTGTTCGAAGATCTGGGACTCAACAAACGCGAAGCCAAGGAACTCGTCGAGATGTTCTTCGAGGAGATCCGCCAGGCGCTCGAGAACGGCAAGCAGGTCAAGTTGTCCGGGTTCGGCAATTTCGATCTGCGCGACAAGAACCAACGACCGGGACGTAACCCCAAGACCGGCGAGGAAATTCCCATTTCCGCCCGCCGCGTGGTTACCTTCCGCCCTGGACAGAAACTCAAAGCACGCGTAGAGGCCTATGCTGGAAGCCAGCAATAACAACGAACTACCCGCAATTCCCGGTAAACGCTACTTCACCATCGGTGAGGTGTCCGAGCTGTGCGGCGTGAAGCCGCACGTGCTGCGCTACTGGGAACAGGAATTCCCGCAACTCAAGCCCGTCAAGCGGCGCGGCAACCGGCGCTACTACCAGCGCCACGACGTGATCATGATCCGTCAGATCCGCAGCCTGCTGTACGAACAGGGCTTCACCATCGGCGGCGCGCGCCAGCGCCTGTCGGGCGAGGAAGCCCGCGAGGACGTCAGCCAGCGCCAGCAGATCGTCCACCAGATGCGCATCGAGCTGGAAGAACTGCTGCAGATCCTCAAGCGCTGACCGGCGGAAGATCGGGCCACGTCAGAATCAGCCACGGAAACACACGGAAGAACACGGAAATGTCCTTGCGTGATGACTTCCGTGTCATTCCGTGTGTTTCCGTGGCTGACAACGCCATTGCCGGATCCCAAGGCCGGATCATCGAGTGGTATGCAGCCTTAGCTCTTTCTGTCGCGCTGCATTTTCAGGGACGGTCCATTGTTGTATGATAGGCGGCTCTTTGAGCACGACGGGGCGTAGCGCAGCCTGGTAGCGCACCTGCATGGGGTGCAGGTGGTCGGAGGTTCAAATCCTCTCGCCCCGACCAATTCCCCCGCAAGAGGGGGCTTCTTTCCCCGTAGTTGTACGCAGTATCGGCCTGGTTTCAGGGTCTTCGTGTGTTCTTTTGCTCCGCCACCACGCCGGCAAACAGGGTCTCGTACAGCCCGGCGATGTGGCTGGATGAAAATTGCTGTACTCGTTCCATGCCTCGCTCCCGGTAGCGCGCGATTTCGGACTCGTCGTGCGTGAGGCGTGACAGGACTTCCCGGAACTGCGTCGTGTCTCGCGGCTGTATCCGGATGGCTGCGTCACCGACCACCTCTCCACAGCCATCCGCCAAGGAGGTTACCACGGCGCAGCCACCGGCCATGGCCTCGAGCAGGACCATAGGAAAATTTTCCTTCAGCGAAGGAAAAACGAATATCTTGGCGGAGCTATAGAGTTCCTTGAGCGTCTCGCGCGGCGTGAAGCCGAGGAATTCAATCGGAACCGGAGATCGTGCCGCCAGTTCCCGGAGTCTGTCCAGATAGGGACCGTCACCGGCAATACAGACCTTCCATCCGGGTTTGACCGCATCGAGGGCGGCAAACAGGAACTGTATGCCTTTTCGTTCTACCAGTCGTGAGGCAACCAGTATGCAATCCTTCCTCAGATGCTGTGTTCCCGAGGGAGGATCGTAATTGTTCGGTATGACAGTGACGTCGACATCGATGCTTCTGGTGAGCAGTTCCCTGAGGAATCGGGAAGGGGAGGTGCAGGCATCGCAATTATCGATGATCCGGCGCCATAGCGGCCCGATGAGGCGATGGACCAGTTCGAAACGATTCGGATTGTAGCCGGGAACGTCCGAACCATGGGCGGTGAGTACGTAGGGCAGGCCGGTGGCTCTTTTCAGGAAGTAGGACGTGACTCCGGAAGGGACAATGAAATGCGTATGGTTGATGTCGTATTGGTTCTTCCGGTGAAGCTCGAGTGCCTTGCGGTAGGCCGGCCGGATCTGGGTTAGCAGTTCCGGGGTGGTCGAGTAATAACGCTTTCTTCGAACACAGCGGACGCGGTAGATGGTTACACCATTACGAACCTCGCGGGGCGGCAGGTCGGCCATGCCGGAAGTGACGATGTCTACCTGGTTCCCGTTTTTCGCCATGGCCTCGGCGAGTGTTTCGCAGACCGTGGCGCCACCACCGCCGACCGGAGGATATTCGTGATTGATGCACAATATCTTCATGGATGAATTATCGGCGTTCGCAGAATTCCTTTACAAACCGGCACCGTGTCTCGCAGGTTGCTGATCACGTGTTTACTCAAGTCCTGTCGATGCGGCATTCGACGACGCGGAACTTGCGCCCGTCCGGTGGTTGAAGCGACCCCTCGAAGCGGACCTCGATGCGGGCCTGTGGACCGGTGATCTTCTGCAGGGCGCTGCGAACGGAATTTTCCACGGTCTGTTTGTCCGAGCCCGTCTCCTCGATCCGGACGATGAGTTCATCGACGCGTTCCTGCAGGATCTGGTAACGATCGAGGCCATTGACGCCTTCCAGCGCAAGCGTGAGACGATACGGAGACACAAGGGGTTCCCGGCTGGTCCGGATGCAGTCCACCATGCGACCGTCCACGCGGGCGATACGCCGGGAATGGCGCCCGCAGGAGCAGGGTCGATCGTCCCCAAGCGGAACGGCGAGGTCTCCGGTCTGGAAGCGAATGAGAGGCATGGAGTCGAGTTCGAGGTTGGTCATTACGAGGCGGCTCGAATTTCGATTCGGATCCGGGATGAATTCCACGATCGTGGTGTCTTCGGACAGATGATATCCGTTGTGTGCCGGGCATTCCCAGGCGACCAGCCCCATTTCGGTCAATCCATAGATATCATACACGGGGGCACCGAAAACCCGCTCAAGGAGGTTTCGCGTCGCTGCGTCGAGAGACTCGGCGGTGGATATCACGACCGATGGACGGTGGGTCGTATGGTGCAGGCTTTCGAGGCAAGCGGCCATTTCGCGCAGGGGGGTCATGCATCCATAGAGGACGCTTGGCCGGTATCTTGCGAATTCTTCCGCCAGCTGCTCGGCCGGACTTTCGATGGACGAGTAATACCATCGCATCCAGGGTCGGGATGTCTTTCTTTCCCCGGTAACAAGCATCAGTTTCTGTCCGGGGCGATAACCGGCGTTGTGCAGAACGCGGAGAAAGAGCGCATTTCGAACATTGATGAAATGACTGTCGAAGTAGGCCGTGAAGGGTTGTCCCGTGGACCCACTGGTACGCTCGGCCGTCAATGTGTCCAGCGGGTACTCATCGTTGATGCGCTCCCGCAGTGGGGCAGCTTGCAATTCGGCCTTGGTCGTCACCGGTATCTTGTCGAGATCGGATACGCCACGAATGTGGTGCGGTTTGAGACCGATGGAATCGAAACGTCTACGATAGTAGCCGACGTGATCGTAGGCGCGTTGAATCAGGCGCCTCAGCCTGGAATCCTGCATTTCGCGCAAGGTGGCACGGTCGGCCCACTGTGTGCGTTTGAGCGACCAGAAGGAAGCAATCAGCGACGACATGGCCAATCAGCCCGCCTCAAGGATTTCGCGATTGAACGAGTCCATCGATCGTCTTGCGGCGGCCATATACGGGGTAAAATCGGGCTTTTTCCGCATCATGTCGGTCACCATGTCGGCCAGCTCGGCGTGGCGCTCCGATTCCACGAAGTCGACCACGTCCATTACATGGTCGTCCAGTCCGAGCAGCGTGAAAAAGCCCGAGAATTTCGGATTGTATGCCAGACCGACGATCGGGGTTCCCGCCCCTGCTGCAAGGATGGTGGGGTGCATGCGGCCGCCGAGCAGTACGGCCAGCTCGCCGCTGACAGCCTTGTACAGCCTGGGGTCATGGATCCGGAGCAAGGAACTCGAGTGGCGTTCCATCCTGTTCTGGATCATGCCGCACAGCTGGTCGTCTCCCTCGTGCGCGACATTGTATGTCGGAAGGAAGACGATGTGGGCCTCGTGTTGCTGGACCAGGCGGTCGAGTGTCCGTGCAAGCAGGGCGCACATCCTTTCCGAGCTGTCGAGGGGCGAGGAGCTGCCGGGTCTGATCCGGGAGGCGAGACTGTGCGGGATCAGGCGGGGTGCAGGAGGAAACCAGCGACGGACGGCGACGCCGACCAGGGGTCTTCCGTCCAGGGGGATGGCGTGATGTTCGAGCAGCCGCATGGCCTCGTCCCGTGGCGCCGCTGCCAGTGCCAGCGCCGGATCCGGAAGCAGTTCAACATTCCTCGGGGTGAGTGCCGTGGCGGTATTCCGGGCGATGGGGTCTCGTGTGCTCACACGTTCCATGCAGCGGAACGCAATTCGTGCGCACAAGCGGCTGGTCATCGCCGACAGGGGACCGACACCCAGGGAATAGCCGATGATACGCCGGCAGCATGCCCGCACCAGAAGCACGCGCGCTGCCCAGTACGGCATTTTTATCAGGCTGTCATCGTCCTGAAAAAGGCCGCCGCCGCCGCATAGAACCAGATCTGCGCGCAAGGCGGCGCCAATCAGCTGCAACATTCCGCCCATACCACGCCGTATGGCGGTGACCCGCAAGCCGGTGGTCAAGGTCTCGGGTGTGGAGGAGAGGCAACTGATGTGAATATCCGGTGCCAGCGAACGCAGTTGTTCCACCATGGAATGGAGGATTGCCCGATCACCGAGATTTCCGTCGGCATCGCCGGCGATGATCAGTATATTGCTTGTGACCGGAGCCATGCTGGCTATTATTTATTATCAGGCTTTCTGGAAGGCTGTGGGTCGAGAATAACACAGGCCGTCGGCGCCGGAAATATCGTGCCCGGGGATCAACAGGAACGGGCAAGAATGCCGTTATTGTAGACCGGAACCTCCAGCACGGCAGAAGCGGTCGCAGGGCGGGATCCCGCTGACTCAGGCAGTCTGCGAAGCACATTGCTCACGAAAATCATGTATACGACGAGACTGCAGCAATCCATCACGGAGATCGACAGGGGACGGTGGGAGGCGCTGGCCGAACCGCATCTCTACCTGTCATACGGGTGGCTGAAGACGGTGGAGCAATCGGGGGCCGACCTGGTGACGCCAACCTATTTCAGCCTGGAAAAGTCGGGGCAGCTGCTCGCAGGCGCGGCCTGCTATGAGTCGCATGCCGGGAATCCCCATGATCTGCTGAATGGCTTCATGCTGGGACGGCTCGAGAGGGCGGCGGGAATGCTGGGGATCAGCTTCAAGCCGGCTTTCCTCTGTGGGCCGATACGTGGCAGCGGGGAACACCTCATGCTGGAGGACGGATTGTCACCGCGGGAGCGGATGCTCGTGCTCAGCCGGATGGTGGAGGCGATCGAGGAGGAAGCCAGGCGGCGGCGGCTTCCGCTGTTTTTCACCAATGTTTCCGAGGAGGAGAGGGAACTCAGGGAGGTGCTCGGGCAGCGCGGCTACAACTGGACCACCGTACACCCAAAGAACCGTCTGGACATCAAATGGGGCTCCTTTGACGAGTACCTGGCGGATCGGGAAACGATTTCGAGCAAGAATCGCTGTACGTTCAGGAACCAGATCAAGAGAAACCGAAAGGCGGGTGTCACGTATCGCGAACTGGAGTCGATCGAGCAGGAGGATCAGCTGTATGCGCTTCTCTGCGATCACTACCATCGCTTGAACCACAGGCCATTCCCCTACAGAAGCAATTTTCTCAGCGCCGTGAAGAAGAATCTCGGTCGCGACGTCATTATCCTGGTGGCGGAGAAGGAGGGCAGGATCATCGGTGTGGAAACCCTGTTTCATCGTGGTGTGGCCGGCTGGACGAGCTTCATCGGCTTAGACCACGAGGCGAGCAAAAGGGACTTTACCTATTTTGTGCTGGCCTACTGCAAGTCGATCGAGTACGGCATCCGGCGCGGCATGAGGCACATCGATTTCGGAGGTATGATGTATCGCGTCAAGCGCCGCAGGGGTTGTACGGTAGGCAACAGTTATATCTACCACCGGGGGCAGAACGCCCTTGCCCACGGCCTGCTTCGGCCATGGTTCCGGTTCCACAGGCTGTGGTTCGAGAAATACAAGATTCCAGGACTGCTGAAAAAATGAGGCGCGAATATTCCGGCCTGTTATCGGAGGATCCTTGTACCGTGAGCAATGTATCCCGTCCTTTCCCCGGACCGGAACAGTGAACGCGCAAATCAGGATCAGGCGGGCCGGCTCGATCGATGATATCGGCAGGGCGCTATGGGACGGTCTGGAACCGCGCTCGCCGTTCATGTCGTACGGCTGGCTGAAAACGCTGGAGGAGGTGCTCAGGGACAATGGGCGTCCCGTCTACTACCTGCTGGAGCAGGGCGCCGAATGCCTCGCTGCGAGTGTCTGCTATGTAGCGAGCGCGGCGGAGCGCAACGCTCGCATCGACCGCTTCATTCTGGGAGGGCTGTCCGGGGTAGCATCGAGATTCGGCATCACATCAGGTCCGGTCTTCCGTCTCGGACCACTGCACGGCTATGGCGAACACCTGTTGCTCAGTCCGGGCCTCGATCCGCGCCGGCGGGCAAGCTGTATCCATGCCATGGTCGACCGAATAGAGCGAGACGCCGCTCACGAAGGGGCGTCCCTGTTTGCATTCAACGTTTCCGAACGCCAGCACGAGCTGTACGAAGTCCTTGTGAATCGCGGATATCACCGAACGGCTGCGCATCCAAAGAACCGGCTCGACATTCGCTGGCAGTCTTTCGATGAGTACTTGTCCGATCGAAGTGCCGTCAGCGGAAAGATGCGAAGAACCATTCGTCTACAGATGAGAAAAAATGTCCAGGCCGGTGTTTGCATCCGCGAATCTTCCGAGAACCAGGACAAGCAGACCCTGTACAGACTGGTGCGAGATCACCATCTCCGCCTGAACGGTGCCTCCTATCCTTATACGGAACGTCTGTTTGACTCACTCGAAGAGCACCTTGGCCCCAAGGTGCTGATCCTCGTTGCCGAAAAAGGCGGCGATACGGTCGGGGTGTCCGTCATGCTCAGGCACCGGGATTCGGGTTGGACCTCGTTCATCGGACTGGATCATGCGCGCACGGGCAATGACTTCAGTTATTTCAACATCGGGTATTATGAGATTATCCGAAGGGCCATCGAGATGCGGCTGCAGACGCTCTACTACGGAGACATGATGTACCGTGTAAAAAGGCGCCGCGGATGCAGGCTGGAACAGAGTCATGTCTTTCACAAGTCGGCCGGCGCCCTGCGCCATGCGATTGCTCATCCCTGGTTTGTCTTTCACCGGCTGTGGTATGAAAAAAGAAAGATCCCGCGGGTGCTGCGTGAGAGGTGAGGAGGACGCCGCGCGCTGCGGCGGCCATGTGCAATGAAAGTGTTGATCATAGGGGTCAATACCCGCTCCGGCCTGGCGATGGTGAGGCACCTGGCGCGACAGGGGTTCGAGGTGATCGGCGCCGATCACGTTTCCTATCCATACGATCTGCGCTCAAGACACATAAAACGGTACTATTCGTTTTCCTGTGAGGACGAAACGGGAATCGTCGAACAGATTTCCGGAATTGTAGAACAGGAGAAACCCGAGGTACTGATACCACTGAAATGCAGTCGCGAGTTGCACAGGCATCGCAAATACCTCGACCAGGTGTCCAGGGTGTTGTTGCCGGACCAGGAGGCCTACCTGGCAGCAGACGACAATGCCCGCATGCTGGAGCAGTGTGCAGAGCTCGGCATTCCGGCACCTCGCGTCCTCAGTCTGGACGATGCGATCGCACTCATCAAGGGGGACGAGGCACAGCGGGTGGTCGTGAAGCCAAGAGTGGATGTGGGGGGAGCCCGAGGCGTGCATATCGTGGACAAGGTGCCGCTGCTGGAGAAATACGTCGACCGCGTAGGGGCGACATTTGGCGACGCGATCATTTCGGAATACGTTCCTGGTCCGCCCACCGCAATGAGGTCGCTCAATCTGCTGTTTGATCGCGGCACTACGCTGCGTGCGGCGTTCACCTACAGCAAGATCAGGCAGTGGCCGGTTACAGGGGGCATCGTGGGATCCTGTGTCAGTGTTCACGAGACACAGGTCATCGACATGGTGCTGCCGTTTTTCCGGAAGTGGAACTGGCGGGGGCCCGCGGAAGTGGAATACAAGTGGGACGCAAGGGACAAGGTGCCCAGGTTGATCGAAATCAATCCGCGTTATTCAGGCAACATTTCCTTTGCGCTGAGCTGTGGTATACCTTTCGGAGTGTTGCATTGCCAGGCGGCCGTGGGAAACCCGCTTCCCGACCGGGATGCGCATCAATACAGAGATGGTATCAAGGGTCTCTGGTTCTACTTCTATCTAAAGTCCGTATTGCGGGAGTTCGGCACCAGCCGTTCCAGGATGCGCTTGCTGGCGAGCGAACTCGCGATGCTCAGACGGGTCCGCCTTGATCTTGCAGACAATCTGCTGGATATTGCGCCGGTCGCGGGGTTCATTCTGAAAGTGCTCAAGGACAGGAAAAAAACCGGCTAGGAGCCTGTTCGCTTCGTCGGGCCGTCATCTGGAAACAGCCATGTCTACCAAGCTACCCTCGCAGGCCGGGCGTATATGATGCGCGATTCCGGCCGCAGAATTACCAGAAACACCCTCTATCTGACGCTGGGCAAACTGCTCGGCGACCTGTGCGCATTCGCGTTCCTGGTCTATTTTGCGCGTGTCTTTGGTGTGGAGATGCTCGGCAAGTATGCCTTCTCGATGGCCTTTTCCGGCTTCCTCGCGATGTTCGTCAGTATGGGCATGAACACCTACATGGCGCGTGAGGTGAGCAGGAGACCCGAAGAGCTGCATAAGTACGTAAGTAATGCCCTGGTGACGCAGGCATTTCTGGCGGCCGGGGTGTGGAGTCTGATCGGCCTTTATTCGCTCGTGGTGTACGAGGATCTCGACTCGGCACTCATACTGCTGCTCATCGGTCTCTATCAGACCCTCTACGCACTCGCTGGTGTATTCCGCACCGAGTTCGTCGTTCATGAGAAAATGCGGTACATCGCACTCGCCGAGTTTGCCCACAAGTTGCTGATCCTTCTGTTGGGGACCGGTGTCATCTGGGCAACACGGAGCGCAGTGCTCGCCGTGGCCGTCTACCCGCTCGGGGCGATCCTGATGCTGGTGCTGTTGGGGACCTGGTCCTTGAGGCTGTATGGATTTCCGGGTGTCAGGCCGCAGTGGGCCTTTGTGAAGCAGGTGCTCCGCTATTCGCTGCCATTCCTGATGCTCATGCTGCTGAGCGTGGTATTCGACCGTTTCGGAATGATGCTTCTGGCCACCATCAAGGGAGATGCCGAGGCCGGTCTCTATTCCGCACCCGATCGGCTCGTGGTCACTTCGCTGCAGCCGGTAATGATGTTCGGGGCGGCAATGCTGCCGGTGATGTCGCGCCTTGCATCCACTGACGCCGGGCGGCTCCGAAGCCTCTGTGAGAGAAGCATGAAACTGGTAGTGGTCATGCTGTTGCCCCTGTCCACCCTGTGGTTCCTGGTTTCACGGGAAGTCGTCGTCCTCGTCTATGGACCGCAGTTTTCCGGCTCAACCCCTGCCATGCAGGTCTTGTGCTGGATGCTGTTCGTCAACGGTCTGCTGGTGGTGAGTACGACGATGATGATGGCAACGGGGGGCGAGCGGAAACTGATGAAGGGTAAGCTGGCCATTGCGATCCTTTATCTTTCGACGATTACCCTGTTGATACCGAAATATGGCTATCTGGCGCTTGCCCTGGCCAAGGTGGGGGCCTTTGCGATGCTGTGTCTGTTTTCTCTCTACAGTATCAG
This sequence comes from Gammaproteobacteria bacterium, assembly GCA_011321775.1. Classification (GTDB taxonomy): domain Bacteria; phylum Pseudomonadota; class Gammaproteobacteria; order DSM-19610; family DSM-19610; genus Thiogranum. The sequence continues at coordinate 19,938 of DROT01000097.1, read as the reverse complement.
GAGGACCGTTCCGCCCGGACGGATGTATGCCCTCATGCTGGGAGCGGTGCCGGCCTGCGCGCTGGCCGGCGTATTCTACGTCTATGTGCCGGGCATGGGGGTCTGGACGAGGGCCCCCGCGACGCTGGCGGTCAGCTTCCTGTTGCTGTGGCTGTTCAGGGTGCTGCGGCTCGACGATGTTCGCTACGTCATGAAGACACTGAAGGGGGGAAGGGCGTCTGCCTGATCGCCTGACGAGCGTTGGGAATCCCCCGCATCCAGGCGTGCTTTCCCCACCGGTTGTGCGGGGAGAGATGGCGAATTGCCAATAAAACAACCGCTTGCGACTTGTGTATAATACGCAATCCAACCTCGCCACGAGATAAGCCGGGTAGTCCGGATCTCCGTTTTGGCGCGGCGAACACATGAACCCTGCCGACTCATGGATATGGCCTACAAGACCGACGACCTGCGCATCATCGACATCCGGGAAGTGGTTCCCTACGCGGAACTGCAGGCGGAGTTTCCGATCACGGAGACGGCTGCGCGGACGACGCAGGAAACGCGCGAGGCCATCCACGATATTCTCTATGGGGACGACGACCGGCTGCTGGTCATCGTCGGCCCCTGTTCGATCCATGACCCTGCGGCGGCGCTGGAATATGCGGCGCGCCTGAAGAAGGTGCGGGAACGGCTGGCAGGGGAGTTGCTGATCGTCATGCGCGTCTATTTCGAGAAGCCGCGCACCACCGTGGGCTGGAAGGGGCTGATCAACGATCCCGACCTGGACGGCAGTTTCCTCATCAACAAGGGGCTGCGGGTGGCGCGCAAGCTGCTGCTGGACATCAACAACGCGGGGGTCCCGGCCGCGACCGAGTACCTCGACCTGATGACGCCGCAGTATGTCTCGGATCTGATCAGCTGGGGTGCCATCGGCGCCCGTACCACCGAGAGCCAGGTGCACCGCGAGCTGGCGTCGGGACTTTCCTGTGCCGTGGGTTTCAAGAACGGCACCGACGGTACCCTGAAAATCGCCATCGACGCCATCCGTTCCGCCTCCCAGCCGCATCACTTCCTGTCACTGACCAAGGCCGGTCATTCCGCCATCTTCTCGACCGCCGGCAACGAGGACTGTCACATCATCCTGCGCGGTGGCCGCGAGCCCAACTATGACGCCCAAAGCGTCGCCGCGGCCGCTCATCAGCTGGAGCAGGCCGGCCTGCCGCCGCGGCTGATGGTGGATCTGAGCCACGGCAACAGTGCCAAGCAGTTCCGCCGTCAGCTGGTCGTCGGCGAGGACGTCGCCTCCCAGGTGGCTGGCGGCAGCAGCCATGTCATGGGTGCCATGATCGAGAGCCACCTGAAGGAAGGACGCCAGGACTGCGTCGTCGGTCAGGAGCTGGAATACGGCAAGAGCATCACCGACGCCTGCATCGGCTGGGAAGACACCGTGCCCCTGCTGGAGCGGCTGGCCGATGCCGTGCGCCAGCGCCGCCGCCACACGGTTCAGGCGACCGCCTGAAAGCACGCCGCGAGGCCGCCACAGGGGGCGCATTCAACTTCGCATGTACTAGCCACGGAAACACACGGAAGAACACGGAAATACGCTTGTTTGCTTTTTCCGTGTGTTTCCGTGGCTAATTCGCGCATAGCTAAACGCAGCACGCTGGGGGTTCGTTGCGCTCAGCAACAGGCTACGGGGTTGGTTCGCGTTTCGCCAGCTTGCGTTCCCAGTCCAGCGAGGTCTTGACGATGAAGTCGAGATCGTCGTGTCTGGGTTCCCAGCCCAGTACTTCCCGGATCCTGGTCGCCCGGGCGATGAGTGCCGGCGGGTCGCCGGCGCGGCGGGCTTCTTCCTTCACCTTGATGGGGGTGCCGTTGACGCGGTTGACGGCGTCGATGACTTCGCGGACGCTGTAGCCGTGGCCGTAGCCGCAGTTCAGCGTCACCGACTCGCCGCCCCGCTGAAGATAGTCCAGCGCCTTGATGTGGGCGTCCGCCAGGTCGTCGACGTGGATGTAGTCGCGCACGCCGGTGCCGTCGGGGGTCGGGTAGTCGGTGCCGAAGACGTACAGCTGTTCGCGCTTGCCTACGGCGACCTCGGCGGCGACCTTGATCAGCAGGGTGGCTTTCTCCGTCGACTGGCCGATGCGCCCCTCGGGATCCGAGCCGGCGACGTTGAAGTAGCGCAGGATGACGTGGCGCATGTCGGTCGCCTTGCCCAGGTCGCGCAGCATCATTTCGCTCATGAGCTTGGAGGTGCCGTAGGGATTGATGGGCGCCAGCGGGCTGTCCTCGGTACAGCTCTCACCTTCGGGAATGCCGTAGACGGCCGCCGTGGAGGAGAAGATGAAGTGTTTTACGCCGGCCCGTGAGGCGCATTCCAGCAGGCTGCGGGTGCTGCAGGTGTTGTTGCCGTAGTACTTCAACGGCTTCTCGACCGACTCGGGGACGATGGTATGGGCGGCGAAGTGCAGGATGGTGTCCACCCGGTGTTCGTCCAGCAGGCGGCTGACCAGTTCGGGGTCGCCGGTGTCCCCCTCGACCAGCTCGGCACCCAGCACCGCGTCGCGAAAGCCGGTGGACAGGTTGTCGAGTACCACCACCGGCCGGCCGGCGTCCGTGAGCATGCGCACCACATGACTGCCGATATAGCCGGCTCCCCCCGTTACCAGAATACTGTTTTCGGCCATTGAAATGTTCCCAGTCGTTTCTGTGTTCTTGTGGTCGCAGAGCGCCCTCCGGCCGGCATTATATCGCGTTTGGGCCGCCGCCATGATCCCCGTTGCGCCGTTCCAGGGCTTTTCTGGCATTGCCGGCGTACAGGCGGTCCAGTGCCTCGGACTGGCCGGCGCCGGTGACGATACGGGCGTGGAAACGTCGCAACTCCCGCGGTTCGCGCACGCCGCAGGAATGGGCAATGACGCCGACCTCGTAGGTCATGTTGCGGACATAGTTGGCCACCCGCTCTGCCTTGTCGGCCGGTACCAGCCCCTTCTGCAGTTTCGGGTTGTGGGTGGTGATGCCGGTAGGGCAGGTGTTGCGGTTGCACTGCATGGCCTGGATGCAGCCGAGCGCAAACATGAAGCCGCGTGCCGACACCACGAAATCGGCGCCCACGCACAGGGCCCAGGCCACTTCCGCGGGGTTGATCAGCTTTCCGGAGGCGATGACCTTGATACGTTCCTTCAGGCCGTATTCCTCCAGCTTGTCGGTCACCAGCGGCAGGCTCTCCTGGATCGGCAGCCCCATGTAGTCCATCAGGCTGGTCGGCGCGGCACCGCTGCCGCCGTCGGCGCTGTCGATGGTGATGAAGTCCGGGGCCGAGGCCTTGCCGCGCCGGTTGATCTCGCCGAACAGCTCCTCCAGCCACCCCCAGGCGCCGATCACGGCCTTGAATCCGGTCGGTTTCCCGGTCACCTGGCGGATGCGTTCGATCATGTCCAGCAGGTCGGCGACCGAGTTGATATCGGGATGGCGATTGGGACTGACGGCATCCTGGCCCGCTTCGATGCCGCGGATGCGGGCGATTTCCTCGTTCACCTTGATGCCGGGCAGCATGCCACCCTTGCCCGGTTTGGCACCCTGGCTGAGTTTCAGTTCGAACATCTTCACCTGCTCGTGGGCGGCGATCTCGCGCAGCTTGTCGTCACTCAGCTTGCCGACGGCGTCGCGCACTCCGTACTTGGCGGTGCCGATCTGGAATACCAGGTCGGCACCGCCCTCGAGGTGGTAGCTGGAGAGGCCGCCCTCGCCGGTGTTCATCCAGCAGCCGGCCAGTTTCGCGCCGCGCGACAGGGCCAGCACGGCCGGTTTCGACAGCGCGCCATAGCTCATCCCGGAGATGTTGAACAGCGACCGGGTCACGTAGGGCTGGTCGCTCTCCGGGCCGACGGTGATCTCCCCCGGTTCCGCGGCGTCGGTTCCCAGGGTCGGGAAGGGGCAGTTGACGAACAGCACCGTGCCCGGTGCCGCCAGGCTGCGCGTGGAGCCGAAGGCGGTGGTGGTGTCGAGGTTCTTGGCGGCGCGGTAGACCCAGGTGCGCTCGGCACGGTTGAAGGGCATTTCCTCGCGGTCCATGGCGAAGAAATACTGGCGGAAGAAGGCCCCGAGACTCTCGAACACATAGCGAAAGTGGGCCACCACGGGGTAGTTGCGGCGGATGGCATGGCGGGTCTGGGTGACGTCCAGGATATAGGTCACGATGATCGCCAGTACGATCAGGCCGACGACGAAGATGAAAATCGTCGCCATCAGTTCCAGCGCGCGGAGCATGAATCCGGGTTCCATTACCATCGTGCTGCGACCTCCATGATTGGGCCGTTAGCCGCTGCGGTTCGACGGCTGGCGGGCGCAAAGGGAACTCCACCGCTTCGACCGGGGCATCGTCCGATAGTTCGCTACAATACCACGCCATGAACGCACGCCCCTGCCCGATTTCCGTGGCGCCCATGCTCGACTGGACGGATCGCCACTGCCGCTATTTCCTGCGGCTGATCTCCCGCCACGTGCGCCTGTACACGGAGATGGTCGCCTGCGCGGCGCTGATCCACGGGGAGCGTGAGCGCCTGTTGCGGTTCGATGCGGCCGAACATCCGCTGGCGCTCCAGCTGGGCGGCAGCGAGCCGGAGGAGCTGGCGCGCTGTGCACGGCTGGGACAGGAACGGGGCTATGACGAGATCAACCTGAACGTCGGCTGTCCCAGCGACCGGGTCCAGTCCGGGCGTTTCGGCGCCTGCCTGATGCTGGAGCCGCAACGGGTCGCGGAGGCGGTGGCGGCGATGCGCGCGGCCGTGTCGATAGCGGTGACGGTCAAGTGTCGCATCGGCGTGGACGAGCACGACCACTACGAGACGCTGGCGGATTTCACCTCGCGCCTGCAGCAGGCGGGTGTCGACGCACTCATCGTGCACGCGCGCAAGGCCTGGTTGCAGGGCCTGAGTCCGAAGCAGAACCGCGAGGTGCCGCCACTGCGCTACGACCGGGTGTACCGGCTCAAGGAGGACTTTCCCGACCTCGAGATCCACCTCAACGGCGGGGTGACGACGCTCGATGCCGCGCAGGAACATCTGTATCGGGTCGACGGCGTCATGATCGGACGCGCCGTCTATCACGACCCCTGGCTGCTGGCAGAGGTCGACCGGCGCTTCGCCGGTGACGATCACCCCTTGCCGGAGCGTCGGCAGGTGATCCTGGATTATCTGCCCTATATCGAAACGGAACTGGGCAGGGGGACCCCGCTGCAGACCATCACCCGCCACCTGCTGGGACTGTTCAAGGGCCGGCCCGGTGCCCGCGCCTGGCGCCGTACCATCAGCGAACAGGCCCACCGCAAGGGCGCGGGGCCGGAAGTCCTGGAGCGCGCGCTGGCCTGTCTGCCGGAATCCGCGAGTTCAAGGTCGTGCGACGGTTGAAATCCGGATGGATAGCCACGGAAACACACGGAAGAACACGGAAATGTTTTTTTTAAAACCCTTCAGCTCAGCGAGCTATGCGGCATTGGAGAGATGAATATCGCTGGTCTTTTCCCGTCATTCCGGCGAAGGCCGGAATCCAGTGGTTTCCGCCAGTTACTGGATCCCGGCCTGCGCCGGGATGACGAATCGGAAGTTCATGGAACAGCACTGAGTTACATTCTTTTTTCCGTGTTCTTCCGTGTGTTTCCGTGGCTAACTACGCAGATCTAGAACAACCCACCAAGAACCCCTGCCACGCACCAACCACAGGCTACAGGTTCGAACGTATCCAGCCGATCAGCGAGCGGGCGTCCATGGCGCCGGCCTGGCGGGCGACTTCGCGGCCGTTGCGGAAGATGGCGACCGTGGGGATGCTGCGGATGCCGAAGCGTGCGGCCGTCTGTTGTGCCTGTTCGGTGTTGAGCTTGGCCAGACGGACGTGCGGCTCGAGCTGGGCCGCGGCGGATTCGAAATGCGGCGCCATCATCTTGCAGGGGCCACACCAGGGGGCCCAGAAGTCGACCACCACCGGGATCTCGTTGCGGCTCACGTGGCGTTCGAAGGTACGGTCGTTCAGTTCCACCGGGTGGCCGGTGAACAGCGGTTTCTTGCACTTGCCGCACTTCGGGTGTTGCCCCAGGCGTTGTTCCGGGATGCGGTTGACCGCACCGCAGTGCGGGCAGACGATATGTTTGGTATTCGACACGGTTTCAGCCCCTTGAATCGACGTTGCAGCTGAGATGGGGGCGGTCGCCGCCGAATTCAAGGAGGCCGGGCCAGCCCTGGCGGTCAGTCTTTCGGTGCCAGGCTCTTGGAGACGATCTCGAACACGTCGCGCGAGATGTCCGGCGTATTCAGAATGCGCTCCAGCTGCCGGCGCATCAGGTCCTGGCGCAGCCTGTCGAAGCGCTGCCAGCGGCTGAGGGCGCTCACCAGCCGGGCGGCGATCTGCGGGTTGATGGCATCGAGTTCCAGCACCCGGTCGGCAAGGAAACGGTAGCCCTCGCCGCTGGCGGCGTGGAAACGCACCGGGTTGCCGTGGCAGAAGCGGCCGATCAGGGCGCGCACCTTGTTGGGGTTGCTCAGGCGGAAGGCCGGGTGTTGCATCAGCGCCTCGACCCGCTGCAGGGTACGCGGCAGGCGCGATCCGGCCTGGATGGCGAACCACTTGTCCACCACCTGCGGATCGTGCTGCCAGCGCTGGTAGAAACGCTGCAGGTAGTCTTCGGTCTCCGGCCAGTCGAACTGCGCCAGCGACGACAGCGCCGCCAGGGTGTCGGTCATGTTGTGGGCCTTCTCCAGCTGGGTGAAGCACAGGTTGCGGGCCTCGCCGCGAATGGTCTCCAGCAGGTAGGACAGGCACAGGTTCTTGAGCGAGCGTTGGCCCATGGATTCGGCATCGAAGCGGTAGGGTTCATCGACATCGTACTGGCGATAGCGCTGCAGCAGGGTGGGGTACAGCTCCTCGGCGAGTTTCTTGCGCATGAATTCGCGCGCCGCGTGGATGGCGTCGACGTCGACGGTGTCGCACTGGTCCGCGAGCCAGGACTCCGAGGGCAGCTGCAGCGCCTGGGCGATCAGCGCCGGATCCAGCTGCGGGTGCGCCAGCGTCCGTTCGAACGCATCGACCAGGGCGTTTTCCAGCCGCAACGGCTTGCCGAGCTGTACGTCCTCCACCAGCCCCAGCAGGGTATGGGTTGCCAGGGTCTGGCCGGCGTCCCAGCGGTTGAAAGGATCCGGGTCGTGGGCGAACAGGAAGGCGAGCTGCTCCGGCGTGCGCTCGATCTCCAGCTTCACCGGCGCGGAGAATCCGCGCAGCAGCGAGGGCAGCGGTTTTTCCTCGACGTCGAGGAAGTCGAAGTGCTGGCGCGCCTCGCGCAGCTCCAGCATGCGGTGCGTGCCGCCGGCCTGTGGTTCACCGTCGAGCCGCAGGCGCATGGGCCGGCCGCGGCTGTCCAGCAGGGCGGTCTCGACGGGGATATGGAAAGGCGCCTTGTGTTCCTGACCCGGGGTCGGTGGACAGCTCTGCTCCAGGGTCAGGCGGTAGCGGCGGGCGCCGGGATCGTAGTCTTCGCTGACGCGGATCACCGGGGTGCCGGCCTGGCTGTACCAGCGCCGGAACTGCCCGAGGTCGATCCCGGTGGCGTCCTCCATGGCGGCGACGAAGTCGTCGGTGGTGACCGCCTGGCCGTCGTGACGTTCGAAATAGAGGTCGCAGCCCTTGCGGAAGCCGTCCGCGCCCAGCAGGTTGCGGATCATGCGCACCAGCTCGGCACCCTTGTTGTATACGGTGACGGTGTAGAAGTTGCTGATCTCGATATAGGAGTCCGGTCGCACGGGATGCGCCATGGGGCTGGCGTCCTGGGCAAACTGGTGGCTGCGCAGCACGTTGACGTCGGCGATGCGCTTGACCGGCCGCGAGTTGAGGTCGGCGCTGAACTCCTGGTCGCGGAATACCGTGAAGCCTTCCTTGAGGCTGAGCTGGAACCAGTCGCGGCAGGTGACGCGGTTGCCCGACCAGTTGTGGAAGTACTCGTGCCCGATGATGCTCTGGATGTGATAGTAGTCGGAGTCGGTGGCGGTCTCCGGGCTGGCGAGCACGCAGGAGGAATTGAAGATGTTCAGCCCCTTGTTCTCCATCGCCCCCATGTTGAAGTCGTCCACGGCGACGATCATGAAGATGTCCAGGTCGTACTCGCGCCCGAAGGTCTCCTCGTCCCACTGCATGGCCTGCTTGAGCGAGGCCAGCGCGTGGTCGCACTTGTCGCGGTTGGCGTGCTCGACGAAGGCCTTCAGCGTGACCTCGCGCCCGGAGCGCGTGGTGAAGCGGTCCTCCTGGCAGTGGAGATCGCCGGCCACCAGCGCGAACAGGTAGCTGGGCTTGGGGAAGGGGTCCTCCCAGCGTGCCCAGTGACGACCGTCCTCCAGCTCGCCGTGCTCCACCGGGTTGCCGTTGGACAGCAGCACCGGGTACGACTCGCGCTCGGCCACGATGGTGGTGCTGAAGCGCGCCATGACGTCGGGCCGGTCGGGGTAGAAGGTGATGCGCCGGAAACCCTCGGCCTCGCACTGGGTGCAGAACATGCCGCTGGAGAGGTACAGCCCCTCCAGCGCAGTGTTGTCGCGCGGATGGATGAGGGTATCGATCTCGACCAGCGCGCGATCGGCCAGCCCCTCGATCAGCAGCCCCTCGTCGTCGAGTCGGTAGTCGCTTTCGCCCAGGGGCTCGCCGTCAACGCAGACACCTTCGAGTTCCAGTTTCTGCCCGTTGAGGAACAGGGCCTCGTCGCCGTCGACGGCCGCGGGATTGCGCCGCACCTGCAGGCGGCTGGATACCCGCGTGGCATCGGGGTCGAGTTCGAAGCGCAGCTCGACGCTGTCGACCAGCCACGCCGGCGGGCGGTAGTCCTTCAGGAAGATGGTGCGCGGTGTCGAGGCGGCGGTATCGTTGACGAGGTCGGACATGGGGCTCCTGGAAGCTGGAAGAAAAGGGGACGGCGGTCGGCCTCTACAGGGATTCGATCCACGCGCGCAGGCGCTCGACCAGGCGCTCCACCACCTGCGGATCGTCGAGCGCGTTGGCGACCAGGCTCATTCCCTGCAGCGTGGCGACGAACTGCAGCGCCAGGTCGGCGCCCTGGTCCGGGTCGATGGCTTCGAAGCGGGTCGTGCTCCAGTCGAGGACCACCTGGAGAAGTTCCCGCGAGTCCTCGCGGAACTGGCTATCCGGGCGGCTCAGCTCATAGGCCAGGGTGCCCAGCGGACAGCCGTTGCGGGCCAGGTCGTCGCGGATCTGCAGGGGGAAGCGGAGGAACTCGATCAGCTGTCGTTTCGGGTCCTCGTGGATGGCGTAGCGATCCAGCAGTGCCTGCATGGCCGCGACCCGCGACCGGACCACCGTGTGACCGATGTCGTCCTTGGTCTTGAAATAGTAGTAGACGTTGCCCAGCGGGACGCCCGAGTCGCGGGCGATATCGGACAGCGTGGTCTGCTTGAAACCCTGGCGCAGTATCAGGTGGTCCGCCGAGCGGATCAGGCGTTCTCTCTTGTCGCTCGCTCGGGGCATGGGGCTTCCGGGGTGCTGATTCGACCAGGTACTTGCGGTGCTCCCCTATGGTAGTCGAGAGGCCGGGCTACCGCAAAGGAGGGCCTGGGGCGGTTTCCGGTCGCAGACACGAAAGAGCCCCGGCTCGCGGGGCTCCTGGTTCGGTGTTGCAGGGAGATCCTTCAGTCGTCGCCGCTGAATGCGCCCAGCAGCTGCAGCAGGCTGAGGAACAGGTTGTAGATGCTCACGTACAGCGTGACGGTGGCCATGATGTAGTTGGTCTCGCCGCCGTGGATGATGTTGCTGGTCTCGTACAGGATCAGACCGGACATCAGCAGCACGAACATGGCGGCCACGGCCAGCGACAGGCCGGGCATGCTGAAGAACATCGCCGCCAGACCGGCGAGGAAGGCCACCAGGATGCCGACCATGAGGAAGGCTCCCATGAAGCTGAAGTCCTTGCGGCTGGTCAGCGCATAGCCGGACAGGCTGAGGAAGATAACGCCGGTGCCGCCGAGCGCCGTCATCACCAGCTGGTTGCCATTGGGCAGCTGGGTATAGAAATTCAGTATCGGGCCGAGGGTGTAGCCCATGAAACCCGTGAGGGCGAACACGAATACCAGCCCCAGGGTGCTGTTGCGAAACCGCGTGGTCAGGAACAGCAGACCGAAATAGCCGGCGAAGGTAATCAGCATGCCGGGGGAGGGCAGGTTGAGCTTCATCGAGATCCCGGCCGTCAGCGCGCTGAACAACAGCGTCAGCGACAACAGGATGTAGGTGTTGCGGATGACCTTGTTGGTCGCCAGCACCGAGGGCTGGGTGCGACTGACCGTGGCAGTGTATCGATTCATGTAATCGTCGTCCTCGTGTGGTTGAATCGGATCGGGGGAGTATAACCCACTTGTCCACCCTATGACGGAGCCGGCGCCGTTAAGTTCCCGCAGGGTGTCACCGGGAACAGAAAATACTTTCCGAAATTCACTGACTTCGCTTATCCTTAAGGCGCAACACCGCATTGGAGAGGTGGCTGAGCGGTTGAAAGCACCGGTCTTGAAAACCGGCAAGGGTGCAAGCCCTTCCAGGGTTCGAATCCCTGCCTCTCCGCCAGTATGGCGCAGGAAGCGACCCTACAGGGACGGCCGGGAAGGCCGATCCTGATGAAAGAAGCTCCCGCAAGAGGGAGCCGTGGCAGGCATGACTGAAACCACAAAGGAATAAAGGTTATGGAACAACCTGAAATACGCATCATTCTCGTCGACCAGCAGGAACTCGTTCGCAGCGGTGTCCGGCGCCTGCTGGAGGATATGCCGCAGCTCCACGTGGTGGCGGAAGCGGGTAGCGGGGAAGAGGCCGTGGAGCTTACGCACACCATGAAGCCGGACGTGGTACTCATGGACGTGCACATTCCCGGTATCGGCGGTCTCGAGGCGACCCGTCGGATCGCCGCGGCGGATTCCCTGGTCCGTATCATCGTGGTGACCCTGCAGGCCGATGATCCCTTTCCCACCCAGTTGCTGGATGCCGGTGCCTCCGGCTATCTGACCAAACACTGCAGTATCGAGGAGATCGTCGACGCCATCCGCACGGTGACGCGCGGCGAACGCTACATCAGCGCCGATATCGCGCGCCAGATGGCCCTGTCCATGCTGCCCGGCCGCGAGGAGTCGCCCTTCGACCGCCTGTCACAAAGGGAGCTGCAGGTCATGCTGATGGTGGCCCAGGGCCAGAACGTGCACGATATCTCCGACCGCCTGTGTCTCAGTTCCAAGACCGTCAGCACCTATCGCTACCGCCTCTATGACAAGCTGGGGGTCGAGAACGACGTCGAGCTGACGCGGCTGGCCATCCGCCACGGCATCGTCGGCCTGGTGGGGGACTCCTGACCGGGCCCACGTGAATGTAAGCCATTGACTGTTGGCCACTATTGCCATAAAGGTTTGGCATCGGCTGTCGCTAAGCATCTACAGGCAAGCTGATTGGCCCGTATTGCTATGGTGGTAAACCGTCCTTTGGCACACGCCGAAGACCATCCCGTCGAGATCCTGCTGGTCGATTCGCGGCAGCTGGTGCGCGCCGGCGTGCAGCGGCTGCTCACCGATACCGGCTACCTGGCCGTGTGCGGCGAGGCGTCGAACTGTGACGATGCCATTCGCCTGGCGCGCAGCCGGCGGCCGCAGATCATCCTGGTCAATCTTCCCGGCTCCAGCGTCGACGTGCTCGACGGTGCGCGCAAGCTGCACCGCCAGTTCCCCGATATCCGCGTGCTGGTACTGACCGACGAGGCCGATCTCATCATCCAGGAACGCCTGTTGCAGGCCGGAGTGGCCGGCTGCATCGGCAGCAGCTGCTCGGTCGACGAGTTGTTCCAGGCCATCGACGCCGTGGTGCGCGGCGAACGCTATATCAGCGACTCGCTGGCGAAGAAACTGGCTGAACGGCGCCTGCCGGGACAGGGTGCTTCGCCCTTCGACCAGCTGACCCACCGGGAACTGCAGATCCTGCTGCTGGTCGCCGAGGGGCTGAACACCGCCACCATCGCGCGTAACCTCTGCCTCACCCAGAAGACCGTCAACGGCTATCGCAATCGCCTGCTGGAGAAGCTCAAGGCGCGCACCGAAGTGGAACTCATGCACCTCGCCGCTCACCACGGGCTGGTGCGCATCCCCCGCCTGGGGTGAAATCCCCCGCCGGCGACGGGTCCCCAAAGTTTGAACCACGTCCGTGACTTGCCTGGCAGGGGTGGTAACATCGTGCCATGGGAGCTATCTGCTTAAGGACGGGAACGATATGAGTGAGTCCACGCGTATTCGTGCGCCGGAACTGCCGGATGAGCTGGAATGGTTCAACACGGACGGGTCGGTCACGCTGGCGAGCCAGCGCGGCAAGGTGGTGTTGCTGGACTTCTGGACCTACTGCTGCATCAACTGCATGCACGTGCTCCCCGACCTGCGCTACCTGGAGAACAAGTATCCCGAGTCGCTGACGGTCATCGGCGTCCACTCGCCCAAGTTCGAGAACGAGCGCGTCGGCGCGCAGCTGCAGAAGGCCATCAACCGCTACCACATCCGTCATCCGGTCGCCAACGACCCGAGCTTCCAGCTGTGGCGCGCCTACGGTATCAAGGCCTGGCCGTCCATCATCTTCATCGACCCGGAAGGCTACATCGTCGGCGTGCTGCGCGGCGAAGGGCGCCGCCGGCAGCTGGACGAGCTGATCGCAAGGCACCTGGAAGAGGCGGAGGCGAAAGGCGTGCTGCGGCCCTCGCCCATGCCGGTGGTGCCGCAACCGGAGCCGGAGGCGCAGCTGAGTTTTCCCGGCAAGGTGCTGGCGACCCGCGCTCATCTCTACATCGCCGACAGCGGCCGCAACCGGGTGCTGGAGGCCCACCACGACGGCAAGATCCGGCGCGTCTTCGGCAGCGGCACCGCCGGCATGCTCGATGGTGCCGAGAGCGCGGCCATGTTCGACAACCCCCAGGGCATGGTGATCGTCGGCGACTTCCTCTATGTGGCCGACACCGGCAACCACGCCATCCGTCGCATTCATCTGAAATCCGGTGAAGTCATGACCCTGGCCGGTACCGGGCGCCAGGGACGCTACGGCGCCGACAGCTACCGCGAGCCCACCGAGGCGGAGCTGAACTCGCCCTGGGATCTCGCCTACGACGAGGGCAACCTGTACATCGCCATGGCCGGACAGCACCAGGTATGGCGCATGAACCTGAACCATCTCGCCATCGAGCGCTATGCCGGTTCCGGGCGCGAGGATATCGTCGACGGCCCGCTGGACAGCAGCTGTTTCGCGCAGCCCTCGGGGCTGGCGGTGCACGAGGGCCACCTCTATGTGGTCGATTCCGAGACCTCGTCGGTGCGGGACATCAACCTCAACCAGAAGGTCGTCAGCACCATGGTGGGCAAGGGCCTGTTCGACTTCGGCGATCGCAGCGGTGTCGGCCGCGAGGCGCGCCTGCAGCATCCGCTGGGTATCAGCGTGGACACCGAGCGCAATGCACTGTGGATTGCCGACACCTACAATTCCAAGATCAAGCGCATCGATATCCAGACCCACGAGGTCAGCAACTTCAAGTTCGGTTTCACGCTCAACGAGCCTGGCGGCGTCAGCCTGTTCCGCAACAAGCTGTTCATCGCCAACACCAATGAACACCAGGTCGTGGTACTGGATCTGCAGTCACGGGTGGCCGAGGTGGTGAATGTGCGCGAGTGAGGCGGCGTTCGACGCCGGCTGCCGGCGCTGTCCGCGGCTGGCCGCCTTCCTCGACGAAGTCTCGCGCCAGCATCCCGACTACCACGCGGCGCCCGTGCCTTCGTTCGGGGACCCCGCGGCGCGCCTGCTGGTCGTCGGCCTGGCGCCCGGCATGCACGGCGCCAACCGCACCGGACGGCCGTTCACCGGCGACCACGCCGGCATCCTGCTGTACCAGACCCTGCACCGTTTCGGTTTCGCCAGCCGGCCGGTATCCGAGGCGGCCGACGATGGCCTGCGCCTGCATGATTGCCGCATCGCCAACGCGGTCAAGTGCCTGCCACCGCAGAACAAGCCGGTGACCGCCGAGGTGCGCGCCTGCAACCCCTTCCTCGAGGCCGAGATCAAGAGCCTGGAGGAGGGCGCGGTGATCCTCGCGCTGGGGAAGATCGCCCACGACGCGGTGCTGCGTGCCCTCGGACTGCCGCTGTCGCGCTACCGCTTCGGACACGGCACCGAGCACCGGCTGGAGGGCCGGGTGCTGCTGGATTCCTACCACTGCAGCCGCTATAACACCCAGACGCGGCGGCTCACCGAGGCCATGTTCCATGATATATTCAGGCGCGCGCGCACCCTGCTGGAGTGCTGACCCGCCGCGCCCGAGCCCATGGCAGAACACCCCGAAGAAAAGCAGTTCGATACCACCTCCTTCCTGCGCACCCTGACCACCCGTCCGGGCGTCTACCGCATGCTGGACGCGGCCGGCGAGGTGCTGTACGTGGGCAAGGCCCGTAATCTGAAGAATCGGGTATCCAGCTATTTCCGCAACACCGGCCTGCCGCCCAAGACCCGGGTGCTGATGCGACACATGGCCAGCGTCGAGGTCACGGTCACCAACACCGAGGCCGAGGCGCTGATCCTCGAGAACAACCTCATCAAGTCGCACCGGCCGCGCTACAACGTGCTGTTGCGTGATGACAAGAGTTACCCCTTCATCTACCTCAGCAGCGAGGACGAATATCCGCGCCTGGCGCTGCACCGCGGCGCACGGCGCGCGCCCGGACGCTATTTCGGTCCCTATCCCAACGCCGGCGCGGTGCGCGAGAGCCTGCGGCTGCTGCAGAAGATGTTCCGCGTGCGCCAGTGCGAGGACAGCTTCTTCGCCAACCGCAGCCGCCCCTGCCTGCAGTACCAGATCCGGCGCTGCACCGCGCCCTGCGTGGGCCTGATCAGCGCCGCCGACTACGCCGCGGACGTGCACCACACGGTGCTGTTTCTCGAGGGCCGGAGCTCGCGCCTGAACGAGGAACTGGAGGCGCGCATGGAGGCGGCGGCGGAGCGCCTGGAGTATGAGCAGGCGGCCCTGTACCGCGACCAGATCGCCAGCCTGCGGCGGGTGCAGGAACGCCAGTACGTCAGCGGCGAGTCGGGCGATCTGGACATCCTCGCCGCGGTGGTGAACGGCGGCGTCGCCTGCGTGCAGGTGTTCTTCGTGCGCCGCGGCGTCAACCTCGGCAACAAGATCTTCTTCCCGCGCATCCCGGCGCACAGCAGCGTGCAGGAGGTGCTGTCGGCCTTCGTCGCCCAGTATTACCTGGCGCACCCGGTGCCGCGGCGGCTGCTGGTCAACTGCGAGCTGGAGGAGCAGGACATGCTGGCGCAGGTTCTCGGCGAGCGCGCCGGCCACCGGGTCGCCATCGTGCACCGGGTTCGCGGCGAGCGCGCCCGCTGGCTGCAGATGGGCGTGGCCAATGCGGAACAGGCGTTGGCGGCGCGCCTCGGCAGCCAGGCCGGTACCCACCGGCGACTGGAGCAGTTGCGCGAGGTGCTGCAGCTGGACGAGCTGCCCCGGCGCATCGAGTGCTTCGACATCAGCCACACCCAGGGGGAGGGCACCGTGGCCTCCTGCGTGGTGTTCGACCGCGACGGGGCGCGCAAGTCGGACTATCGCCGTTTCGGCATCGACGGCATCGAACCCGGCGACGACTACGCCGCCATGGAGCAGGCGCTCACGCGTCGCTACACACGCCTCAGAAAGGAAGAACGCAGCCTGCCCGACGTGCTGTTCATCGACGGAGGCAAAGGCCAGGTGGGGGTGGCGGAACGGGTGCTGGAGGAACTGCAGATCGACGAGATCCTGGTGGTCGGCGTCTCCAAGGGGCCGGAGCGCAAGGCCGGCATGGAAATACTCCACATCCCGGCGCAAGGGCGGCAGCTGGACCTGGATCCGGGCTCGCCGGCGCTGCACCTCATCCAGCAGGTTCGCGACGAGGCCCACCGTTTCGCCATCGCCGGGCACCGCAACCGGCGCGCCCGCGCACGCAAGGTGTCGCCGCTGGAGGCCATCCCCGGTGTCGGCCCGCGCCGCCGCCAGCAGCTGCTGAAACGTTTCGGCGGCCTGCAGGAGGTGGCGCGCGCCGGCGTCGAGGACCTGTGCCAGGTGCAGGGCATCAGCCGCACCCTGGCACAGCAGATCTACGACGCCTTCCACTGACCGGCGCCGGTGGCGTCGCCGGCGCGGCTTTGCTACCGTTCCGCCTGCCCAAACGAGACACTGTGCACATGCGCTGGACGGTACCCAACATCCTGACGGTTCTGCGGATCGCGCTGATCCCGGTGTTGATGCTGGTCTACTACCTGCCGGTCTCCTGGAGCCACATCGCCACCACGGCCCTGTTCGGGCTGGCAGCGGTCACCGACTGGTTCGACGGCTACCTGGCACGCCGGCTGGGGCAGGTATCGCCCTTCGGTGCCTTCCTGGACCCCGTGGCCGACAAGCTGATGGTGGTGGTGGCGCTGGTCATGCTGGTGCAGACCTATCCCTCGCTGTGGTTCGTGCTGCCGGCGACGGTGATCACCGGGCGCGAGATCGCGATCTCGGCGCTGCGCGAGTGGATGGCGGAGATCGGCGAGCGCGCCCAGGTCGCGGTCTCGGTGATCGGCAAGATCAAGACCACGGCGCAGATGGCGGCGCTGCTGCTGCTGCTCTACCGCGAGCCGCTGTGGGGGCTGCCGACGCGCGAGATCGGCTTCCTGCTGCTGTACGTGGCCGCCATCCTGACGCTGTGGTCCATGGTCATCTACCTGCGAGCGGCCTGGCCGCTGCTGTCGGCCTCCGGCGACGGGCGATGAGCGTTCCGCGGTTGACAGGGGGCGCAGTATCCCTAAAATACCCCGTTCCAGACGTCGCGGGAATAGCTCAGTTGGTAGAGCACAACCTTGCCAAGGTTGGGGTCGCGAGTTCGAATCTCGTTTCCCGCTCCAGATCGATATGGGGACAGATCGTCGATCTGTCCCCATTGCATTTATGGCTGGGTGGCAGAGTGGCTATGCAGCGGATTGCAAATCCGTGGACCTCGGTTCGACTCCGGGCCCAGCCTCCATCTTCCCCGCGCCTTTCCCCACGCTCCTCTTTCTTGCTTCCGCATCCGCCCGGGTGGCGAAACTGGTAGACGCAAGGGACTTAAAATCCCTCGGTGGCAACACCGTGCCGGTTCGATTCCGGCCCCGGGCACCATTTGATCCGCTGCAATCACCTTGAAAATCAACGGCCTGTTCTCATCGCCTCCTTTCCCTGGAAAACCTCGGCGGCATCACCGTGACCAAGATGTGCCCATGCCCGGTCTCAGCTGACCAGCCGCAGCGGCTTGGCGGTACCTCTCTCAGAACGCGTATCCAAACATCGCAATATCTTTCTTGTACAGCGCCTCCAGCATAGCTTTTGACTCATCGTCATAGTAATCCCTGTAGTGCTTGCGAGTGCTTTTATTCGTATGGGGGATCTTTTTGCGTACACCGAAGATGTTTTTATGCATATTCAGCGCATCAAGGATAGTCGTGACATCTTCATCGAAGTTTTCAAACCTCCCCACATAGTCCACCAAGGCGTTACCAGAGTCGTCTAGGATGAATTTGTACTGGCTGTCCCACTGCACATGCACTTTCTTTGCGATCAAAGTAAGGTAGGTTTTGAAGTCGTCGTTTTCGGACATACCGAGAAATTCACGTAGGTCTGGTCTTTTTTTCATATATTCGAACTGTGAAACCGCTTTGTCATAAGGGTTTCTGACAAGCGAAAATTTGTAATAGCGATCAAAAACATCCTCGCCTACCTCTTGACGCACATGTTTTGCCATGAGGTGCTGAAGGCCTCCTGTCTGGTACTTGTTACCGTATTCGGATGTAAACCCCATCCATAAATTGGCCTCGGTTTTGTCTTTTTCGCGCGGCCAGATCAGTTTTTCGATGCTGGAGCCGCCGCATTTAGGGATGTGGATAAAGATGCATTTGCGTCTGTGGGAAATCATGTCAAACCTCTTTTCGGGGCAGAACCGGGTTCAAGTCACAACAGCCATACTTCGTTGTTCTGCTGGACTTTCGCAGGTTTCGACCGTGCCCCGGAAATTCATTTATTCTTAATGTGGGAATACGATCATATCAAGCTGCCTGTTTTGCGAACAAGGTTCGGGGTTTCGTATCGAGCGAGCGGCGCGGTGGGGCATGTTGAGCATCCCCAGGCCCGAGCGACCGGTCTCGGAATTTGCAGGTTTCGATTGGCCGGATGGAACGGCGTCAGGCTCGTCGATGCGCAGCTGAATGGATGGTCAGGCGCTCGGGCAGGTTTGCCGGGTGATTCGCTCCAACGTCTGGGTTAAAATGAAAAAGAGGATGGCTAAACGATAATATTCTTAAATAGCTAGGGAAAGTCGGCTGCGCCGCAAGGATCCCCGAAGCATAAGGACGCGGAAATGTATTAAGGCGGACCGATGTCATGCCGCTATCCTGCTGGCCAGCAGGACCCCGCGCTAGTGGGGGCCTGTCCGATAAGCCCGAAACATTTCAGGAAGTTAGCAAGGGTGGCATTGATTCTTGAACATGGAACGCCATGAATAACCTTCTGGCCCTCGTTGCGGCGATGGCGATCAGTATGGTCCTGATCCCGTTGATGATCCGCCTGGCCCCGCGTCTTGGGCTCGTCGACGTACCCAATCAGAGGAAGGTCCACGCCACGCCCGTGCCGCGCGTCGGCGGGATCGGTATCGTCATCGGCAGTCTGCTTCCGCTGGTGTTCCTGCTGCAGCCCGACAGGCTGACACAGGCGTATATTTACGGCGGCCTGACGCTGTTCATATTCGGCGTTCTCGATGATGCCCTCGAACTCGGGCATTACCAGAAATTCCTCGGCCAGATCATTTCGGCCCTTGTCGTGATTTTCTATGGCGGTCTCTATATCACCCGCTTTCCACTGGTGCCCGACCAGGAAATCTCGGCTGCCTTTGGCATTCCCTTTACCCTGGTGGCGATCGTGGGCATGATCAATGCCATCAACCATTCGGACGGGCTCGACGGGCTGGCGGGGGGCGAATCGCTGTTCAGCCTCGGTGCTGTGGCCTTGCTTGCCTTCCTGCGCCCCGAAGGCATGATCGCTGTGATGATTTCGCTGACCGTCACGGGCGGAATTCTCGGATTCCTGCGCTACAACACCCATCCGGCGCGTGTGTTCATGGGGGATTCGGGGAGCCAGTTTATCGGCTACACCCTCGCCTTCCTGGCGATATTCCTCACCCAGCGGGTCGATCGCACCCTGAGTCCAGCCGTCGTTCTGCTGCTGCTGGGCTTGCCGATCGCGGACATTCTGGTAGTACTGGTCAAACGGGCGCGCCAGGGGATGAACCTCTTCCGGGCCACCCGCAACCACATCCATCACCGGCTGCTCGATCTGGGTTTCGTTCACAGCGAGTCGGTCATCATCATCTATTCGCTGCAGATGGTTTTCGTGACCAGCGGCGTGCTCATGCGCCATTCGCAGGACGGCGTCATCATCGGCGTATATCTCGCCTACTGTGCGCTGATCTTCGCCATGATCAACCTGGCCGAGCGCACGGGCTGGAGACGCAAGACGGACCGCCGCTACGATCCCAGCGCTGTCATGGCCCACGAGGTTCTCAAGAATGTCCTCGTGGTCATCCCGCGCCGCTTTCTGGCCATCGGTATCCCGGTGTTCATGATCCTCGTCAGCCTGCTGGTGGTCGAGGTGCCGGACGATTTTGCAAAGATGTCGCT
Organism: Gammaproteobacteria bacterium; assembly: GCA_011321775.1. Classification (GTDB taxonomy): domain Bacteria; phylum Pseudomonadota; class Gammaproteobacteria; order DSM-19610; family DSM-19610; genus Thiogranum. Next base: position 192 of record DROT01000097.1, on the reverse strand, counting down.
GCTGGTAGCGGTCCTGATCGTGGTGGACCTGTTTGCCGATCGTGGGCAGAAATCGATCATGCGCCGGGCACTCGTCTATGTCGTCGCGGCCCAGATCATCTACTTGTGGATCAACTACCGCCCACCGTGGCTGCCCTATGCCGCCTTCCTCGAAGCGGCATTTTTCATGCTCATGGCAGTCGCCTTTGCCGC
>DROT01000096.1 GCA_011321775.1 Gammaproteobacteria bacterium | reverse complement strand
TACGGCCTGATCAAGTGCGTGCTGGCCAGCCTTGGAGGAGACGTGACGCCGGCCTGATCCGGCATCGGAACGGCCGCCGGCGTGTCGTCAGCCGACGCACCAGGCCGTCGGGCGGCGCAGGCCCGCCAGCTGGCAACCCTGCTGCATGTAACCGTGGGGAAACAGCTCGAACAGGCGTTTCTTGGCGGCCTTCTTGTCCAGTCCCCGGGACATCAGGTACTGGGTGGCTTCGCGCACATCGGGCGTCACGTGATGCTCGAAATAGTGCTCGCGCATGAACAGCAACAGGTCCAGCAGTTCCTCGGTGAATTCCAGGCCATCCCATTCCCCGGCCAGCTGACGCGCCAGTTCGGGAGACCAGTCGTCGGGGTTCTGGATGAAGCCGTCCTTGCAGCGTTCGACGGAAGTGACTAGTTCGGTGCGCATGGTATCCTGCGGTCAGTATGTGAAAACCGTTACTGTAATCCAGAACACAGGGCCGAGGGATAGGCCTCAGGGAATAGGCGGCTATCCCGATCGGGATGGCGCAGGCTGTGCAGCCGCATCGAGCAAGGCTTCGAGCCGGCTCAGCACCGCTGCGCCAAAACCGTGAAACTCGTAGCCGCGTCGTATATGCGCCACATAGGCATCGGCCGGTTGCAATGCATGTTCGATGCGGTCGGGCTGCGCGACATAGACCTGGCAAACGCGGCGGCCGGCTTGTTCGCCCTCGAAGGGCAGAGTCATGCGCAGGTAATGATCCGGCGTACCCTCGTAGCTATCCAGGGTCTCGACCTGCTCCCGGGTCAGCTCCCAGGCCACCGCCGGACAGGCCGCCGATCCGCCGACCCACCCGATGTTCGCGCAGACCGCGCCCCCGCCCTGGGCATGCTTGTTGAAGCGCAGTTCGAATCCGGGTATCGATCCCCGCTCGAAGGCCAGCGGCACTCCCACCCGCGCCGCGAGGCGGTCCGGGCACAGGTTGGAACCATAGGCCAGCACCCACTGCGCCTCGCTTTGCTGTTCCAGCCGCCAGCGCCGGTAGTCACCGTGGCCGATACGCCGGCCGGCGGGCGGATGATTGTAGCGGTAGGCCAGCACGGTTTCCCGATGCCCGTCGGCCAGATGGCGTATCGGCAGTGTCACGCGTCGATACAGGGAATCATCGGGATGGTCGGGGTCGTAGCCCTCGATACGGTCGATCTGTGCGAGAGTCTGATCATCGACCGCGTACAGCTCGCCGACCACCGTGCCGCTACCGCCCAGCAGCGCCGGATAGCTGCCGAGATCGCGCAGGCTGGCACGCGCCAGTACCGACCCCAGCCAGCGACTGCCTTCGAGAACGCCATGGCGCAACTCTCCCTGCAGCAGACTGCCGTAGACAAACAGCTTGTTCATGGATTCGCATGTTCTCCCATCGCAAGCAAGCATAGCAGCCGAATCACGGATGACCCACATCATGGCCCCGCGGCTCTCTCCCCTCTAGACTGTCCCGGCCTGTCGTGGCAGGCTGGCTGTTCTTCCCTACTCACCTGGATTCAAGGCCATGGAGCTGACGATGACCGGGCGGTATTCCCTTCCGCAACCGACAGGAGCCGCAGCTTGGGCCGGCTGATCCTGGTGCGTCACGGCGAATCCATCTGGAACCGGCAGAACCGCTTTACCGGCTGGGTGGACGTTTCCCTCAGCC
>DROT01000095.1 GCA_011321775.1 Gammaproteobacteria bacterium | reverse complement strand
GTGGTACGGGCATTGCGATTGCGCAACATGGCCAGCAGTTGCTTGCGTGCCTGGTCTGCATGGCCGGTCTGGATGAGGGCGGAGGCATAGTACTGACCGACCACCAGGTCGCCGGGATAGAGGCTGAGCGTGTCCCTGAGCCGCCGGAGAGCGGCCTGCTTCTGCCCGGTTTCCAGTTCGATCTCGGCCAGGGTGGTGCGGTACAGGCTGCGGTCGGGATCCTCCTTCAGCAGGGAACGCAGCAGTTTTTTCGCCTTGTCCGGAGCGCCCGTCCGCCAGTTCGCCAGCGCCAGGGCATAGCGTACCGCGGCGCTGTCGTCTCCCTTGGCGGCAAGCGCACGGTATTCGCGCAATACCAGCTGCGGATCCTTGGCCGTGAGTACTTTCAGGCGCGCCTGCTCGAGGTCGAATTCCAGTGAGTCGCGTTCCTTGCCGCGGCCGATCTTTTCCGCCCGTGACATCGCTTCGGCGATACGGTTTGAGGTGACCGGGTGGGTGCTGAGGAATTCGGGCACGTTGTTGCCGTACAGACGGGTCGACTGGTGCAGCCGCTCGAAGAAGCTCGGCATACCAAAGGGATCGATGCCGGAACGCCCCAGAGTCTGGATGCCGATACGGTCGGCTTCCTTTTCGTTCGCGCGGGTAAAGTTCAGCTGGTGCTGGATGTTGCCGGCCTGAACGGCGGAAGCGGCGGCAATGCCGGCGCCGGCGTCCTTGGTGGCTACGCCGAGCAGCAGGGCTGCGAGCATGCCGGCGGCCGTCGGCAGGCTCATCTGGCTGGCCGATTCGTAGGCGCGCAGCAGGTGTCGCTGGGTGACGTGCGCGATTTCGTGGGCCATTACCCCGGCCAGTTCGCTTTCGTTGCGGGCGGCGAGGATGAGGCCGGTGTGAATGCCGATGTATCCGCCGGGGCCGGCGAAGGCATTGATCGAGGGGTCTGCGACGACGAAAAAGGTAAACGGGTAGCTTGGTGCGTCACTGGCGGCGACCAGGCGCGCGCCAAGCTGCCTGATGTAGGCATTGATCCAGGGATCGCTGACCAGGGTGGCCTGGGAGCGAATGCTGCGCATGAATGCCTTGCCGAGTTCCTGTTCCTGGGCCGGTGTGATCAGGGAGCCGCTGGAATCGCCGAAGTCGGGCAGTTCGTTGCCGGAAACGTCGCTGAAGGTGTACGGGGGCGTGAGTGCCAGCGTGGCCGCCAGCAGGGCTGTTGTCAGGGTGCGGAATCTCATCTGATGGCCAGAATACCGTATGCGTGTGGCGGAGACTACCGGTCTGGTCCCGGAGCGTCGTGGAGGGCGACTTCTAATCACTTGGAAATATTCAGGTTTATTGACAACGGGATGCTTTGAGGCAATGATATTAGAATAATCTAATATATGGTGATCTTATGTTCGGGATTCAAGAGATTGATGCAGCCGGTCTGGCTGATTGGATGGAACGGGAACCGGAAAGTTTCCTGCTGGTGGATGTCCGCAGTCCGGCAGAGATGGCCCAGGGGATGTTGCCCGGTGCACAGGCGGTCCCCATGCACCTGGTGCCGCTGCGGCTCGATGAATGGCGTCAATACGAGAAAATCGTCTTTTACTGTCGTACGGGGGCGCGTTCGGGGCAGGTGTGCGCCTACTTGCAGCAGCAGGGCCTGAACCAGGGGATCAACCTGCGTGGCGGGATCGTCGACTGGTACCGGCAGGGCTTCCCGATCGCCGCGCCGGCGACGGTAAGTGCGGCCGGCTAGGAGCCTGTCGGGGGATCGAACCCGCTTCCCTTGAATGGGGGTATTCAGCCGTTTTTCTTGCGTTTGGGCGGTAGTTGGCCTATAACATCGGCCCGTCTTTGGAAGAACCGCCCGCGGTTCATGATCATTACCATGTGAAGGAGCCCTGTACGATGGCAAATTTTGATGAAGAACTCGACGCGTCCGGCCTGAACTGTCCCCTGCCCATCCTGCGGGCCAAGAAGGCGCTGGGCGCCATGGAAAGCGGCAAGGTATTGCACATCATCGCGACCGATCCGGGTTCCGTAAAAGATTTCGAGGCATTCGCCAAGCAGACCGGCAACGAGTTGCTGGAGTCCAAGGAAGTCGGCGGCAAGTACGAGTTTCTGATCAAGAAAGCGTAACTGGCGTTTGATCTACGAAAAAGGGCCGGCGGGGTTACCCGCCGGCCCTTTTTTCGTTTTCGTCCCCCGCAATCAGATGTTCCACACCAGCTGAGCGCTGAGGATGTCCACCTCGGCGTCGTATTCGCCGGTGAGGGTTCCGGTCGTTGGCCGGTCTTCCTGGATTTTCGGGTCGCTGACGAACAGATGCGAATAGCCGACGTCGATACCCAGATTGGGCGTGGCCTGGTAGCCGAATCCCACTGACACCCATTTGCGGTTTTCGCCCGGGATGCGGGCAGTGCGATGGCGGGCGTTGGGGATCGGTGTCTCGTCATAGGCGCCGCCGATGCGGAAGGTCCAGCTGCTGTTGTAGCGGTAGTCGACGCCCAGCGCATAGCGCATGGTGTCATTCCAGCTCTCGTCGATCGCGGTATCCGGCTGGGAGGAATCGTACTCGATCACCAGGTCGTCGAAATTGCTCCACTTGGTCCAGGTGGCGTCCGCCATCACGGACCAGTGCTCATTGACGTCCTGGTAGATGCTCAGCGAGGCCGACTGTGGAAGGTCGACCTTGGCGCTGGCATTGGTATTGGTGAAGACATTGATTGAGGTGAACTGTGGCACGGTATTGCGGAATTTTGCATTGCCTATCAGGTTCTGCCTGATCTGGGAACGGAAGCTGAAACCGATGCGCGTGCTGTCGGTCGCCTGGTACAGCAGGCCGAGGTTGTAGCCGCCGGCCCAGTTGTCACCCGTCACCTTGGCAAAGGCGTCGGCACCCTGCGGTACCAGCCCGGCACAGATGGTGGCCGGGGGTGCAGGAAGGGGGACGCCGGCGGCTTCCAGTTTCTGGTAGGTCGGCAGGCACAGGCTGCCCTGGTCGACGGCCTGGGTCAGTTTGGCGTCCATGTACTGGAAATCGGCGCCGAATCCCACGGAAAGGCGTTCGTTGACCTGGAAGGCGATCGAAGGATTGATGTTGACGGTCCTCACCTCCGATTCGATGGCCTGGTAACGCCCCTTCCACTCCGCCTTGTACTTGGTGGAAAGGCCGAAGGGAGCGTTGATGCCCAGGCCGACGAAGAGACCCTGGCCGACCGGCATGGAAAAGTAGAGGTTGGGCACGATGCCGCTCTGGCCGGCATCGCCGCCGTTGGAGCCGGAGGTGGGCAGGCCTGCCGGATCGGTGGCCGAACCGCTGAACTTCGCCGAGGGGCTGACGAAGTGCGCGCCGACCACCAGCTGGGTCGGCAGACGTGTCATGCCGGCGGGGTTGAAGTAGACCGTCGATGCGTCGTTGGCAATCGCGGCACCACCGGCAAAGGCGTTGCCCATCTGGCTGGCGCTCTGTTCCTGGAGTGCAAAGCCTGACGCCAGCAGGGAGCCGGAACAGGCGGTCAGTATTCCGGCGCCGATGAGTCGAAGTGACAGAATGCCGGCGTTTGACTGGTTCATCCGGGAGCCTCCTCAGATTGTTGTATGAGTGCGACGGGCCCAGCATAGTCTGCCCAAGGTGCTGTTTTCAAGTAAAAGCCTGCTGTCAGCCGATTCAGGAAGTATCGCTAACTATTAGGAATAGCTAATATTTAATTATGGCGCGGTTCTTGCTTTTTGTCTGCTCGGGCATTGACAAGGGGCATCGTCCTGTTCCATGTTTGTGGTTAGCGAGCAAAGAATTCGTTGTTTTTTCGCAACAAGGGAAAGGTCGGCGCCACCTGAATCTGATTATGGAGAGGAATGGAACTATGAAGGGCATCCTGAAACGTACAATGACTTCGGCCGCCGTGGCGGCACTTCTGGCGTCGCCACTGGCGCATGCCACCAACGGTTATTTCAAGATCGGTAACGGTACCAAGAACAAGGGTATGGCCGGTGCCGGCATTGCGTTCGGTCAGGATGCACTCGCCGGCGCCACCAATCCGGCGGCCCTGGTCGACATCGGCTCACGTTTCGATGCCGGTATCGAGCTCTTCAAGCCCAAGCGCAAGGGGCAGGTGGATGCCACCGGCATGGCCGTGCCGGATCTCGGCGCCGGCCCGCGGCAGGGTGTGAACAGCAGCGAGAAAAGTCGCTCGAACTCCTTCCTGATCCCCAGTTTCGGCGTCAGCAAGGCCTGGAATGACCGTATCACCATCGGCCTGTCGGTCACCGGCAACGGCGGCATGAACACCCGTTACGGCGATGCCAATGCCGGCAATGGCAACATCTTCACCGACGCCTTCGCGCCGGTGGTCGGCGATACTTCGTCGAGCAGTTTCCAGCCCGGTCCGTCCGGTTTCGCCGGTTTTCTCGAGATGGTGGGGGGGGTTCCCGCAGCCGCGATGGATCCCAACCTGGCCAGCCTGTACATGAACCAGAACAATACCCCGGCGCTGGGGGTCAACCTGGCCCAGGCCCTGATTGCACCGACCATCGCCTTCCGCATCAATGAACACCACTCGGTCGGTTTTGCGCCGGTCATCGGTTTCCAGAGTTTCCGTGCCTACGGTCTGGGCCTGTTCCAGGGCTTTTCCAGCCGGCCGGACAAGGTGACCAACAACGGCAACGATACCTCCTGGGGTGTCGGCGCAAGGATCGGCTACCAGGGTGACTTCGGCCGCTTCTCCTTCGGGCTGAGCGGTACCTCCAAGATCTACATGGACAAGTTCGATGACTACGCAGGTCTGTTCGCGGAGAAGGGCGACTTCGACATTCCGGCCAACTTCGGTGGCGGCATCGCCTTCCGCATGACGCCCAAGCTGACCATCGCGGCAGACATCAGCCGTATCCTGTACGGCGATGTCAAGTCCATCGCCAACAAGGGCCCCACGGCAGACGAGTTCTTCAGCGCCTTCACCGGTGCCCTGGTCGGGGATCCCTCCCTCAATGCACGTCCGCTGGGTACCAACAACGGCTATGGCTTCGGCTGGGATGACGTGACGGTCTACAAGATCGGTGTCAACTACGACTACAACAGTCAGTGGACCTTCCGCGCCGGCTTCAACTACGCGGAAATGCCCTACGACAAGGACCAGGCGCTGTTCAATGTGCTGGCGCCGGCCGTGGTCGAGAAGCACGCCACCCTGGGCTTCACCTACAGTCCGGACAAGAATGCGGAACTGTCGGTTGCCTATATGCATGCCTTTACCAACGATGTGGAATACACCTATAACGGTACGGGCCAGTACACCGGATTCAGCTATACCGCCAAGAACCGGATGTACCAGAACTCGGTCGAGGTCAGCTACGGCTGGAAGTTCTGACGATTTCCATGCCGGACATGGTTGACCGGACAGGAGGAAAAGGGCCGCACGGTTGCGGCCCTTTTCTTTGTTTTTTGTAGCCTGTTGTGGTCGTAATTCCGGGAACTATTGTCTAGAATCCGGTACGGAATCTGGCCATAAGGATTGAAGGAGAGAGGAATGAGTGTGATCAAAAGAATGCTGTCTGCCGTCATGTTGCTGGGGATCGTGTTGCTTCCCTATGCCGGGGGGGCGCAGGCGGCCGAACGCTACAAGCCGTTCGTCCTGGCATCGAAGGGACCGGGCGATTTCCAGGAAAAGGTGAAGGAGACCGAGGACGCGCTCAAGAACGCGGGTTTCGAGATCCTGGGCGAATATACGCCTTACAAGGACACCTTCGTGGACAACACCCGGGTGATCGTGGTCACCAATGACGAACTGAAGAAGGTGGCCGGCATGAGCCGTTACGGCGCCTTTGCCGCTCCCTGGCGCGTGGCGGTTACCCAGTACAACGGCGAGATCCAGGTGGCCTATGAGAATCCGCTCTATTTTGCCAACGCCTACCGCCTGAAATCGGATCTCAAGGATCTTGCGGAGACACTCAAGAATGCGCTCGGCGCCCAGGAGACCTTCGGTTCGAAGAAAGGTCTGACGGCCCGCAAGCTGCGCAAGTACCACTATACGTTCGGCATGGAGTATTTCGACGACGTCTATGAACTGGCCGAATACGACAGTCACCAGAAGGCCGTGGATACCGTCGAGAAGAACCTCGAGGCCGGCGTCGGCGGGGTGACCAAGGTCTATCGCCTCGATCTTGGCAACAATGTCACCATCTTCGGCGTGGCGCGCAAGGCACCGCCGGGTGGCGACGAGCATATGGACGAGGAGTGGATCATGAAAAACGTCGACTTCGCTCCGCTCAAGGGGACTGCCTACCTGCCGTACGAGATTCTGGTGGACGGTGACAAGGTCGTGGCGTTGCACATGCGTTTCCGCATGGCGGTGCACTATCCCGACCTGAAGATGATGGGCAAGAACAGCTTCATGAATATCATGCCCAGTCCCAAGGCCGTCGAAGTGGCCCTCAAGACGGTTGCCGGCGGCAAGTAGCGGCAAGCATTTCAAGGCTGTACCAACCCCCGCCCTGCGGGGGTTTTTTTATGCGCGCCGCTACGTGGAGGCGATCCCGGTGCGGGCGTAAAGTCCGGCACCGTGCGGCCGTTATCCTGACCGGGTGTCTACAAGGAGTCCGGTTTCCGGAGTGATCATGCATACAGCAGAAACAGGGAAGTCTGGCAGTGCCGTCGGCAGCAAGGCGGCGCTCCCGCTCATCGTGTCCACCGTCGTTGCGGCTGTTCTCTTCGGGGCGGCTGCCTACTTCGATTCCCTCGCTGCGGCCGTTGCCGCCGGCCTCGCTGCCGGCCACGCAGCCGGTCGCTGGTTCCGGCATCGTCGCGCGAGCCGGGGATTGCAGCCCCTGGTGGCGGCGATGGAGAGCGTTGCCGGCGGAGTGGTTCCCGAACCCCTGGCAGGGGACTCCGGTGATGTGCCTGCGGAGGTGGCCGAGGCCTTCGACGAGATGGTGACCGCCGTCGAGTCTCGCTGGCAGCAGACGGGAGCGGCAGTGGCGGAACTGGCACGACTGGCGCGGCGGGCCGCAGAGAGCCTGGAAGAAAGCGGGGCTTCGGTCGACCCGGACGTCCAGCAGGCCACCGGTGCGGTGGACGAACTGGTCGCCTCGCTGGAGCAGGTGGCGGGCAGTGCCAGCGGGGCGGCCGAGGCATCGGCGGTAGCCAGCAGCGGCGCCGACGAGGGCAAGGTCACCATGACCGAGGCGTTGGGCTCGATGAGCACGCTCAGCGGTGAACTCAGTACCGCCCGTGAGGCGATGGGGCAACTCGATACCCATATCGAGGGTATCGGCGGCGTGCTCGACGTGATCCGCGGGATCGCCGAACAGACCAACATGCTGGCACTCAATGCGGCCATCGAGGCCGCGCGCGCCGGGGAGCAGGGGCGGGGTTTCGCCGTCGTGGCGGACGAGGTGCGCAGCCTGGCCGGTCGCACCCAGCAGTCTACCCAGGAGATCCAGGAGATGATCGAGCGGGTCCAGATGGGCGCGCGGGCGGTGGTCGACGTGGTGCTCGAGGGGGACAAGCAGGCGGGCGTCTGTGAAGAACTGATCGAGAATGCCTGCATTTCCTTTGCCGAGATCGCCGGCGAGATCGTGAACGTGAAGGAGCTGAACGACCGGATCGTGACCATGACCGGGCGGCAGCAGGAAGTCATTGAATTCCTGCGCGGGCAGCTGTCCGGTGCCGCCGTGGCGCAGGGGAACCGTCCCGAGGCCGGGGAGGTGCGGGAGCTGGCGACCGCGATCGCGAAGCTGGCAGGAACGATCGGAACGGCGAAGGTCTGAAACGGGATGTCCGCGGTGCATGATGATTCGGAACGGAGTGGTGGTGGCCATGAAACCCAGTATTCTGCGTAACCTTCTGGTCGGGTGTATCGTCTTCGGACTGGTGATGGGCGGGGTATTCCCCTTCTTTGCCGACTTCTTCGTCGAATGGAAACCCGGCATGTTCGGCTGGTTCGTGGCGGCCTGTCTGGCGGCGGGGGTGCTCTGCGGCTCGGCCATATACGGGCTGGTTCACCTGTTGCTGATCCGGCGTCTGCGGCGTATCTCGGAGGTGGCCATTGCCATCAGCCATAACGATATCTCGTGCGAATGTGACATGGAGAGTCACGACCTGATCGGGGAAATCATTCAGGCGTTCAATCACATGGCTGCCAACCTGCGACAGGTGATCGGTCAGATCAGTGGCGCCACCGCCCAGCTGGCCGCCGTGGCCGAGGAGACTTCGACCGTCACCGAGGAGACCAGTCGCGGAGTCCAGGCCCAGCAGGGCGAGATCGACAGCATCACCGCTGCCATGGGGGAGATGACCAGCACGGTACAGGAGGTGGCCCGCAACGCAGCCGAGGCGTCCGCTGCCGCGCAGGCGGCGGACGGCGAAGCCAAGAGCGGTGCGCTGGTCGCCACCGAGGCGATCGGTGGTATCGATTCACTGGTATCGGAGGTGGATTCCGCGGCGGGAGTCATCCGCAACCTGGAACTGGAGAGCGAGAACATCGGCTCGGTGCTCGACGTCATTCGGGGCATCGCCGAGCAGACCAATCTGCTGGCCCTGAATGCGGCCATCGAGGCGGCGCGCGCGGGTGAGCAGGGCCGAGGCTTTGCCGTGGTTGCCGACGAGGTGCGTACGCTCGCGAGTCGCACGCAGCAGTCGACGCGCGAAATCCAGGAGATGATCCAGCGCCTGCAGGACGGAAGCGTGAATGCGGTGAAGGTGATGGAAGGCGCGCAGCGCAAGGCTCAGGAGAGTTCCGATCTGGTCGAGAAGGCGGCCGAGTCGCTTGCTTCCATCGCCGGTTCGGTGGCTGCCATCAATGACATGAACACCATGATCGCCAGCGCCGCAGAAGAGCAGAGCGCGGTCGCGGGCGAAATCCAGGCCAACATGCTCAATATCCGCGAAGTGGCCGATCGTTCCGCCAGTGGCGCTCGGCAGACGGCCGAGGCGAGCGAGGAGGTCGCGCGTCTGGCGGCCGAGCAGCAGGCGCTGATGGCCCAGTTCCGTATCTAGGAGTCTGTTGCGCGAAGGCGGTGCAGCTAGCGCGATTGTCCGATCGGCCCTGATTCCCGAGCCCTTGGTGCAATACCGGGTAGCGGCCAAGGTCACCGCCGGCCTCCGGCGTCCCCGGCCCTTGTAAAATTCACATGCAAAATATCTAATGTTCCGGTATGGTTGCCGACCTGATCAATTATTTTTATCGGTTCTAAAAAAATCCGAGGGGTAGTTTATGACGTCCCTCGGAAACCCAAGGGTTCGTAATCATGTCAGATCGGAGATTGCAGGTATTTCATACCGTTGCACGTCTGCTGAGTTTTACCAAGGCGGCTGAGACCCTGCACATGACCCAGCCGGCGGTCACCTTCCAGGTCCGGCAGCTCGAGGAACAGTTCAACACCCGGCTGTTCGACCGCACCCACAATCGCATCAGCCTGACTGCGGCCGGCAGCCGCGTGTTCGAATATTCCGACCAGATATTCGAGCTTTATGCGGAGATGGAAAATGCCGTGCGCGAGATGACCGGCGACGTCCGCGGTGTCCTCATGATCGGCGCCAGCACCACCATAGCCGAGTACATGCTGCCCGCCCTGCTCGGCGATTTCAGGAAGAAGTACCCGGAGGTCAATCTGCAGTTGAAGGTGTCCAACTCCGACGGCGTGGTGCACATGGTGGAGAACAACGTGATCGATCTCGGTGTGGTCGAGTCGCCGGTCATGAACAAGAATCTGGTGGTCGAAGTGTGTCGCATGGACCAGCTGGTGGCGGTAGTCGCACCGGGGCATCCGCTGGCGACACGCGCTTCCGTGGGGATACAGGAGCTGCTCGAATATCCCTATATCTGTCGTGAGGAGGGTTCGGGCACCCGTGAAGTGATTTCCGAGTACATGACGCAGCAGGGCATTGCCCCCGGCCAGGTGCGCCTGACCATGGAACTCGGCAGCCCGGAGTCCATCAAGGGGGCGGTCGAGGCTGGTATGGGGGTCTCGATCATTTCCTTCGCCACCGTGCAGAAGGAACTCAAGCTGGGTACCCTGGTGGCGTTGCCGCTGGAGCCGGTACTGGAACGTCCGTTCTCCTTCGTTCACCAGAAACAGAAGTTCCGGCACCGCGCCATGGACGAGCTGCTGGAGTTCGCCCGCGGTTACTGCCTGTCCCATCCCGACGTCGCCTAGGACCTGCTGCAGTCGATGGATCGTCAACAGCGGCAGACACTGGTTGATCTGGCGGACCGATTATCACCCGCGGATCGTGCGACGCTCATCGCTTTCGCCGAGTTTCTGTTGCAGCGCCATCCTGCCGCCACCGCGCCGGATGCCGTGCCGGAACCCGCCCGGCCGCGGGCGGTGCCGGAGCCGGAAGCGATTCCAAGGCCGGAGCAGGAGCGCGTGGTGGCGGCCATCAGGCGGCTGTCGAAGACCTATCCAATGCTCAACAAGTCGGCGATGCTGGGCGCGACCTCGGACTTGGTGATGCAGCACGTCATGCAGGGACGCGAGGCCGTTGAGGTCATCGACGAACTGGAACGCATTTTCGCCGAACAGTATCGCAAGCTGAAGGACGGCGACGCAGGACCATGAACGTCATCCGCCAATGGTTCCAGCGTTTCCTGTCGGATCCCCAGGCGGTCATCCTGGCGCTGGTGCTGTTGCTGGGTTTCCTGGTGGTGCTCACCATGGGGCGCATGCTGGCGCCGGTGTTTGCCGCGCTGGTGCTCTCCTACCTGCTCGAGGGCGTGGTGGCCACCCTGCAGCAACGCGGCATGCCGCGCCTGGCAGCGGTGGTGCTGGTGTTCATCATTTTCATGGTGTTCCTCGGGTTCATCCTCTTCGGCCTGATTCCGCGCCTGTCCTACCAGATCACCGAGCTGGTACAGCAGCTGCCGCACATCCTCGGCAAGGGGCAGGATGCACTGATGCAGTTGCCACAGCGTTACCCCGATCTGTTCAGCCAGGCCCAGGTACACGACCTGATCGACGCCATACGGGCCGAAGTGGCCGGGCTCGGGCAACGCGTGGTGTCGGTCTCGGTGGCCTCCGTGGTGGGCATCATCACGCTGTTGGTCTACCTGATCCTGGTTCCCTTGCTGGTGTTTTTCTTTCTCAAGGACAAGGACCGGATCATCGCCTGGATTACCGCCTTCCTGCCCCGCGAGCGGGCACTGACCACGCGCGTGTGGCGCGAAGTCAATGCCCAGATCGCCAACTATGTGCGTGGCAAGATCTGGGAGATCCTGATCGTGGGTGGGGTCAGCTATCTTACCTTCGTGATCATGGGGCTGCAGTACTCGGTGCTGCTGGCGACCCTGGTCGGGCTGTCCGTGGTCATTCCCTATATCGGCGCTGCCGTGGTCACCCTGCCGATCGCCGCCATCGGTTTCTTCCAGTGGGGCTGGAGTGCGGATTTCTGGTACATCATGGTCGCCTACGGCGTCATCCAGATGCTGGACGGCAATGTGCTGGTGCCGCTGTTGTTCTCGGAAGTGGTCAACCTCCACCCGGTGGCGATCATCATCGCGGTACTGGTGTTCGGCGGCCTGTGGGGATTCTGGGGCGTGTTCTTCGCGATCCCGCTGGCGACCCTGGTGCAGGCGGTGCTGAGGGCCTGGCCCAGCCGCACCGTGCCCCTGCCGCATCCCTCGTAGGAGGGAGCGCCGCACTCGTTCCCGTGCGCGGAACCCCGATCGAGCGCTACAGTGTTTCCGAGGCGTAGTCCGCCAGTCGCGAGCGTTCGCCGCGGGTGAGGATGATGTGGCCGCTGTGCTTCCAGCCCTTGAAACGATCGACCACGTAGGTGAGACCGGAACTGGTCTCGGTGATGTAGGGGGTATCGATCTGCGCCACGTTGCCCAGGCATACCACCTTGGTGCCGGGACCGGCGCGGGTCACCAGCGTCTTCATCTGCTTGGAGGTGAGGTTCTGGGCCTCGTCCAGGATCAGGTACTTGTTGAGGAAGGTGCGGCCGCGCATGAAGTTCATGGAGCGGATCTTGATGCGGTTGCTGAGCAGGTCATTGGTGGCGGCGCGGCCCCAGTCTCCGCCGATATCGGAATGGGTGAGCACCTCCAGGTTGTCCATCAGCGCCCCCATCCAGGGCGTCATCTTCTCTTCCTCGGTACCGGGCAGGAAGCCGATGTCCTCGGCCACCGGTACCGTCACCCGGGTCATCACGATTTCCTTGTAGCGGTTTTCCTCCAGCGTCTGGGTGAGGCCGGCGGCCAGTGCCAGCAGGGTCTTGCCGGTGCCGGCCGTTCCCACCAGGGTGACGAAATCGACCTCGGGATCCATGAGCAGGTTGAGGGCGAAGTTCTGTTCGCGATTACGGGCGCTGATGCCCCACACGGTATTCCTCGAGCCGCGAAAGTCGATGGCGGTCTCGAGCACGGCGCTGTCGCCGTCCAGTTCGCGCACCAGCGCCTCGAAACCCTGTTCCTCTTCCAGGTAGACGCATTCGTTGGGGAACCAGGATTCCACCAGTGGTCCGCTGAGGCGGTAGTAGTTGCGGCCGTCCTTCTGCCAGGATTCGAGGGTGTCTCCGTGCTGCTGCCAGAAATCCTGCGGCAGCCGGCTGGTACCGGCGTACAGCAGGTTGACGTCTTCCAGTACCCGGTCGTTGAAATAGTCCTCGGCGTGTACCCCGAGTACCGCAGCCTTGATGCGCAGGTTGATGTCCTTGGAGACCAGGGTGACGCCGACGTCGGGGTGTTCGTTCTGCAACGCCAGTGCGGTGCCCAGGATGTTGTTGTCCGGCTTGTTCCCCGGCAGGCCGTCCGGCAGGGCGGTGGTCAGCGCGTGGGTCTGGAAGAACAGGCGACCGCAGCGGGCGGTATCCAGGCCTTCCACCAGTCCGCGGTCGCTGAGGGGGATACCCAGTTCGATCTCGTCGACACCGATGCCCTGCATCAGTTCGTCGATAAAACGACTCACCTGGCGCACGTTGCGGGCGACCTCGGAGACGCCTTTCTTGCCGGCGTCCAGCTCCTCGAGTACCACCATCGGCAGATAGATGTCGTGCTCCTGAAAGCGGAACAGGGCTGTAGGGTCGTGCATCAGCACGTTGGTGTCGAGGATGAACAGCCGGTTGCGGTCGTCGTCGCTGCTGATCATGGGCTATGCCGGTCGCTTGCGGCCGGTTTCAGCCGGCCCGGTTCAGTTCGCGCACCGCATCGAGCACTTCGTCCACGTGGCCGTCGACCTTGACCTTGCGCCACTCACGCCGCAGCCTGCCGTCGGCGTCGATCAGGAAGGTACTGCGCTCGATACCCATCACCTTGCGCCCGTACATATTTTTTTCCTTGATGACGTCGAACAGCCGGCACAGTTTCTCGTCGGGGTCCGAGAGCAGCTCGAAGGGGAATTCGTGTTTCGCCCTGAATTTCTCGTGCGCGGCCAGGCTGTCGCGCGAGACGCCGACGACCACCGTCTTGTTGCGCCGGAACTTGTTGTAGTTGTCGCGGAAATCCTGGCCTTCGCGGGTACAGCCGGGGGTGTTGTCCTTGGGATAGAAATAGATCACCAGGTTGCGTCCGCGGTGTTCCGACAGCCTGAAGGGCCTGCCGGCGGTCGATTCGGCGCTGAAGTCGGGAACCTTTCGGTTGAGTTGTACCCTGGCCATGACGTTCTACCCCTTGAGTGGTTCGATGACCGCATCCAGGTTCAGGCGATCGCAGAAATCCAGGAATTCCTCGCGCAAGCTGGCGATGTGGGTATCCGCCGGCACGTCGAGGCTCATGTGCACCGAGAACATGCGCGTACCCGTGTGGGCCGCCGCGTAGCTGGCCGTCGACAGGTCCTGGATGTTGATATTGCGCTGGGAAAAGAAGCTGGCGAGGCTGTGGACGATGCCGGGGTGGTCGAGCGCGACCACGTCCACGGCGTACGGCAGGAAGTCGCCGCCGGGCGGCCTTTCCTCGGTACGCTTGACGTTGATGCTCATGCCCAGCCGGCTCTGGGCCAGTTCCAGCTGGTCTTCCAGTTTCGCCAGATTGTTCCAGTTGCCCGATACCAGCAGGAGCACGGCAAATTCGCCGCCCAGCACCATCATGCGGCTGTCGGCGATGTTGCAGCCGCTTTCCAGGATCCAGCCCGACAGCTGATCCACCAGCCCCGGGCGATCCTCGCCAATGGCAGCAATAACCAGTTGTTTGGTCATGGGAATGTTCCGCGTGTTTCCGCGCGAGAGCCTACCACTAAACGCCTTCCACGGCACGCAGTTGTTGCACCGCCCGTGATCGTCGCGCTTGCGCCGCTGCGGCGTGCGGCCCGCCGCCGGCGCTGTGCTTGTCAGCGGCGGGTCGGAACCGTACCATGCGCTTTATTTTGCGTTCCGGAGAACGTCATGTTTCACGGCAGTATGGTGGCGCTGGTCACGCCGATGCGCGAGGACGGCGCAGTGGATCACGACAGTCTGGAAGCGCTCATCGAATTCCACGTCAGCGAGGGCAGCGATGCGATCGTGGCGGTGGGAACCACCGGCGAGTCGGCGACCCTCGACGAGAAGGAACACTGCGAGCTGCTGCGGCGCATCGTCGGGATGGTGCGCGGCCGGGTGCCCGTGATCGCCGGTACCGGTGCCAACTCCACCCGCGAGGCCATCGAGCTGACGCGCTGCGGCATGGAGGCCGGCGCGGACGCCTGTCTGCTGGTGACACCCTACTACAACAAGCCGACCCAGGAAGGGCTGTACCTGCACTACCGGGCCATCGCCGAGGCGGTGCCGATCCCGCAGATCCTCTACAACGTGCCGGGTCGTACCGCCTGCGACCTGTTGCCGGAGACGGTAGAGCGGCTGGCGCCGATCGCCAACATCGTCGGCATCAAGGAAGCCACCGGAGATCTGGAGCGGGGCCGGCGGATCCTGGAGCGCTGCGGCGACCAGCTGGATCTCTACAGTGGCGACGACGCGACCGCCATGGAACTGATCCTGCTGGGTGCGAAGGGCGACATCTCGGTCACCGCCAACGTGGCGCCGCGGGCCATGCACGAGATGTGTGCGGCGGCGCTCGCCGGTGAGCGCGAGACCGCGGAGCGCATCGACAGCCGCCTGCGCCCCCTGCACCGGGAGCTGTTCATCGAGTCCAGCCCGATCCCGGTCAAATGGGCCCTGTATGAAATGGGCCTGATACCCCCTGGCCTGCGGCTGCCGCTGACACCGCTGGCGCCGCAATACCATGAGCGCGTCCGCGATGCCCTGCGGCAGGCAGGCGTTCTCGCTCATGGCGCCTGAAACGAACGAGGATTCCGGATCCTGAAACCTATGCACCGTATTTCGACCATCGGCCGCCGGCTGCTGATCCTGCTCCTGTTGCAACAGGTGGCGGCCTGCAGCTGGCTGAACGAGACCTTCCCGGACCGTAACAAGGACTATCAGAAGGCACGCCCCACGACCTCGCTGGAGGTGCCTCCCGATCTGACCACCACCTCCACCACCGATGCGCTGGTGGTGCCCACGGAATCCACCACGCTCTCGGGCTACACCTCGGCCCGCCAGTCCCTGCAGGGCCACGGCAGCAAGGTCCTGCCCCAGCCCGAGGGCATACAGTACGAGCGCGAGGGGAACCGCGCCTGGCTCGTGGTCAAGGGCGACCCGGACTCGGTCTGGGAGCGTGCCCGTGACTTCTGGCTGGAAAACGGTTTCCTGATCGCCGAGGAAGACCCGGCCACCGGTGTGCTGGAGACCGACTGGGTGGAGGACCGGGCGCGGATTCCCGAGGGGCCGATTCGCAGTCTCATCGGCCGCGTCTTCCCCATGGCCTATTCCTCGGCCTACCGTGATCGCTACCGCATGCGCCTCGAGCGTGGCGAGAAGCCCGGTACCGTGGAGATCTTCGTTACCCACCAGGGTGTCGAGGAGATCGTCACCGACGCCAACGACGAGGGCGCGACCAAGTGGCGTCCGCGGCCCGAGGATCCCGGTCTGGAAGCGCAGATGCTCAAGCGCATGATGCTGTTCCTCGGGGCACAACCGGAGCAGATCGAGTCGAAGAAGGCCGCGGCCGGCGGAGCGCAGCCGGCGAAGGCGCGCGCCGAACTGGTGCAGGCGGGCGACCATCAGGCGACGCTGGTGATCCACGAGGACTATTCGCGCGCCTGGCGCAGCGTCGGCATCGTGCTCGATCGTGTCGGTTTTGCGGTCGAGGACCGCGACCGCCTGCAGGGCGTGTATTTCGTGCGCTACAACGATCCGCTCAAGTCACAGGACAAGGGCGTATTGTCCAAGCTGGCATTCTGGAGCGACGAGGAGGAAAAGGCGCAGCACTACCAGATCAAGCTGAGTGACGACGGCACCGATACCCGCGTCGTGGTGCTGGACCAGGACGGCAAGCCCGAGCAGTCCGTCACCGCCGTCCATATTCTCAACCTGCTGTATGACGAGCTGAAGTAGTCGGCCGTGCGCTTTGCGTCACTGGGCAGCGGCAGCCGCGGCAATGGCACCCTGGTGGAGGCCGGAGCGACCCGGCTGCTGGTGGACTGTGGTTTCTCCTGTCGCGAGACCGAGCGTCGTCTTGCCAGACTCGCCCTGCAGCCGGCGGACCTGAGCGCGATCCTGGTGACCCACGAGCACAGCGATCATATCGCGGGGGTGGCGCGTTTTTCCCGCCGCCATGGGACCCCGGTGTGGATGACGGCAGGTACCGAGGCGGTTCACAAGGGCGGTGAACTCGGTGAATGGCGCTGTTTCCACGCCCACGAAAGCTTCGTCATCGACGGGCTGGAGGTGCATCCCTATCCGGTGCCGCACGATGCCCGCGAACCCTGCCAGTTCGTGTTCACCGACGGTGACCGTCGCCTGGGCCTGCTGACCGACGCCGGCAGTGTCAGTGCCCACATGGTCGATGCCCTGCAGGGACTCGATGCACTGTTTCTGGAGTGCAATCATGATCCCGCCATGCTCGCGGCAGGCCCCTATCCCCCCGTGCTCAAGCAACGCGTCGCCGGACGTTTCGGGCACCTGAGCAATGCGCAGGCGGCCGAGCTGCTCGCCCGCATCGACAGTTCGGCGCTGCAACATCTGGTGGCCGGCCACCTCAGCGAGAAAAACAACCATCCCGAACTTGCGCAGGCCGCCCTGGCCCGGGTGCTCGGTTGTGCGCCGACGGACATCGTCGTCGCCGGCCAGGACGAGGGCCTGGACTGGAAGATGCTGAACTGAAACGGCCGGTATCGCCTGTACCGTCTCGCGGCGTTCCAGTATCATGGCCGCCTTTCCCGAAACAGACACCGTCCAGGTCTCCCAGTCGAGTCAGCCCATGTTGCAATTGCCCGGTGCCCCTGCCTTTTCGACCTTCCGCATTCGCAAGCTGGCCGAGCGTATCCGTCAGGTGGTTCCGCAGCTCGAAGGCTTGTCGGCCCGCTTCGTGCACCTGGTGGACCTGGAAGCGGAACTCGATCCCGCCCAGGGCGATATCCTGAACCGCTTGCTCGAGACCGCCGATTCCGCTGCCGCGGAGCCTGCCGCAGGCGCGCTGTCCTTGTGGGTGGTGCCGCGTATCGGCACCATCTCGCCCTGGTCCAGCAAGGCGACCGATATCGCCCACAACTGCGGTTTGCTGTCGGTCAGCAGGATCGAGCGCGGCATACGCTTCGATCTGATGCTCGGCGCCGGTACGGAGCTGCGGGGGCAGGCGCTGCAGGCCGTCGAGGATCTGCTGCACGACCGCATGACGGAATCCATCCTGACCAGTATCGAGGACGCCGCCGCACTGTTCCTGCAGGCGGACCCGGCGCCGCTGGTCACGGTGGACATTCTCGGCCAGGGACGGATCGCGCTCGAAGTCGCCAACCGCGAGCTGGGGCTGGCACTGTCCGCGGACGAGATCGACTACCTGTACGAGAGTTTCACCGCCCTGGGCCGCGATCCCACGGACGTGGAGCTCATGATGTTCGCGCAGGCCAATTCGGAACATTGCCGCCACAAGATTTTCAATGCCAACTGGATCATCGACGGCCGTGAGCAGGACACCACGCTGTTCAACATGATCCGCGCCAGCTACCGCGCCAGCCCGGACGGCGTGCTGTCCGCCTACCACGACAACTCGGCGGTGCTGCAGGGCAACCCGGCGCGGCGTTTTTTCGCGGATCCCCGTAGCGGCGGCTACCGGTCCATCGACGAGGATGCGCACATCCAGATCAAGGTGGAGACCCACAACCACCCGACGGCGATTTCGCCCTTTCCCGGTGCCGCAACCGGCTCCGGCGGCGAGATCCGCGACGAGGGCGCCACCGGTCGCGGCGCCCGCCCCAAGGCCGGCCTGTGCGGTTTCTCGGTCTCCAACCTGCGCATCCCGGGCTTCGAACAGCCCTGGGAGAGCGATCACGGCCGGCCCTCGCGCATCGCCCCGGCGCTGGACATCATGATCGAGGGGCCCCTGGGTGCCGCGGCCTTCAACAACGAATTCGGTCGCCCCAACCTGTGCGGCTATTTCCGCACCTACGAGGAGGAGGTGCCGGGACCGACGGGTACCGAGTTGCGCGGCTACCACAAGCCCATCATGATCGCCGGCGGGTACGGCAACATCCGTTCCGGCCACGTCGAGAAGCAGGACATCCCGCCCGGTGCCCAGATCATCGTGCTGGGCGGCCCGGCCATGCTGATCGGGCTCGGCGGCGGCGCGGCGTCCTCGATGGCCAGCGGCAGCAGTTCCGAGGATCTCGATTTTGCCTCGGTGCAACGCGGTAATCCGGAGATGGAACGGCGTTGCCAGGAAGTGATCGATCGCTGCTGGGCCATGGGCGACGACAACCCCATCCTGTCGATCCATGATGTCGGTGCCGGCGGCCTGTCCAATGCGGTACCGGAACTGGTCAACGATGCTGGCCGCGGCGGCGCCTTCGAACTGCGCGCCATACCCAACGACGAACCCGGCATGTCGCCCATGCAGATCTGGTGCAACGAGTCCCAGGAGCGTTACGTGCTGGCGGTGTCCAGCGAGCGGCTGGGAGAATTCCAGGCCCTGTGCGAGCGCGAGCGCTGTCCTTTCGCGGTGCTCGGCGAGGCGACCGAGGAACCGCGGCTGGTACTCGGCGACGGCTATTTCGACAACACCCCCATCGACCTGCCGATGTCGCTGTTGCTGGGCAAGCCGCCGAAGATGTTGCGCGACGTGCACCACCGTACCTTTCACAAGCCGGAACTGGTGCGCCCCGATGACTTGCGCGAGGCGGCCTACCGGGTGCTGCGCCTGCCGGCCGTGGCGAGCAAGAGTTTTCTCATCACCATCGGTGACCGTTCCATCACCGGCCAGGTGGCGCGCGACCAGATGGTGGGGCCCTGGCAGGTGCCGGTGGCCGACGTCGCCGTGACCTGTGCCGATTTCCACGGTCACCGCGGTGAGGCCATGGCCATGGGCGAACGCACGCCGGTGGCGCTGGCGGAGCCGCCCGCGTCCGGGCGCATGGCGGTGGGCGAGTCGATCACCAACATCGCCGCGGCGCGCATCGACTCGTTGTCGCAGGTGCGCCTGTCGGCCAACTGGATGGCGGCTGCCGGCCACCCGGGCGAGGATGCGGCGCTGTTCGATACGGTGAAGGCCGTGGGCGCGGAACTGTGTCCGCGGCTCGGCATCGCCATCCCCGTGGGCAAGGACTCCCTGTCCATGAAGACCGTATGGGAACAGGATGGCGAGCAACGTGCCGTCACCAGCCCGGTGTCGCTGATCGTGACCGCCTTTGCGCCGGTCGCCGACGTGCGTGCCACGCTCACGCCGCAGCTGCGCCGCGACTGCGGCGACAGTGACCTGGTCCTGGTGGATCTGGGCAAGGGACGCAACCGCCTGGCGGGTTCGGCGCTGGCGCAGGTCTACAAGCAGCTCGGCCATCACGCCCCCGACCTGGATGATCCGGACGCGCTCAAGTCCTTCTTCGAGGTGATCCAGGATCTCAACCGCTCCGGGCTGCTGCTGGCCTATCACGACCGTGCCGATGGCGGCCTGTTCGCTACCCTGTGCGAAATGGCCTTCGCCGGCCACTGCGGCATCGACGTGTCACTGGACGATCTCGGTGACGACTGGTTCGCCGCCCTGTTCAGCGAGGAGCTGGGCGCCGTGCTGCAGGTGCGCCACTGCGATACCGATACGGTGCTGGAGACCTTGCGCGAGGCCGGCCTGGGGCGCTGCAGCCACGTGGTCGGCAGCGTCGCCGACGGTGACCGGCTGGTGTTCAGCTTCGGCGGCCGGCCGTTGCTGGACGAGTCCCGTGTCGAGCTGCAGCGGGCCTGGGCCGAGACCAGTTTCCGCATGCAGGCGCTGCGCGACAATCCGGAATGTGCGCAGGAGGAGTTCGACGGCCTGCTGGACGCGGGCGACCCGGGTCTGCAGCCGCGGCTGAGCTTCGACCCCGAGGAGGATCCGGCGGCACCCATGATCGCCACCGGTGCGCGGCCGCCGCTGGCCATCCTGCGCGAACAGGGTGTCAACGGACAGCTGGAGATGGCAGCCGCCTTCGACGCTGCCGGCTTCGACTGTCGTGACGTCCACATGAGCGACATCATCGCCGGGCGCGTGTCGCTGACCGGCTTCAGGGGGCTGGTGGCCTGCGGCGGCTTCTCCTACGGCGACGTGCTCGGCGCCGGGCAGGGCTGGGCCAAGTCGATCCTGTTCAATCACCGCGCGCGCGACGAGTTCCACGCCTTCTTCGAGCGGCGCGACAGCTGGGCGCTGGGGGTGTGCAACGGCTGCCAGATGCTCTCGGGGTTGCGCGAGCTGATCCCCGGCGCGGAACACTGGCCGCCGTTTCTGCGCAACCGGTCGGAACAGTTCGAGGCGCGTTTCTCGCTGGTGGAGGTGCCGGAGTCGCCGTCGATCCTGCTGCAGGGCATGGCGGGTTCGCGCCTGCCGGTGGCGGTGGCCCACGGCGAGGGTCGCGCCGGTTTCGACACCGACGGCAAGGCGGTGGTGGCGCTCGATCGCAAGCTGGTGGCCCTGCGTTATATCGACCACCACGGCCTCGCCACCGAACGCTATCCCTGGAATCCCAACGGTTCGCCGCACGGAATCACTGGTCTCACCACCGAAGACGGCCGTTTCACCATCATGATGCCGCATCCGGAGCGGGTATTCCGCACCTTGCAGAATTCCTGGCATCCGGATGAATGGGGAGAGGACGGCCCCTGGATGCGGTTGTTCCGCAACGCGCGCCGCTGGGTGGGTTGAGCGCGGGACAGGAACCCTCTGCCGGTGTCATGGTCACACTCAGTGACCAAGGGAGGCGTCGGCCATGCGGATCAAGAGATGGGAAAGCGGTCTCTCCGAATCGGAGGTGACTCCGGAGGCAGTTTATCGCGACCGTCGTCGCCTGATGAAGGCGGGCCTGGCGGTCGCGGGGGCGGCGCTGGCAGGTGTGGGGTCACCGGCGCGTGCACGTCTGGTCCTCGGCGAAGTGCACCCCGGCGCGTACGGTACCGACGAGGAAAAGACGCCCCTGAAGGACGTCACCAGTTACAACAATTTCTATGAATTCGGTACCTCCAAGAGCGATCCGGCCGAGTACGCCGGGCGTCTGAAGACCGATCCCTGGTCGGTGAGTATCGAGGGCGAGTGTGCCCGCCCCGGCCGCCATGCGCTGGAGGACCTGATCCGACCACACCCGCTGGAGGAGCGCATCTACCGGCTGCGCTGTGTCGAGGGCTGGTCGATGGTGATTCCCTGGATCGGCTTTCCGCTCGGCGATCTGATCCGACGTTTCGAACCGACCTCGAAGGCGAAGTACGTCGAGTTCGAGACGCTTCTCGACAAGCAGCAGATGCCGGGCCAGCGTCGTCGCGTGCTGGACTGGCCCTACGTCGAGGGCCTGCGCATGGACGAGGCGCTGCATCCGTTGACTATCCTGGCGGTGGGCCTCTATGGCCAGGTGTTACCGAACCAGAACGGGGCGCCGCTGCGGCTGGTGGTGCCGTGGAAATACGGGTTCAAGAGTATCAAGTCGATCGTTCGTATCCGCTTTCGCGAGACGCAGCCGACCACCGCCTGGATGAAGGCCTCGCCGCGCGAATACGGTTTCTATTCCAACGTGAACCCGGAAGTGCCACACCCGCGCTGGAGCCAGAAGCGCGAACGCCGCATCGGCGAGTTTCGCAAGCGCAGAACCCTGATGTTCAACGGCTACGCGGAGGAGGTGGCATCGCTGTATTCGGGGATGGACTTGAAGAAGTACTTCTAGGAGCCCGTCCGAGTAATGATGGACCTACTGCGAGCGCACCACAGCGGCCGCTTTTCGCGATCCTTTTCGTCGCATAGTCCCCACTATGCGCCTCAAACGATCGCAACAATCGCCTCGCTGTGCCACGCTCTCGCTACGGCCCCCAGTACTCGGACAGGCTCCTAGGAGGCTGTGTGGTCAAGCGGTGGCAGGTTTCCGTGCCGGCCGGGCAGGGTCTTCCCGGCTCAGGCGGCTTGCCCGCTGCGCGGGTTCCCTGCGCTTCTTGGGATTTTGCGCGCTCGCTGAACTCGCCGTTCGCCAACAGCGCGAACGGCTCAGACAACGCTCGCTTGTTCGCAAAATCCCTGCGATGCTCGGCTGCGCCGATTCGCCGGGAAGACCCTGCCCGACCGGCACTGGTTTCCAGGCAAGCCGGGAGTTGGTGTGCCCGCTCGGTTTATGGTGGGTAACAAGAGACTACATGCAACGGAACTGGCTCAAACCTCTGGTATTCACCCTCTGCCTGCTGCCGCTGGTCGTTCTGGGCTGGCAGGGTTACGCGGATCGACTCGGTGCCAATCCCATCGAGACCATCACCCGCAGCCTGGGTGACTGGGCCCTGCGGCTGTTGTTGCTGACGTTGATGATGACTCCGCTGCGGCGCCGTTTCGGCTGGCGCTGGCCGCCGGCCTTGCGGCGCATGCTGGGCCTGTTTGCCTTTTTCTATGCCTTGCTGCATCTGGTCACCTATCTGTGGCTGGACCAGTTCTTCGACTGGGGGGAGATCTGGCTGGATATCCTCGAGCGGCCATTCATCACGGTGGGCATGCTGGCCTTCGTGCTGCTGCTGCCGCTGGTGCTGACCTCGAACCGCTACATGATGCGGCGCCTCGGGCGTAACTGGAAGAAACTGCACCGCTTGGCCTACGTGGTGCCCGCGCTCGCCGTGCTGCACTTCTGGTGGCTGGTGAAGGCGGACGTGTCGCAGCCGCTGTTTTACGGGCTGATACTGCTGTTGCTGCTGGCGTTCCGACTACCCGCCAGGAGGCGCCCCCTGGCGGCGCGTACGCGTGGCTGAAGCGTAATTTCATCGTAACTATTCAGCCCGGTGAGTGCGGGGGGATGCCTCTGACCGAATCGACCGCGCCTTGAAATGGGCCGGATTTTCCGGAAAAAGCCGGCCGTTGTCTGAGCGCAGCGAGTTCAGGCCGGCCCGGAAAATCCGGCCCATTTCAAGGAAACAAGCGGTCGTCTGAGGGAAG
>DROT01000094.1 GCA_011321775.1 Gammaproteobacteria bacterium | reverse complement strand
TGCCGGGACGGAAACCCCGTTCGCGGAACCAGTGGGCGGTGCGGGTGGTGAGCACGAACAGCCGGCGGATGCCGAGCTGGCGGGACTGGCGCTCCACGTAGTCGAGCAGGGCGTCGCCGCGATGCTGGCCCCGATAGTCGGGATGCACCGCCAGGCAGGCCAGTTCGCTCACGTGTTCGTCGATGAAGGGATAGAGGGCCGCCACCGCGATGATCATGCCGTCGCGTTCGACCACGGTGAAGTGGTCAATTTCCATTTCAAGGCGTTCCCGGGAACGGCGCACCAGGATCTCTTCCCGTTCCAGCGGTTCGATGAGTTCGAGGATGCCGCCGATGTCCTCCAGCCGGGCCTGGCGGGTGTCCTCGAAGGGATCCTGCATGATCAGCGTGCCGCAGCCGTCGCGGGTGAACAGCTCCATCAGCAGGGCGCCGTCCACCTGCCGGCTGAGCACGTGGGCGCGGGGCACACCGTCCTTGACGGCGCCGATGGCGCTGGCCAGTGCCAGCCGGGCATCCTCGTCGAGGTGGCTGGCCTTTTCCAGCAGGGCCTCGGCCTTCTCCAGGGTCAGTTCGCGCAGCAGGCGGCGGCGCCCGTCGACGATGCCCTTGCCCTCGACCAGATGGATCAGCTTGTCGGCACCGAGCTGCACCGCCGCCGCGGTGGCCACGTCGTGCACACCGAGATTGAACACCTCGCCGGTGGGCGAGTAGCCGATGGGCGAGAGCAGGACCAGATCGCCGGCGGCCAGATGGCGCTGCACGCTGTCGCGGTCGATGCGCCGCACCTCGCCGGTATGGCAGTAGTCGACCCCCTGGCGCACGCCCAGCGGCTGGGCGGTGACGAAGTTGCCGGACACCACCCGGATGCCGGCACCGGCCATGGGCGAGTTGGGCAGGCCCATGGACAGCAGGGCCTCGATGTCCACGCGCACGCTGCCGGCGGCCTGTTTCACGCATTCCAGCGCCGCGTCATCGGTCACCCGCAGGCCGTTCTCGTAACGCATCCTGAGCTTGCGCCGGCGCAGGCACTGTTCGATCTGGGGCCGGGTGCCATGCACCAGCACCAGCTGCACGCCCAGGCTGTTGAGCAGGGCCAGATCGTGGATCAGGCCGGGAAAGCCTTCCGCGTCGAGGATCTCGCCGCCGAAGGCCACCACGAACAGCCGCTGGCGGAAGGCCTTGATATAGGGGGAGGAGTTGCGAAAGTCGTGGACGAAACCGGACTGGGGCGGGCGGGATCTGGCCATGGTGAACGGCGGCGTTGGTGATTCATCCAAGTATGACAGGCGGGCGCGGAAAAATCACACGCCGATGATCCTGCTTACCAGGTGCTCTTCCGGCGCCAGCGCAGACGCGGCAGAATCAGGCCCAGCAGCATGCCGCCGAGCAGCACGCCGGCCCCGGCGATGAACCAGTCCCGCTGCGAGCTGTTTTGCAGCACCTGGTTCTCCTGTTGCAGCAGTTGCAGTTCCTTCTCGAGGGAGACGTTCTGCTGCTTGAGTTCCTGATTCTGCTGCTCCAGCAGGATGGGCTTGGCCGCAACCTGTTTCAGGCGTTCCAGCTCGGCGGCGAGTTTCTCGTTCTCGCGCTGGAGACGATTTCGCTCGGCTTCCAGTTCGCCGGCCTTCTTGCGCAGTTCCGCGAGCTGTTGCCTGAGCTTGCCGTTGCTGGCCCGGTATCGTTCGAGCTGCTTGCGGGCCTTTTCGAGCTGGTCGCGGGCGATGGGCTCCTCGCTCAGATAGCGGCTCAGCACCCAGCCTTCCACGCCATCGGGGGTGCGCACCCGGCTGTAGCCGCTCTCGGTGGTCTCGAGCACCTCGAGCGGGGTGCCGCTGGGCAGGGTCTTGATGATCTGGTACTGG
>DROT01000093.1 GCA_011321775.1 Gammaproteobacteria bacterium | reverse complement strand
GCCGGGCAAGTGCTCTATGAACCTGATAATTATGGATTCAGTTCGCTTGTCAACGTTCATGGCAAGGCGCGTCTCGCAGGCAATGGCCATTCCCTTGCCAAGAGACGCAACGCAGTCCGTGAACGTTGACAAGCGAACCCGAAGGGCATCCCTGTGGTGTCCCGCAGCCGCGTTGCTGTGCTCGCCAAGGGTATGACCATTCCCTTCGCACAGCGCCTTGCTACGGAACACCACAGGGATGCTGAATCCATAATTATCAGGTCCATAGAGCACTGTACTCGCTGCGCTCAGACAATGGCCGGCTTTTTCCGGAAAATCCGGCCCATTTCAAGGCGCGGTCGATTCGGTCAGCGGTTCGCTCCAAGCTCACTGAGTTGAATAGCTACAGTTCTTCTATCGTTTTCCGTGGCTCCTCCGGCCGCGTCTTTGCGCTAGAATGACGCCCAATCCCGTTTCCCGGTTACAGAATTCACATGACAGAGACACGCAAAGCGGTCGCGCTGATTTCCGGCGGCCTCGATTCCCTGCTGGCCGCGAAAGTGATCCAGGAGCAGGGCATCCACGTCGAGGGTATCAATTTCTATACCGGTTTCTGCGTGGAGGGGCATACCCACGCCATTCGCAAGAAGGATCGCGCCCGTCCCAAGCGCAACAATGCCCTGTGGGTGGCGGAACAGCTGGGTATCAAGCTGCACATCGTCGATATCATCGAGGAGTACAAGGACATCGTACTCAACCCCCGGCACGGTTACGGCGCCAACCTCAATCCCTGCCTCGACTGCAAGATTTTCATGGTGCGCAAGGCGCGGGAATGGATCGAGCAAAAGGGCTTCGACTTCATCATCACCGGCGAGGTCATCGGCCAGCGACCCAAGTCGCAGCGCAAGGACACCATGCCGGTGGTCGCGCGCGAGTCCGGCGCCGACGATCTGCTGCTGCGCCCCCTGTGCGCGAAGAACCTGCCACCGACGCGGCCGGAGCGCGAGGGCTGGGTCGACCGCGAGCGGCTGTACGATTTCGAGGGCCGTACGCGCAAGCCGCAGATGGCGCTGGCGGCACGTTTCGGTTTCGAGGACTACGCCCAGCCCGCCGGCGGCTGCTGTTTTCTCACCGACGCCCAGTATTCGCACCGGCTCGCCGACCTGTGGCAGGCGCGCGGTGAGCGCCGTTACGAACTCGACGACATCATGCTGCTCAAGGTCGGCCGCCACCTGCGGCCGCGCCCGCATTTCAAGATGATCATCGGCCGCGAGGAAGGCGAGAACCGGTTCATGGAAGGCTATCGCAAGCAATATACTCATTTGTATACCACCAGCCACAAGGGGCCGCTGGTGCTGATCGACGGCGCGGTGGACGAGGAGGATCTGCGGCTGGCGGCGCGCATTGCGGCCCGTTTCAGCCAGGGTCGCAGCGCCGACGCAGTGACGGTGGCCGTGAAGGCGCCCGGGAGCGAAGAGAAGACGCTGACGGTTGAACCGATGGCCGGCGAAGCCATCCCGAAGGACTGGTACCTGTGAGCGAGCAGCAACTCGACGCGCGCCGGCTGCTTTGCCCCCTGCCGGTGATCCGTACCCAGGAGCGGGTGGAGCAGATGGGTGCCGGTGAGTGCCTCCAGGTGCTGTGTACCGATCCGGGTGCCGTCCACGACATCCCCGCCTGGTGCCGGGTCCACGGTCACGAGGTGATCGAGATCGACCGCCAGGACGGCGAGATCCGGATCCGCATTCGCGTGGGGGAGGACTGAAAACCCCATGGGCGAGGTGAGTCTCGACGTGAACGACAACCCGCGTTACCGCGAGGTGCGTCGGGTGACCGTGGTCGGTGCCGTGGTCGACCTGGTGCTGGGCGTGGTCAAGATCCTGGTCGGCTGGTTGTCGCAGTCGCAGGCGCTGATCGCCGACGGTGTTCATTCGCTGTCCGACCTGGCCACCGATTTCATCGTCCTCTATGCGGCGAAGCACTCGCACCGCGAAGCCGACGAGGATCATCCCTACGGCCATGGACGAATCGAGACCCTGGCCACCGTCGGCCTCGGCATCGGCCTCATTGCTGTGTCCCTGGGCATCGGTTTCGACGCCGTGGAACGCATGAACGAGCCGGAACACCTGCCGGTGCCCGGCATGCTGGCGCTGGTGGTGGCGGCCGTCTCCATCGTTGCCAAGGAAGTCATCTACCAGTACACCCGGCGCGCGGCGCTGCGGCTGCGTTCCAACATGCTCATGGCCAACGCCTGGCACAGTCGCAGCGATGCCATCTCCTCGGTGGTGGTGGTGATCGGTGTGGGCGGCGCCATGATGGGCCATGCCTATCTCGATCCCGTGGCCGCCATCGCGGTCGCGGTGATGATCACCAAGATCGGTTT
>DROT01000092.1 GCA_011321775.1 Gammaproteobacteria bacterium | reverse complement strand
CCCATCAAGCCCGGTAACGCGCTGCCCCTGCGCAACATCCCGCTGGGTACCGTGGTGCACAACGTGGAGATGAAGCCGGGCAAGGGTGGCCAGATCGCCCGCAGTGCCGGCTGCGGTGTGCAGCTGGTCGCGCGCGAGGGTGCACATGCCACCCTGCGCCTGCGTTCCGGCGAGATGCGCAAGGTGCCGGTGGATTGCCGTGCCACCATCGGCGAGGTCGGTAATTCCGAGCACAACCTGCGTTCCCTGGGCAAGGCGGGCGCCAAGCGCTGGCGCGGTGTTCGGCCGACCGTTCGCGGTGTTGCCATGAACCCCGTCGATCATCCGCACGGCGGCGGCGAGGGTCGCACCTCCGGTGGTCGCCACCCGGTATCGCCGTGGGGCATGCCGACCAAGGGTTACAAGACCCGCAAGAACAAGCGCACCGACAACATGATTGTGCGCCGACGCAATCAGAAGTAAAGACAGAGGTTACAGACCGTGCCGCGTTCCATAAAGAAAGGACCTTTCGTCGATCTTCACCTGATGAAGAAAGTCGACGAGGCCGTGAGCAGCAACAGCCGCAAGCCCATCAAGACCTGGTCGCGCCGTTCCATGGTGTTGCCGGACATGGTCGGGCTGACCATTGCCGTGCACAATGGCCGCCAGCATGTGCCCATCCTGATCAACGAGAACATGGTCGGGCACAAGCTGGGTGAATTCGCCGTGACCAGGACCTTCAAGGGTCATGCGGCGGACAAGAAATCCAGATAAGGGTATCGAGCTATGCAAGCGACTGCCAAACTGAGTCATGCGCGCATTTCCGCGCAGAAGTGCCGACTGGTCGCCGACCAGGTCCGTGGTCTTCCCGTTGAGCGTGCGCTGGAGGTTCTGAGCTTCAGCCCCAAGAAGGCGGCCCACCTGGTACGCAAGGTGCTCGAGTCCGCCATCGCCAACGCCGAGCACAACGAAGGTGCTGACGTCGACGAGCTGAAGGTCGCCGCCATACAGGTCAACGAGGGGCGCACCCTCAAGCGCTGGCGTGCACGGGCCAAGGGCCGTGCCAACCAGATCCTGAAGCGCACCAGTCATATTCAGGTTACGGTCGCAGAACAGTAACCAACAACGCAGATCATACAGAGAGCACGGCATGGGCCAGAAAGTACATCCAACAGGTATACGCCTCGGCATCGTCAAGGACTGGACGTCCCGCTGGTACGCGGATTCGGACAAGTACGCGGATTTCCTGAACCTGGATCTGGAGATCCGGGACTTCATCAAGCAGAAGCTGAAGCATGCTTCGGTCAGCCGTATCGATATCGAGCGTCCGGCCAACAACGCGGCCATTACCATCCATACGGCGCGGCCGGGGATCGTCATCGGAAAGAAGGGCGAGGACATCGAACGCCTGCGCGCCGAGGTCATGCGTCGCATGGGCATGCCGGTGCACATCAACATCGAAGAGGTTCGCAAGCCCGAGGTCGATGCGCAGCTGGTCGCCGAGGGGGTCGCCCAGCAGCTCGAACGGCGCATCATGTTCCGTCGCGCCATGAAGCGGGCGGTCGGCAACGCCATGCGCCTGGGTGCGCAGGGAATCAAGATCATGGTCGCCGGTCGTCTGAACGGCGCCGAGATCGCGCGCACCGAATGGTATCGCGAGGGGCGGGTGCCGCTGCATACCCTGCGCGCGGATATCGATTACGGATTTGCCGAGGCCAATACCACCTATGGTGTCATCGGCGTGAAGGTGTGGATTTTCAAGGGCGAGATCCTCAATCGCGACGAGCAGAGTGTCGAGCCCGAGGCTGCCAAGAAAGCAGTCGGCGGTAAATAAGGGAGCCGCAGATCATGTTACAGCCCAAGAGAACCAAGTTTCGCAAACAGCAGAAGGGCCGCAATCGCGGGCTCGCCAACAGTGGCAACAAGGTGAGCTTCGGCGAGTTTGCGCTGAAGTCGACCACGCGCGGACAGATCACTGCGCGCCAGATCGAGGCCGCGCGGCGAGCGATCACCCGTAGCGTGAAGCGTGGCGGAAAACTCTGGATTCGCGTATTCCCGGACGTTCCGATCACCAAGAAACCGATCGAGGTGCGCCAGGGCAAGGGCAAGGGCAACGTCGAGTACTGGGTTGCCAAGATCCAGCCGGGTCGCGTGATCTATGAGATCGAGGGTGTCTCGGAAGAGCTGGCGCGCGAGGCCTTCAAGCTGGCGGCCGCGAAGCTCCCGGTTCGTACCACATTCGTAACGCGGTCGGTGATGTGATGGATGCCAATGAACTCCGTCAGAAGACGGCTGAAGAACTGAAGCAGGAACTCGATGGTCTGTTGCGCGAGCAGTTCAACCTGCGCATGCAGAAGGGCACCGGTCAGCTGAGTCGTCCGGACCAGGTGAAGAAGGTGCGACGTAATATCGCCCGTGTGAAGACCATACTGAACGAGAAAGCCAGAGCAGGTGAATCGGCATGAGTAACGAGAGCAAGCTGGTCCGCACCCTCACCGGGCGCGTTGTCAGCGACAAGATGGACAAGGGCGTTGTGGTTCTGGTCGAGCGCAAGGTGCGTCATCCGCTGTACGGGAAATACATCCGCCGGTCCACCAAGTTGCACGTGCACGATGAAGCCAACGAGTGTCGTGAAGGCGACACCGTCACCATCCAGGAATGCCGCCCGATGTCCAAGACCAAGTCCTGGAAGCTGGT
Source organism: Gammaproteobacteria bacterium (assembly GCA_011321775.1). Classification (GTDB taxonomy): domain Bacteria; phylum Pseudomonadota; class Gammaproteobacteria; order DSM-19610; family DSM-19610; genus Thiogranum. Next base: position 9,221 of record DROT01000092.1, on the reverse strand, counting down.
GGAAGTGGTCGAGCGGCCGGCTGGCTGACTGTAGAACTGAATAATTGCGTGAGCGGGAATTAAGCCATGATCCAGATGCAAACCAAACTCGATGTTGCGGACAACAGCGGTGCGCGCCGTCTGCAGTGCATCAAGGTGCTTGGTGGTTCACACCGCCGCTATGCCAATATCGGCGATATCATCAAGGTGAGCGTGAAGGAGGCGATTCCCCGCGGCAAGGTCAAGAAAGGCGAAGTCTACAATGCCGTGGTGGTGCGTACCGCCAAGGGCGTACGCCGCCCCGACGGGTCGCTGATCCGTTTTGACGGCAACGCCGCAGTACTGCTGAACAGCAAGCTGGAGCCGATCGGAACCCGCATATTCGGCCCGGTCACGCGTGAGCTTCGCAGCGAGCGTTTCATGAAAATCATTTCGCTGGCACCGGAAGTGCTCTAGGCGGGAGTCAGGACTATGCGCAAGATTCGTAAAGGCGACGATGTAATCGTCAAGGTCGGCAAGGACAACGGCAAGCGTGGTACCGTGCTGCGTGTGCTGCCCGAGGTCGGCAAGGTAGTGGTGGAAAACGTCAATATCGTCAAGAAGCACACCAAGGCCAATCCGCAGGCCGGGGTGCCCGGCGGCATCATCGAGAAGGAAATGCCCATCGATATGTCGAATGTCATGTTATACAACCCGCAGACCAAGAAGGGAGACCGCGTCGGTTTCCGTATCCTCGAGGATGGTCGCAAGGTGCGGGTGTTCAAGTCCACCGGCGAAGCCGTGGACGTCTGAAGGTGGGTAGCTGAAGATGGCCAGGTTACAGGATCATTATCACAACGTCGTGGTGAAGAAGCTCCAGGACGAATTCCAGTACAAGAACGTCATGGAAGTGCCGCGTATCACCAAGATCACGCTCAATATGGGTGTGGGCGAAGCCATCGGCGATCGCAAGGTGATGGAGAACGCCGTCGGCGACATGACCCGTATCGCCGGTCAGCGGCCGATCGTCTGCAAGGCGCGGAAATCGGTGGCTGGCTTCAAGGTGCGCGAAGGCTGGCCCATAGGCTGCAAGGTGACGCTGCGCCGCGAACGCATGTACGAGTTCCTGGATCGCCTGGTCAGCATCGCCATCCCGCGTATTCGCGACTTCCGTGGTCTGAGCCCGAAGTCCTTCGACGGGCGGGGCAACTACAACATGGGTGTTCACGAACAGATCATTTTCCCGGAAGTGGATTACGACAAGATCGACGCCCTGCGCGGCATGGATATCAGCATCACCACGACCGCAAAAACCGATGAGGAAGGTCGCGCCCTGCTGGCGGCGTTCGACTTCCCGTTCAGGAACTGAGGAATAGCGAGCAATGGCCAAGAAATCCATGATCCAGCGCGAGATCAAGCGCGCCAAGATGGTCAAGAAATACGCGAAGAAGCGTGCTGAACTGAAAGCTGTCATCGCAGACATGAGCCGTTCGGACGAGGAGCGCTACGATGCCCGCCTCAAGCTGCAGGCGCTGCCGCGTGATGCCAGTCCCAGCCGTCAGCGAAACCGCTGTCGTCTGACAGGGCGCCCGCACGGCTATTACCGGAAATTCGGTCTGGCGCGCAACAAGCTGCGCGAGCACGCCATGAGAGGCGATATTCCCGGTCTGGTCAAGGCCAGCTGGTAATCGCAGAGACAAGACAGAGGTATACAGACTATGATGACGGATCCCATCGCCGATATGCTGACCCGTATACGCAATGGCCAGCGTGCGGGCAAGGTGTCGGTGTCCATGCCTTCCTCGAAGTTGAAGCAGTCCATTGCCGGAGTGCTGCAGCAGGAAGGCTATATCGCCGGTTTCCAGGTCAGCGACGAGGATGGCAAGTCCGTCATGACCGTGGAGCTCAAGTACCACGACGGCGAGCCGGTCATCGAGAGCCTGAAGCGCGTTTCGCGCCCCGGCCTGCGTATCTACAAGTCCAGGGATGAGCTGCCCACGGTCCAGGGAGGACTGGGCGTGGCCATCGTGTCGACGTCCAAGGGCGTTATGAGTGATCGCGCCGCACGTGCCGCCGGTGAAGGTGGTGAAGTGCTGTGTTACGTATCCTGACGGGAACAGACCATGTCGCGAGTAGCAAAAAAACCGGTTGAAATGCCCGCTGGCGTCGAGATCAAGCTCGACGGGCAGGTGATATCCGTTAAGGGAAGCAAGGGTTCCCTGGAACACCAGATTCACCATTCGGTGGAGGTGAAGCAGGACGACAAGCTGCTGAGCTTCGCGCCCCGGGATGGCTCCAAGGCGGCGATGGCCCTGGCAGGGACCACGCGTGCGCTGGTGAACAACATGATCACCGGTGTGTCCCAGGGTTTCGAAAAGAAACTGCAGCTGGTTGGCGTCGGTTACCGTGCCCAGGCCCAGGGTCAGAAGCTGAACCTGACGCTGGGATTCTCGCACCCGATCGACTATGTCCTTCCTGAAGGGGTCACGGTCGAGACGCCCAGCCAGACCGAGGTGGTGATCCGGGGTGCAGACAAGCAGAAGGTCGGCCAGGTTGCCGCGGAGATCCGCGCCTTCCGTCCGCCGGAACCCTACAAGGGCAAGGGCGTGAAGTACGCCGATGAAATCATCATGCGTAAGGAAGCCAAGAAGAAATAACCGGAGCGGTTGTTTTTCAGGCGACGTGAATTCGAAGGTATCAGTATGGACAAGAAGGCATCACGACAGCGCCGCGCACGCAAGGCGCGCGCGAGGATCCGCGAACTCGGCAGGCCGCGCCTGTGCATCCACCGTACGCCGCGGCACATCTATGCGCAGGTCATCGATGGTTCGGGTGACAAGGTGCTTGCGAGCGCTTCCACGCTCGACCGCGAGTTGCGCAAGGACATGAAGTCGACCGGCAACATCGACGCGGCCGCGGTCGTCGGCAGGGTGGTTGCCGAGCGTGCCAAGGCGGCCGGTATCAGCGCCGTGGCCTTCGACCGCTCCGGTTTCAAGTATCACGGCCGTGTGAAGGCGCTGGCGGACGCCGCGCGCGCAAGCGGTCTGGAATTCTAAACAAGGGTTTTCATTATGGCGAATGTCGATAACCAGGCGAGCGCAGACGGTCTGCAGGAAAAACTGATCGGTATCAACCGTGTGGCCAAGGTGGTGAAGGGTGGCCGTCAGTTTGGTTTTGCCGCACTCACCGTGGTCGGTGACGGTGAAGGCCGGGTCGGGTTCGGTCGCGGCAAGGCGCGCGAGGTGCCGGTTGCGATCCAGAAGGCGATGGAGAACGCGCGCAAGAACATGAAGACCGTTGCGCTGAAGGACGGGACCCTGCAATACCCGATCATGGCCACCTTCGGTGCCGCCAAGGTGTACATGCAGCCCGCCTCGGAAGGTACCGGTATCATCGCCGGGGGTGCCATGCGAGCCGTCTTCGAGGTTGTCGGTGTGCGTAACGTGCTCGCGAAGTGTATCGGTACCAACAACCCGATCAACGTGGTTCGCGCAACGCTCAAGGGACTGGCGGAGATGCGCTCGCCGGAGATGGTTGCCGCCAAGCGCGGCAAGAAGGTCGAGGAGATTCTGGGGTAAGCCATGGCCGAGAAGAAACTGAAAGTGACGCTCCTGAAGAGCACCAGCGGTCGCCTCGCCTCGCACAAGGCCTGTGTGGCCGGTCTGGGCCTGCGTCGTATCCGCCACAGTGTCGAGGTGCTCGATACGCCGGAAAACCGCGGCATGATCAACAAGGTATCGTACCTGCTCCAGGTAGAGGAAGCCTGATATGCGACTCAATACTCTCAAATCTGCGGCCGGCAGCCGCCCGGACGGCAAGCGCCGCGGGCGCGGCATCGGTTCCGGGCTTGGCAAGACCGGCGGGCGCGGCCACAAGGGCCAGAAGTCCCGTTCCGGCGGCTTCCACAAGGTCGGTTTCGAAGGTGGTCAGATGCCCTTGCAACGGCGACTGCCCAAGGTGGGTTTTAGATCGCGCAAGTCGCGCGTGACCGAACAGGTCCGCCTGGGCGAACTGGCGCGGGTCGAGGGAAGCGAGGTCGATCTGGCGACGCTGAAGGCGGCAGGGGTGATCGGCCAGAACACCCTCCATGCCAAGATCATGCTGTCCGGAGAGATCGACCGCGCCGTCACCGTTCGTGGTGTGGGCGTGAGCAAGGGTGCGCGGGCGGCGATCGAGGCCGCCGGCGGCAAGGTCGAGGACTAGGTGGCAGCGGGCGGAGCCAATCTCACCGGCGGGCTGGCTGATCTCGGCAAGCTGACCGAGCTTCGGCATCGCATCCTGTTCGTGCTGGGTGCGATCGTGGTCTTTCGTATCGGGTCCTTCATCCCGCTTCCGGGTATCGATCCGCACGTGCTGGAACTGCTGGCGGAGCAGCAGAAGGGTACCATCCTCGACATGTTCAACATGTTCTCCGGTGGTGCGCTCAAGCGCCTGTCGCTGTTTGCGCTCGGCATCATGCCCTACATCTCGGCGTCGATCATCATGCAGCTGCTGTCGTACACGGTGCCGACGCTGGAACAGCTGAAGAAGGAAGGCGAGGCCGGACGCCACAAGATCACCCAGTACACGCGCTACGGAACCGTGGTGCTGGCGACCTTCCAGGCCATAGGCATCTCGACCGCGCTGCAGGGGCAGGTGGTCGGGGGGCAGCCGCTGGTGATTCTGCAGGGGCTGCCGTTCATCATTTCGTCGGTGGCCTGTCTGGTGACGGGCACGCTGTTCCTCATGTGGCTGGGCGAGCAGGTGACCGAGCGCGGTGTCGGCAACGGCATCTCGATCATCATATTCTCCGGCATCGTTGCCGGACTGCCGGCGGCGGTCGGTGGCACCCTGGAGCTGGTGCGGACCGGCGAGATGAACGTGCTGAGCATCCTGTTCATGTTTGCGCTGGCGCTCGCGGTCACCGCATTCGTGGTGTTCATCGAGCGCGGCCAGCGGCGGATCACGGTGAACTATGCCAAACGGCAGCAGGGGCGGCGCATGTACGCGGCGCAGAGTACCCATCTGCCGCTGAAGCTGAACATGGCCGGCGTCATACCGCCGATCTTCGCCTCGAGCATCATCCTGTTCCCGGCTACCGCGGGCCAGTGGTTCGGCAGCAACGAGGGCATGGGGTGGCTGAAGGATATTTCGTCGATGCTGTCACCGGGGCAGCCGCTGTACATCCTGATGTACGCGCTGGCGATCGTGTTCTTCTGCTTCTTCTATACCGCCATCGTCTTCAATTCCAGGGAGACGGCGGACAACCTGAAGAAGTCCGGTGCCTTCATCCCGGGTATTCGCCCCGGCGAGCAGACGGCGCGCTATATCGACAGCGTGATGACACACCTCACGCTGGCGGGCGCGATCTACATCACCGCGGTGTGTCTGCTGCCGGAGTTTCTGATTTTGTACTGGAATGTGCCGTTCTATTTCGGCGGTACATCCCTGCTGATCATCGTGGTCGTGGTCATGGACTTCATGGCCCAGGTCCAGTCTCACATGATGTCCCACCAGTACGAGGGGCTCATGAAGAAGGCCAATCTGAAGAGCCACGGGCGCGCCGGCGTGGTGCGCTGACCCATTTTGTACAGGTGAAATCATGAAAGTACGTGCATCGGTAAAACGCATTTGTCGCAACTGCAAGATCGTTCGCCGCAAGGGCGTCGTGCGGGTCATCTGCAAGGACGGCCGACACAAGCAGCGACAGGGCTGAAGCACCGGCGGCTGTGCCGAACGGTTTGTTTTTGGATTGAAATCGGGGCCTTTGTCCGGTATGCTTGCGCGTTTCGCAACTTGCAACCCGCTGGCCTTTTTGGGAGATCAGTTTCATGGCTCGTATAGCCGGGATTAACGTTCCGCCACACAAACATGCGGCGATTGCGCTGACGTCCATCTATGGAATCGGGCGCACTACCGCCAGGAAGATCTGTGACGCGGCCGGCATCCGCCCGGACGTCAAGATCAAGGATCTCTCCGAGTCGGAGATCGAAGCCGTGCGCAGCGAGGTTGGCAAGTATACGGTCGAGGGCGACCTGCGGCGGACCGTCTCCATGAACATCAAGCGCCTCATGGATCTCGGCTGCTATCGCGGCATGCGCCACCGCCGCGGGCTTCCGCTGCGCGGCCAGCGCACCCGCACCAACGCCCGCACCCGCAAGGGTCCGCGTCGCCCGATTCGCAAATAAGCTGGATTTCGTAACAGGTATCAGAGATGGCTAAGCCGACGTCAGGTCGTACACGCAAGAAGGTCAAGAAGAATGTGGTCGATGGTATCGCCCACATTCATGCTTCGTTCAACAACACCATCGTGACCATCACCGATCGCCAGGGCAATGCCCTGGCCTGGGCTACCGCCGGTGGTTCCGGTTTCCGTGGTTCGCGCAAGAGCACGCCCTTTGCGGCCCAGGTGGCGGCGGAGCGCGTTGGCGAGATGGTCCGCGAGTTTGGCCTCAAGAACCTCGAGGTGGAGGTCAAGGGTCCCGGTCCGGGTCGCGAGTCCGCGGTGCGTGCGCTCAACAACGCCGGTTACCGTATCACCAATATCACCGATGTGACGCCGATTCCGCACAACGGTTGCCGTCCGCCCAAGAAGCGGCGCGTGTAGGGCGGAGGAGAGCAAATGGCCAAGTATACAGGACCAAAATGTCGTCAGTGCCGTCGCGAGGGCACCAAGCTGTTTCTGAAGGGCGAGAAGTGCTACACCGCCAAGTGCGCCATCGAGAACCGTCCGTTCCCGCCCGGCCAGCACGGGCAGCGGCGCGGGCGTCTGTCGGACTATGCGGCACAGCTGCGCGAGAAACAGAAGATGCGCCGCATCTACGGGGTGCTGGAACGCCAGTTCCGCAACTACTACAAGAGCGCCGCGTCGCGCAAGGGCTCCACGGGCGAGAATCTGTTGCAGCTGCTGGAGAGTCGTCTTGACAACGTTGTCTACCGCATGGGCTTTGCCGCCTCGCGGTCGGAAGCGCGCCAGCTGGTCCGGCACAAGGCCATCCTCGTCAATGGCCGGCGTGTCACCATTCCCTCGTACCAGGTTCAGCCCAACGACAGCATCGCGGTCGCCGAGCGTTCCAACAAGCAGCTGCGCATCCAGGCGGCGCTGGAGCTGGCGGAACAGCGTGGTTTCGCCGACTGGATCGACGTCGATGCCAAGAAGATGGAAGGCGTCTTCAAGGCGCGTCCGGAGCGTTCCGACCTGCCGGCCGAGATCAACGAGCATCTCGTTGTCGAGTTGTACTCCAAGTAAAGCAACAGCTTAAGAGGACTTTTCATGCAGGGCAATGTCAACGAGTTCCTGACGCCGCGTATCGTGGACGTGCAGACCGTCAACGAACGAACCGCAAAAGTCGTACTGGAGCCGCTGGAGCGCGGTTTCGGCCATACGCTGGGCAACGCCCTGCGTCGTATCCTGCTGTCTTCCATGCCCGGTTGCGCCATTACCAGCGCCGAGATCGAGGGTGTGCTGCACGAGTATTCCTCCATCGAGGGCGTGCAGGAAGACGTCATGGAAATACTCCTGAATCTGAAGGGCGTGGCCCTCAAGATGCACAACCGGCAGGAGGCGACCCTGCGGCTCAGCAAGAAGGGGCCCGGCACGGTCACCGCCGGTGACATCACCGTGGACCACGATATCGAGATCGTCAATCCGGATCACGTCATCGCCAATCTCACCAAGGATGGCGAACTCAGCATGACGCTCAAGGTGGAAATGGGGCGCGGCTATGAGCCGGCTACGGTCCGTGGTGCGCAGCAGGAAGAAAGTCGCCCCATCGGAGCACTGCAACTGGATGCCAGCTATACGCCGGTGCGCCGCGTCGCCTACAACGTCGACGCCGCGCGTGTGGAACAGCGTACCAACCTCGACAAGCTGATCATCGAGATCGAGACCAACGGCACCCTGGATCCCGAGGAAGCCATTCGCCGCGCTGCCACCATCCTGCAGAACCAGCTGGTGGTGTTCGTGGACCTGCAGGGCAAGGAAGAGGTCGAGCGCGAGACCCAGGAACCGAACATCGATCCCATCCTGCTGCGTCCGGTCGATGATCTGGAACTCACGGTGCGTTCGGCCAATTGTCTCAAGGCCGAGAGCATCTATTTCATCGGCGATCTGATCCAGCGTACCGAGGTGGAGCTGCTGAAGACGCCGAATCTGGGCAAGAAATCGCTCACCGAGATCAAGGACGTCCTGGCCTCGCGTGGTCTGTCGCTGGGCATGCGGCTGGAAAACTGGCCGCCGGCAGGGCTCAAGGAAAGCGAAAAGCAATCCGCCTGAAGCAATATCAACCTAGGTAGAGAACGATGCGTCACCGTCAAAGTGGTCGAAAACTCAATCGTAACAGCAGTCATCGCAAGGCGATGTTCAGCAACATGGCGGCATCCCTCATGCGTCATGAAGTCATCAAGACCACGCTGCCCAAGGCCAAGGAGCTGCGCCGTGTCGCAGAGCCTCTGATCACCATGGCCAAGAACGACAGTGTGCACAAGCGTCGTCTGGCCTTTGCGCGCCTGCGGGACCGGGACGTGGTGACCAAGCTCTTCAACGAACTGGGCCCGCGTTACAAGGATCGTCCCGGTGGTTACCTGCGCATCCTGAAGATGGGCTACCGCGCCGGTGACAAGGCGCCGATGGCCCTGGTCGAGCTGGTCGATCGCCCCGAGACCGGCGAGGAATTCGAGGCCGTCAGCGAATAAGCCGCTCGCCGCTGGAGCGGATAAAGCCGGGCGATGCCCGGCTTTTTTGCGTCCGCACCACTGCCGTTATCGGCTCACCTTGGCTACCATGTTGTCATGATTGCCACCTTCACCGATTTCGGCGTGAACGGCCCCTATCTCGGCCAGATGAAGGCCGTGCTGTTCGCCCGCGCACCGGGGGTGCCGGTGATCGACCTGTTTCCCGATCTTCCGCCCTTCGACGCGCGTGCCGCCGCCTACCTGCTACCCGCCTGTGCGCGTGATCTGCCGCCGGACTGTGTCTGTCTGTGCGTGGTCGACCCGGGAGTCGGTACCGAGCGCCTGCCGGTGGCGGTGCTCGCCGACGGGCGCTGGTACGTGGGCCCCGACAACGGACTGTTTGCGCTGGTCGTACGGCGTGCCACCGAGGTGGAGGCCTTCGCCATCAGCTGGCGGCCGTCGCGGCTGTCTGACAGCTTCCATGGTCGCGACCTGTTTGCGCCGGTGGCGGCCATGCTGGCATGCGGCCGGCGGCCACAGATGCGTGAAATCGAGCCCTCGAGCCTGGAACGGGCATCCTGGCCGGACGATCTGCCGCGCATCGTCTATAT
>DROT01000091.1 GCA_011321775.1 Gammaproteobacteria bacterium | reverse complement strand
GTTGCCGGGCGGCTCGATCTGACCAACTATTTCGACACCAATACGGCCGCCAACGACGAAACCACGCAGTTCCTCAGCGATGCCCTGGTCAACAACCCGGCGCTGGGCCTGTCCGAGAACGGCGCGGGCATGGCGGCCATATTCGATCCGAAGACGGGCTTCAGGTTCAAGATCGGCTACCAGCAGAGCAGCAGTACCGCGACCAACCTTTCCGATTCCCTGTTCTATCTCACCGAAGTGAGCTACCAGTGGACGCCGTTCAAGATAGGTGAGGGCAACTACCGCCTCTGGTACCGGACCGACAACAGCAGCGGCAACGACCAGAATGCCTTTGGCATCAGCATCGACCAGAAGCTCGCTGCCGCGATCACGCTGTTCGGTCGCTACGGGTCTGCGGAATCGGACGCAGGCAGGCGGGACCACTTCTACAGCGGCGGTCTGCAGATCAGGGGCGGTTTCGTCTACAACCCGGAAGACGCCTGGGGCATCGGTTATTCCCACTACAGCCTGGGAACCGGCGACCGGGAACGTCTTGCCGAGGCTTACTACAATCTTCGCATCTCCGAGAAACTGCAGTTCTCGTTCGTTCTGACGCATGTGAGCGAAGATCCGGCGGCCAGCCGGAAGGTCGCCTATTTCGTGCCGGGTATGCGTCTTCAGGCGAGTTTCTAACGCTATCAGGAGATAATCATGGCCATTACAGGATTCAAGACCGGTATCTGTCTGTTGTTCTTTCTTTCATACGTCACCGCAGCGGGAGCGGTGGATTCTTCGACCGCGAAGGAAGTGAAGATCAAGGATCCATCCTCGGTCGTCCTGATCGTGAATCGTGATTCCAACGATATCGCCTTCATGGATATCAAGACACACAAGATGATCGGCAGCGTCTTCCTCGGCAGGAACGTCAATCCGCACATGGCGTCGATGTCCCCGGACGGACGCTGGGTCGTCACGGGCGGCTCCAGTTCCAACAAGGCCTATATCATCGACGTGCCGACCCTGACGCTGGTGAAGTCGATTCCCGTGGACTTTGCGCCGGAGCACCTGGCCTTCTCGCCCGACGGCCGCTATTACTACCAGGGCAATCCCGCCGGGGACGCGGTCTCGGTCATCGACATGGTATCCATGACCGAGATCAAGCGTATCCGCGGATTTGCCGAGCCGCTCAATATCACTTTCACGCCCGACGGATCCAAGGCCTACATCGGCAATTACGGTGCGCACTGGGTCGGTGTCATCGACGTGACCCGCCACGAGCTGTTGAAGAAGATCTACGTCGGCACCACGCCGGGTATCGCCAGCCTGGACCCGGAGCGGTACCTGGGGGAGATAAAGGGCATCTCGAACGCGAGCATCACCAACGACGGGCGCTATCTCTATGCCGCCGATGGCGATCTTGGTATCGTCGGTGTCATCGATACACGCGAGGACAGGCTGGTCAAGGAGATACGTGTCGGCGCAGACCCCTGGCGGGTCTACATGAGCCATGACGGAAAGTACGGAGTGGTCGCCAACAACGGCGATGAAACCATATCGATCATCGACTTGAAGAAGAACGAGGTGGTGGCGACACTCGAGTCCGGCCCCGACATGATGGGCGTCAACTTCGCGGCAGGCAAGGCGTTCGTGATCAGTTCCACGAGCGGGTTCCTGTACGTATACGACATGGAGCACCTCGAACCGGCGGGCCGGATCAAGATCGGTACCAACATACAGATAGAGACGGCCACGACCGACACGGCCGACGAGAAGATCTACCTCGCCAGCTCGACCGATCATTCCGTCTACGTCATCGACGGCAGGACGGAAGCCGTCGAGCGGGTCAGCAACGTCGGTCTCTATCCCTGGGGCACGCATATCCTGGACAGCAAGGACAACTACTGCCATTGATGATGCCGGGTGACCGCAGTGTACGAGCGTCCGTGATGGGTGCAGGCCGCCTGCACCTGGCACTGCTTGCCCTGCTTCCCACCGTGGTCGCGCATGCGGGCGGGATTCGCGAGCGCATGCGCCCGGTGCCAGTCCCCGACACCGAGGTGTCGGAGACCCAGGCGGCCGAGCTCACGCTGACGCTCGTTCAGGCCGCTCCCCAGGCGTTGCAGACATGGGTGCGGACAGCGGCAAGAATCGATGACGCCGGCAGCAGGCTGGTTGCGAGGCCGTGTTTCGCACCCGCCGCGCTGATTCGCGCCGGCCAGCGTGTGCGTGCGTTCCCGCCCGATTCCAAATCGTCGATATACCGGGCAACCGTCACCCGGGTGGAACCGCAGGGGCACTGCGCCAGGGTCGAGGCATCGCTGTCCGGCCCGACCTATGAGAAAAGCCCGTACTACGTGATGGAGATCATCGTCCAGCGCGGCGTGTTTCTGTCCATCCCCAACGAGGCGATTATCGAGGAGGGCGGCAGGCAGATCGTCTATGTACAGAGGCACCCCGGTCACTACATCGCCCGGGAGATCCACACCGGCCTCAAGGGGGAGCTGTATACCCAGGTGCATCATGGCCTGAACGAGGGAGACCAGGTCGTCACCCTGGGCAGTTTCTTCATCGATGCGGAACACAAGCTGAAGGCAACCCGGCAGGGCGGTACGGGCCATGCTCACATGCATCATTAGGAACGTCATACGTTACAGGGTGGTCGCGCTGCTGCTGGTCGCGGTGGTCGCGCTCGTCAGCCTCTGTTCCATCCGCAGCACGCCCCTCGATGCCATTCCCGATATATCCGACCCCCAGATCGTCATCTATGCGAAATGGGCGCGCAGCCCCGAACAGATCGAGACCGAAGTCACCGCACCGCTGATCCGCTCGCTGGTCGGATCGCCGGGTATCAAGGCGATACGGGCGACTTCCCATCTGGGTTATTCCTTCATCTACATCATCCTGGAAGACCCCGGGCGGCGCAGGCAGGTAAAACAGCTCGCGCAGGACCGGATCGGCGCCATTCGGCCCCGGCTTCCTGCCGATGCGGTCGTTACTCTGGGCCCTAACGCGAGCAGCATGGGTTGGATATTCGAGTACGCACTCACGGACCGGGCGGGCACGCATGATCTCCGGGAGCTGCGCCTGTTGAACGAGAATCTGGTCAAGCCGGCGCTGCAGTCGGTGCCGGGCGTGGCGGAGATCGCCTCGGTGGGCGGGCTGGAGAGGCAGGTGGAGCTGAAGATATTTCCGCCGCTGCTGGCCGAGACGGGGATTTCCCTGCGCCAGCTGGTCACGGTGCTGGAGGGCGTGTTTCAG
>DROT01000090.1 GCA_011321775.1 Gammaproteobacteria bacterium | reverse complement strand
GATAGGCAAGCCATTCCGCCCATGAGCCGGGTACAGCGGCTGCGCCTGTACTGGCGTTCCGCATTCTTCCTCCTGTTCGTGTTCGCGCCCCTGCTGGACCTGTTCCGGCTGGACCTGAACCAGGGGCATTTCATCCTCTTCGGCCATCCCTGGACCCTGGACATCCGCGATGCCGGCCCGTTGCAGGCGACGGTGAACATCATCGTGCGCGGCTTCCTGCCCATCGCACTGGTCGTGGGCGCGGGTATCTGGGTGTCCTGGCGCTGGGGGCGCCTGTACTGCGGCTGGCTGTGTCCCCATTTCTCCGTGGTCGAGATGATCAATGCCCTGATGCGCCGCGCTTCCGGCAAGGTCACCCTGTGGCAGAAAGCGCCGTTGCCGGAGGTGCAGAGCGACGGCACCGAGGTGCACCCGAGTCCTTCGGCCTGGTGGCTGGTGGCGCTGGCGGTGCTGTTCTTCAGTTTCCTGTGGGCGGTGACCCTGCTCACCTACCTGCTGCCGCCGAAGGAGATCTGGGGCAACCTGTTCAGTGGTGAACTGACGCGCAACCAGTCGTTGTTCCTGGCGGTGGCGACCGGTCTGCTGGTCGTCGAGTTCACCCTGGCGCGGCATCTCTTCTGCCGCTTCGGTTGCGCCATCGGCCTGTTCCAGAGCCTGGTGTGGATGGGCAACCGGCGGGCGCTGGTGGTGGGCTTCGACCGCGAGCGCGCCGCCGTCTGTGCCGATTGCGACAAGTCCTGCGAACACGCCTGTCCCATGCGCCTGCAGCCGCGCCAGATCAAGCGGCGGATGTTCACCTGTACCCAGTGCCAGCAGTGCGTGCGCGCCTGCGAGGACGTCAACCGGCCGCGCGCCGAGCCCGGCCTGTTGCAGATGCTTTCGGGTCAGTGCGCGCTGGACGTGTCGGAACGTGATTTCGGACGCCGGCCGACGGTACCGGCAAGCTGTTTCCATCGCCAGCCGCTGCGTCCGCCGAAAGCAGGCAAGGGGGCGGGAGACGGCTGATGGAGGAGTGGGTCGGCCAGTTCTGGCACCGCCTGGTGACGCGCGCGGCGCGGCGTGAATACCCGCAGGCGGCGGTGGGTCTCGACGAGGTGCGTCAGTCGGTGGCGGTGCTGTTCCGGGCGCTCGGGGGCGAGGGCGGCCTGCGCGTGGAAGCGGCCACCGAGAGCGCCCACGGGGCGCGTCGCAACCTCATACAGCGTATCGCCGGCAGCGGTCGCCAGGTCGAACTGGCCTGGCGCGACGAGCAGACGCTGCGGTTGCCGGGGCGCATCGCCTGGTTCGCGGACCGCGAACTGAACCGCCAGCTGTACCTGTGGCTGGCGGCACTGGCGGCGGTCGCCGACCGCCACTTCGACGGTGACTGGCTGCAGCGCAACGTCGCCGCCACGGCGGCTACCCTGGAACGCTACCCGGGGCTCGCCCGGCGTTACCGTGTCCTGGTGGAGGCGCACCTGGCGCAGCGACCGGCCCCGGAGACGCTCAGGGCCGACGAGGCGGCGCAGGAGCGACTGATTCACCAGTGCCTGCTGGACCCGCGCGAGGGCGTCGGGCCGCTGCCGGCGGCTGCGCGGCCGCCGCAACCGGTGCCGCTGTGGCTGCACCCGGCGCCGCCGGTACCGGCGGCCCAAGCAAGGGTCGACGAGCAGGAAGACGAGGAAGAGGACGAGGAGCGTTCGCCCAGCGAGCGGGTGGAGAGCGAAAAGCGCCGCCGCGGCGAGCGGGTCGACAGCCCGGACGGGCGCAGCGGCCTGCTGGCGTTCCGTCTCGAGAGCCTGTTCTCGCGCGCCGAGTACGTGGCGGTGGATCGTACCACCGAGGAGGACGAGGACGACAACGCCCGTTCGGCCATCGAGGACCTGGACGTGCTGAGCATGGCGCGCGACCGCAAGCGCACCGCGGCGCGGCTGCGTTTCGACCTCGATCTGCCGCCGGAACAGAACGACGACGTCTACCTGGGGGAGGGGATCCCCTTGCCGGAGTGGGACTTCCGGCAGCAGACGCTGTTGCCCGATCATTGCCGCCTGCAACCCATGCTGGCGCGCGATGCGCGCCCGCAACCGCTGCCGGAGCATCTGCAGCGCAAGGCGCGGCGGGTGCGCAAGCTGTTCGAGATGCTCAAGCCGCGGCGCACCTGGATCCACGCGCAGCCCGACGGCAGCGAACTGGACATCGATGCACTCATCGACCACACCAGTGACCGCCTGCGCGGTATCCGTCCGGCGGAAGCCGACCTGTTCCGCAGCTTTCGCAACGCCGAGAGGGATCTTTCCTGCCTGCTGCTGGCCGACCTGTCACTGTCCACCGACAGTCACATCGACGACCGGCAGCGCGTCATCGACGTCATACGCGACAGCCTGTTCCTGTTCTCCGAGGCGCTGGCCGGAACCGGCGACCGTTTTGCGCTCTATGGCTTTTCCTCGCGGCACCGCAGCCACGTGCGCTTTCACACCCTGAAAGCGTTCCGGGAGTCCTATTCACCGCAGGTGAAAGGGCGTATCCAGGCCATCCGGCCCGGCTACTACACGCGCATGGGAGCCGCAGTGCGCTATGCGAGCCGCCTGCTCGAGGCCGAGATGGCGAGTCACAAGCTGTTGCTGATTCTTACCGACGGCAAGCCCAACGACCTCGACAAGTACGAGGGACGCTACGGTATCGAGGATACGCGCATGGCCGTGCGCGAGGCGGCGCGGATGGGGATCCGGCCGTTCTGCGTCACCATCGACGAAAAGGCCCGCGACTACCTGCCCTACCTGTTCGGCAGCACCTCCTACATGCTGGTCCACGACGCCGGCCAGCTGCCGGCCCGCCTGCCGGCACTCTATGCGCGCCTGACGGCCTGAAGCTCAGTGTGAGCTACCCTGCGCGTACTGGCGCAGGCGGCCGACATCCTTGATGACGATGGCGTCGTCCTCGACCTCGATGAGTCCGTCGCGGCTCAGCTTGGAGAAGCTTCGCGACAGCGTCTCCGGGGTGATCGACAGGCGCGAGGCGATGGCGTGCTTGGGGGTGGTGAGGAAGATGCGGGAACTGCCCAGATGGGTGCTGGGGACCTGGTCCAGCAGGTAGGACACCACCCGAAAGGTGGCGCCGTGCAGCGTCAGGCGGTCGATCTCGCCGATATACCAGTGCAGGCGCCGGCTCATCTGGGCCAGTACCGCGAAGCAGGCTTCGGTGGACTGGTGCAGGATGTCGGCGTAGGTGGCGATGTCGAAACAGAGCACTTCACTGGCGACCAGGGCGCTGGCACTGACCGGGTAGGCGCGCTGACCGGAGAACAGGATGGCCTCGGCAAAGGTGTTGCCGGGCGAGATCAGGTCGATGATCTTCTCGTGTCCGTCCGGGGAACTGCGGGTCAGCTTGACCTGGCCACTGGTGAGCATGAAGAAGTCGCGCGCTGCCTGTGATTGCTCGAACAGCGTCTCGCCCGGTGGCAGCTCCATGAAGCGGGTGTGGTCGATCACCGTGCCCAGTTGATCGGCATCCAGGTCGGCGAACAGCGGCGAGCGCTGCAGGTAGGGCAGCACTTCGGCGTTCTGGGTACCGGACAGCAAGGCTCGGTTCATGGCGGTTTCAGTGGCTCCTCGACTTCGAAACAGTATAGCAGCAATATGGAGAGCGAAAGAAATTATCGAATAAAACCATATACCTGGCAATCAGCCCCGTGGCCGAGGCCGGGGTCTCGGCTGGCTCTGATGTATTAGAGCTGTATAATATGCTGAAAATCATATAGGTTCGCGCCCGTGCGGGCAGGGAGCAGCTGCCCCGTAGCCGCTGGTCAAGAGGCGGGCGCAATGACGGTCAGACTATGGCGATCATCAAACAGTTGTTCGACGAGGCCAGTGCCACCCTGAGCTACCTGCTGGCGGACTCTGCGAGCCGCGAGGCCGCGGTTATCGATCCCGTCGCCGGTCACGTTGCCGACTACAAGTCGTTGCTGGAGGCGCACGGCCTGCGGCTGCGTTACGTGCTCGAAACCCACCTGCACGACGATCATCCGAGTGGCGCCATGGAACTCGTGCGCATGACCGGTGCCCGCCTGGCCGTGCACCGCCTCGCGGGTCTTCCGGGTTGTGACCGGCCGCTGGCGGACGGCGAACTGATCCGGCTGGGGGAGGAGTTCATCGAGGTGATCCACACCCCCGGCCACACGCCCTGTTCGGTCAGCTACAGTTTCTGGGACCGGCTGTTTACCGGTGATACCCTGGGAATCGGCTGGGTCGGCGCGCTCAGCCGGCCGGGCGGTGACGCCAGCCAGTTGTATGACAGCGTACACGGGAAGCTGTACAGTCTGCCGAACGAGACCCTGGTCTATCCCGGACACGACTATGCCGGGCACCGGGTCAGCTGCGTCGGTCAGGAAAAACTGACGAACGCTGACCTGCCTCTGGTCTGCACCCGCGAGGCCTTCGTGGCCGCGCGCACCGCGGTCGATTCAGCCGGCTGTGCCTTCCTCCCCGGGGCGACCGCCGCCGAAGGTCATCTGGTAAAACATTGAGAGGAGTTGTGTTCATGGAGAGTATCCGCATGAGAGTGAGCGCCGCTGTATTGGCGGCGGTGTCGATGACGGCTTCCGGCATGGCTGCGGCCGGTGACATGGAGCAGCGTCTCGCAGCCTCCCGGCAGGCTACCGCGGAGTTGATGAAACAGCTCGGCGGCGCACTGAAACGCGAACTGAAGAGCCAGGGGCCGGCGGCGGCCATCAGCGTCTGCCGTGACCTCGCACCACAGATCGCGGGTCGACTGTCGCGCGAAAACGGCTGGCGCGTGACGCGCGTCGGCACCCGGGTCCGGAACCCGCTGCTGGGCATGCCCGATGCCTGGGAGCAGGGGGTGCTGGAGGAATTTCAGGCGCGTGCGGCAAAAGGGGAAAAATACGCCAACATGAGCCACAGCGAGGTGGTCGAGGAGGGCGGCAGGCGCTATTTCCGCTTCATGAAGGCCATCGGAACGAAAGACATCTGTCTCACCTGCCATGGGGGTGAAGCGAACCTGCCCGCGCAGGTGAAGACCAGCCTCGATCGGGACTATCCCATGGACCGGGCACGCGGTTACCGGGTCGGGGATCTGCGCGGAGCGGTCAGCATCAAACAACCGCTGGATATCCCCCTGCGCGAGGTAAAGGCTGGTGATTGAGCCGGCCAACCTGGTATCCGCTGGTGCCATGGCGGCATCGTCCCTCCCGGCCCGGGCATTCACTGTGCGGACCGCGGCCGACACCGTAACCGTCTAGGGTAGCGAATCATGCGATCCAGTCTTCTGTGTGCACTGCTGACCCTGTGCTCCACCTCCGTGCTGGCAGCGGCCACACCCGACGCCGCCGACCTGTACCGGAAACATTGCGCCGAATGCCACGGCAAGGATCGTCTCGGGGGGCAGGGGCAGGCGCTGTTGCCGGGCAATCTCAAGCGGCTGTCGAAGAAAGAGGCCGCCGGGGTGATTCGCAACGGCCGTGCCGCCACCCAGATGCCGGCGCTCGGTGACAAGCTCGACGAGGCCGATATCGCGGCGCTGGTCGATTACATCTATACCCCGCTGTCCTATATCCCCGAATGGGGCCTGAAGCAGATACGCGCCAGCCACGTGGTGAGCCATCCCTGGGGCAGTCTGCCGGACAAGCCCGTCTACGATGCCGATCCCCTCAACCTGTTCGTGGTGGTGGAAGTGGGCGACCATCATGCCACCATCCTTGACGGTGACCGCTTCGAGCCGCTGACGCGTTTCAAGACCCGTCCCTATCTGCACGGGGGTCCCAAGTATTCACCCGACGGGCGTTACGTCTATTTCGCCTCCCGTGACGGCTGGGTCACCAAGTACGACCTGTACAACCTGAAGACGGTGGCCGAGATCCGTGCCGGGATCAATACCCGCAACCTGGCAGTCTCCGGTGACGGCCGGTACGTGATGGTGGCCAATTATCTGCCGCACACCCTGGTGTTGCTGGACGCGCGCAACCTGGATCCGATCAGGGTCTTCCCGGTCAAGGGCAGCGACGGCAGATCCTCGCGCGTCAGCGCCGTCTATGCCGCACCTCCGCGCGGCAGCTTCATCGCCGCGCTGAAGGATATCCCGGAAGTCTGGGAGATCAGCTACCTGGATGAACCGGAACCGGTCTACATCGGTCTCATGCACGACTATCGCTACCAGGAAGGCTTCGTGGACAAGGGACCCTTCCCGGTGCGCCGCATCAAGCTGGATGACTACCTGGACGATTTCTTCTTCGACCAGTCCTACCGCCATCTGCTGGGCGCCGCGCGCAACGGCAAACACGGGCAGGTGATCGATCTCATCGTGGGCCGGAAGGTCGCGGATCTGGATCTCTCCGGCATGCCACACCTGGGCTCCGGAATCAGCTGGGACTACCAGGGGCGGCGCGTGATGGCCACGCCCAACCTCAAGAAGGCCGAGGTCAGCGTCATCGACATGCAGACCTGGAAGACCATCAAGCGCATCAAGACCCTGGGGCCGGGTTTCTTCATGCGCAGCCACGAGAACTCGCCCTATGCCTGGGTGGACGTGTTCTTCGGGCCCAACAAGGACGCAGTGCACATCATCGACAAGAAGACGCTGGAGATCGTGAAGACCCTGCGTCCGGAACCGGGCAAGACCTCCGCCCACGTGGAGTTCGATCGCGACGGGCGCCACGCGCTGCTGAGCATCTGGGACAAGGACGGTGCGGTGATCGTCTACGATGCCAGGACCCTGAAAGAGGTCAAGCGTCTGCCCATGAACAAGCCTTCCGGCAAGTACAACGTCTGGAACAAGACCCACCGTTCCGAAGGCACCAGCCACTGACAGAGTGACAGCTTCCGCCTGCCGGCAGCGGGCACAAAAAAAGGCGGGCGGCTTGCGCCGCCCGCCCTGCTCGGGACAGTCTCAGTAGATGTCGTGCATGGTGTTGTAGACGTTGAACTTGCCCGTCGGGGTCACCAGGCGCTTGTCCTTGATGACCTTCTTGAGCTTCAGCGTCTTGTCGTCGATCACCACGATCGCCGATTCCTCGGTCTTGCCGTTCCATACCGAGAACCAGACCTCGTCGCCGGCCTTGTTGTACTCCGGCTGTACGACGCGCTTCGGACCCTTGCCCAGCTTGGCCCATTCGGCGATCGGCAGCACCTTGAAGCCCTTGTCCAGATTGGCAATGTCGAACACCGCGACCGACTGGTGGATCTTGTCATCCGGGTTCAGCGCGGTATCCACGTAGAGGTGCTTGGACTTCGGATGGGTCTTGATGAACAGCGAACCGCCACCCTGGCCCTTCAAGGTGCGTACCACCTTCCACGCATACTGCTTGTGTTTCTCCGGGTCGGTGCCGATGACCGAGATCTTGTCGTCACCCAGGTCACTGGTGGCCCACACCGGTCCGTACTTGGGATCGATGAAGTTGGCGCCACGGCCGGGGTGCGGGATCTTGCCGACGTCGACCAGCTTGACCAGTTTGTCGGTCTTGGAGTCCACTACCGCGATCTTGTTGGACTTGTTCGCCGCCGTCAGGAAGTAGCGGTGGGTACGGTCCCAGCCGCCGTCATGCAGGAAGCGGGCAGCATCGATACTGGTGATCTTCAGATCGTTCAGATCCGAGTAATCGACCATCAGCACATGGCCGGTCTCCTTGACGTTGACGATGAACTCCGGGTGCTCATGCGAGGCAACGATGGCCGCCACGCGCGGTTCCGGATGATATTCCTGGGTGTCCACCGTCATGCCGCGGGTGGAGACGATCTTGAGCGGTTCCAGGGTGTCGCCGTCCATGATCACGAACTGCGGCGGCCAGTAGGTGCCGGCGATGGCGTACTTGTCCTCCCAGCCCTTGAACTTGGAGGTTTCGACCGAGCGTGCCTCCATGCCGACCTTGATCTCGGCAACCGTCTTCGGGTGCTTCATCCACAGGTCGATCATGTTGACCCTGGCGTCGCGGCCGATGACGAACAGGTAACGGCCGGAGGCCGACAGGCGGGAGATGTGCACCGCGTAGCCGGTCTTGATGACCTCGAGGATCTTCTTGCTGTCGCCGTCGACCAAGGCGATCTGGCCGGCGTCACGCAGGGTGACCGACATCAGGTTCTGGATGTTGATATCGTTCATCTTCTTCGTGGGACGCTTGTCCGGCGGCACGATGACCTTCCAGCTGGCCTTCATTTCCTTCATGCCGTATTCCGGCGGCTGCGGCGGCTCCTGCTGGATGAAGCGGGCCATGAGGTCGACTTCCTCGGGGCTGAGCACCCCGGAAGTGCCCCAGTTGGGCATGCCGGCGGGGGAGCCGTAGGTGATGAAGGCCTTCAGGTAGTCGGTGCCCTTCTTCACGGTGATGTCCGGCGTCAGCGGCTTGCCGGTGGCGCCCTTGCGCAGCACGCCGTGACAGCCGGCGCAGCGCTCGAAGAAGATCTCGGTGGCCTTCTTGAACTCGGCGTCGGTGATCGGCGGAGCCTTGGGGTGTTTCGTCGGTTTGACGGCCGATGGCGGGATGGCGCTGGGTGCGCCCTCGTAGCTCTTCTCGGTCGTGCTGGTGCCCTTGTGGCCGGTGGCGGCCATGGCCGTGCCCATGGCCAGCGCCAGGGCCGACACAGCGAGCGTACTGGCGATAGCGTTCTTCTTGCGTGGCTTCATGGATTCTCTCCTTCCTGTTGCCCGGGGAACTGATCAGAAATTTGTCGCAGCAGATGCGACCTTAGTCAATTACGGGGCTTCTTCCTTGATAAAGGTCAAGGAATCCCCCATTTGTAGTCCTCCTATTCGGAGAACCGGAAAAACGCGGTCTTGCGGGATATGGCCAATCGGCCAGGTCCACAGGATTGACAGCAACGCCGGCAACTTTTGTCACTGTCAATGGCGTCGCAACGGAAAATCCACTCAATGCGCCTGATGGGGGCTTGTGCCGCTACGGCGTGCATCGTCACGGCAGTGGCGGGCCATGCAGTGGACCATATAGGTGAAGAGCAGGCCGGCAACGGCCAGGAAGGCGATGGCCGACAGCCAGCTGTTGACGGTCGGGGAAGCGCCGGCCGCGGACAGGGTCAGCCAGGTCAGAAAGCCCGCGAACGAGGCAATCAGCAGCACGATCGCATAGGGCCAGGGGTTTTTCCGACATTTGCTGCACAGTTTCACTGTCTCGCTCCTCCCTAAATATAATGATTGCCGTAGCTGACTATGGATCCGAGTATATGAACTCGTTTTGCCGTATGACTTGATCGAGATCAAGTCGCGGACGGCGATTTGCAGATTGCGGCCGCCCGCGCGGCGAAGCGTTCCATGACATTTGTCGCGCTGCGGGAGAACAGGGTGGCGGCGACGCCTTCCAGGAGCGGATTGCGCAGGCGGTATTCCATGGTCAGCGACACGCGACAGCGGCCGCTGCGGTGTGCCTCGAAGCGCCACTCGATCCGCAGGTGCCGGAAGGGACCATCCTGTGAGCGTACGAGGACGCTTCGTGGCCGTTGCAGTTCGGCAACACTGACGAAAGGGCACTGCAGCCCCGGCAGCCCCAGTTGCTGGCGAACCTGCAGCCGGTTTTCGCTGCGATCGACGACCTCGGCGCTGACCCAGCCAGGCAGGTACTCGGGATAGCGCTCGACATCCGCAGCGAGGTCAAAAAGCTGCTCGCAGGACCAGGGGAGGGTGCGGGAGGCGTGGTGTACGGGCATGCGGGGACCCTGGCGGTACCGTTGGATGGTGGTTCAACATACTGATCCAAAAGTATTTTGCAAATCCTGCGGGAATGGATTGATTGCTGGCCACGGCTGCCGCAGAATAGCCGCCCGAATTCGCACTCGGCCACGAGTCTGTTGGACGTGCCAGCGGAACACTTTTATCCGGATACCATACCGATTCCAATTCTAGAGGAGTACTAGCGTGAAACTGATACTTTTGGGTGCCCCGGGCGCCGGCAAGGGAACCGTGGCCAAACTGCTTACCGAGGTCGATGGTTCGGTCCAGATCTCGACCGGTGACATCCTGCGCGGCGCGGTGCGTGCCGGCACCGAACTCGGCAAGAAGGCCGAAGCCTACATGAAGGCCGGCGACCTGGTGCCGGACGACCTGATCATGGGGATCATGGAAGAGCGTCTGCAGGAGCCGGACTGTGCCAAGGGCTTCCTGCTCGACGGTTTCCCGCGCACCATTCCCCAGGCCGAGGCCCTCAAGAAGCTGCTGGAGAAGATCGGTGCCAAGCTCGATTTCGCCGTCAACCTCGACGTGCCGCGCGAGGTCATCCTGGATCGCCTGACCACGCGTCGCACCTGCTCCAACCCGGATTGCCAGGCCATCTACAACGTCAAGAGCAACCCGCCCAAGGTGGAGGGCGTGTGCGACAAGTGCGGCAGCCCGGTCATCCAGCGCGACGACGAGACCGAGGAAGCGATCAGCAAGCGGCTCGAGACCTACAACGAGAAGACCGCGCCGCTGGTCGATTTCTACGAGAAGGAAGGTCTGTTGCTGAACATCAACGCCACCTCCAGCGACGTGGTGGTGCAGACCATCAAGGAAAAGCTCGGTATCGCCTGACGCGCCCGTTGTTCCTGTCGTGTATACCCGCCCCCGCCCCGTGCGGGGGTTTGTTTTTTCAACGCCTGTGAAAATGGCCACGGAAAACACGGACGACACGGAAAGGCTTCATGCCCCCGCGACGGGCGAGCCTGGCCGGGGAGCCGCGACGACCGCCGTTCAGATACTGGCCAGGAAATACTGGATCATGAAGGCGTTGACGATATCGATGAAGAAGGCGCACACCAGCGGCACGATGATGAAGGCCAGGTGCGAGGGACCGTAGCGCTGGGTCACGGCCGTCATGTTGGCCATCGCCGTCGCCGTGGAGCCGAGCGTGATGCCGCCGAAGCCCGCGCAGATCACGGCGGCATCGTAGTTGCTGCCCATGAGCCGGAAGATGACGAACAGCGTGAGCGCGGCGGCGATCAGGAACTGGGCCACCAGGAGGGTGATGATGGGGCCGGCCAGGTCGATCAGGGTCCACAGCTGCATGCTCATCAGCGACATCGCCAGGAATACGCCCAGCGACACCTCGGCGATCAAGGCCAGTGCCGCGGTGCGACTCGGCCACACGACCTTCGGCAGCAGGCGCGGAATGGTATTGGCGAGCACGATACCGCCGAACAGTGCGGTCACGAACAGCGGCAGTTTCAGGCCGGCGGACGCCAGGACTTCCTTGAGCACGAATCCCAGGGTGATGCTCAGATGGATGGCGAGGATGGCACGCAGGAAGGAGAGGTAGTCCGCCGGCGCGTGTTCCTGGGCCGGCGTCGCACCGACGTCGAAGCCGCCGTTGCCGCTCGGTTTGAGGTCGTACTTGTTGATCAGGTAGTGGGCGATGGGACCGCCCATGGTGCTCGCCAGTACCAGGCCGAAGGTCGCGCAGGCGATGCCGATCTCCATGGCGTTGTCGATACCGTACTCGCTGGCGAAGATGGGTGACCAGGCGATGGCGGTGCCGTGGCCGCCGATCAGCGAGACGGTGCCGCCGAGCAGGCCCACCTGCGGGGGCAGTCCGAACAGGCCGGCGATCGACAGGCCGGTGAGATTCTGCACGAACATGTACAGGATGGTGGCGCCCAGCAGGATGGCCAGCGGCTTGCCGCCCGACACCAGGTCGCTGAGACGGGCGTTGAGGCCGATGGTGGTGAAGAAGTACACCAGCAGCACGTCGCGCGCGCCCAGGTCGAAATGGATGGTCAGGTCGAAGCCGAAGTACAGCAGTGCCGACAGCAGGGAGAACAGCAGGCCGCCCACTACCGGTTCCGGAATGTTGTAGTCGCGCAGGAAGCGCGAGCGCTGGATCAGCCAGCGGCCGACGAACAGCACCACGATGCCCCAGGTGACGGTGCGGAAAGGACCGAGGTTCAGCAGTTGCTGCAGGTGTTCCATGGGGTTTCTGCTCCGGGCATCTGTGCGCAGCGGGGAAGATACCACAAGGCGGGTTTGCGATCGTGTCTGGGGTACAATCCGGGCCATGCTGCAATTCAGCGACCTGGCCCTGCGGCGCGGCCCGCGGCTGCTGTTCGAACACGCCACCTTTCAGATCCATCCCGGCCAGCGGGTCGGGGTCACGGGCGCCAATGGTACCGGAAAGTCGAGCCTGTTCGCCCTCATCCTGGGTGAGCTGCAGCCGGACGCCGGCGAATTCCGCCTGCCGCGCGACTGGGTGATTGCCCACGTGGCGCAGGAGACGCCGGTCGATCCGCGGCCGGCGTTGGAATACGTGCTCGACGGTGACACCGCGCTGCGCGAGGTGGAGCGGGCCCTGGTGGAGGCGGAGGCGGCCGGCGACGGTGAACGGCTTGCCCGGCTGCACGGCCGTTTCGAGGCCATCGACGGCTACAGTGCCCGCAGCCGTGCCGCACAGCTGTTGCATGGGCTCGGCTTCGGCAATGGCGACCAACAGCGGCCGGTCAGCGACTTCTCGGGCGGCTGGCGCATGCGCCTCAACCTGGGGCGGGCACTGATGTGCCGCTCCGACCTGCTGTTACTGGACGAGCCTACCAATCACCTGGACCTCGACGCCGTGATCTGGCTGGAGAACTGGTTGCGCAGCTATGCCGGCACGCTGCTGCTGATCTCGCACGACCGTGACTTCCTCGACAGCGTGAGCAACCGTGTGCTCCATTTCGAGCAGCAACGACTGACGCTCTACAGTGGCAACTACTCGGCCTTCGAGCGCGTCCGCGCCGAACGGCTCGCCAGCCGGCAGGCCGAATACGAGAAGCAGCAACGCGAGATCGCCCACATGCATGCCTTCGTGGAGCGTTTCCGCGCCAAGGCGACCAAGGCACGCCAGGCGCAGAGCCGTCTCAAGGCGCTGCAACGCATGGAACGGATTGCGCCCGCGCATGTCGATTCGCCGTTCCACTTCTCCATTCCGGCCCCGGCGCGGCTGCCGCACCCCCTGTTGCAGCTGGAAGGAGTGGCGGGCGGCTACGGCGATCAGCCGGTGGTCGCCGGTGTCGACCTGGGCCTGTTCCCGGGCGACCGTATCGGACTGCTGGGGACCAATGGTGCCGGCAAGTCGACCCTGATCAAGTTGCTGGCCGGCGTGCTGGCACCGCAGCGGGGACGCCTGGAATGCTCGAAAGACCTGCGCATCGGCTATTTCGCCCAGCACCAGGTGGAGCAGCTGCAGCCGCAGCACTCGCCGCTGGAGCATCTGCGGCAGCTCGATGCCGACGCGCGCGAGCAGCCGTTGCGCGATTTCCTCGGTGGTTTCGGTTTTTCGGGTGATCGCGCCACTGCCCCGGTGGCGCCGTTCTCGGGGGGAGAGAAGTCGCGCCTGGCGCTGGCGCTGCTGGCGTGGCAGCGGCCCAACCTGTTGCTGCTGGACGAACCCACCAACCACCTCGACCTGGAGATGCGCCAGGCGCTGGCCGTGGCACTGCAGGAGTTTGCCGGTGCCATGGTGATGGTGTCACACGACCGTCACCTGTTGCGGGTTGCCTGTGACCGCCTGTTGCGGGTGCACGATGGCCGGGTCGACGAGTTCCCCGGCAGTCTCGACGACTATCCGCGCTGGCTGGCCGAGCAGGGCCGTCAGCCGCGCCCGGCGCCCGGCGAGACGGTTGCTCACAGCGCCTCGGCGCGGCGGCAGCGCAAGCGCGAACAGGCCGAGCAGCGCCGCCGCCTGCAGCCGCTGCGCCAGCGCATCCGTGCCGCCGAAGACGAACTGGAGCGCCTGCAGGCCCGCCAGGCGGAGATCGAACAGCAGCTGGCGGATCCGGCGCTCTACGCCGACGACCGCAAGGCGCGGCTGAAGGAGCTGCTGCTGGAGAAGGCCGGGCTCGACGACCGTTGCAGCCGGCTGGAGGAGGACTGGATGCAGGCCAGCGAGGAGCTGGAATCGCTGCGGGCGTCCTGAACTGGAACCCTGGCGCAACCCTCTACCCGCGAAGAAGGTGATTGGCATACCTCGTTATTGTTAGCCACGGAAAACACGGACGAACACGGAAATATTTCTTGTCTGCTTCCGTGTTCGTGTTTTCCGTGGCTAAGGACAACGATCTCCGTTCACCCGCCCCGTGGGCGGTGGATGCCGGTCTCAGTTGTCGTCCAGCGTCGCAAGGTAGGCCAGCAGGTTCTGCACTTGCGTGGGGCTCAAGTCCCTGAATCCCTCGGCATCTCCGGGCTCGTCGGCGTGCAGCCGTTCGCCGCGGGCGAACTTGCGGATCTGGCGTTTCAGGTAGCCGGAGTGCTGGCCGGCCAGCGGCGGAATCACCAGCCCCGGCTTGCCGTAGCCGTCGCGGCCGTGGCAGGCACTGCACTGGTGCTGGTACAGGTATTCCCCTTTGGCGACATCCCCCTCGAGGCGCGGGATGTTGACCACCAGGCTGCTTTCGTGGAGACGGGCGAGGGCGTTGAACTCCTTGCCCTTCCTGGCCGGCGGCAGTTTGCTGGGCAACTTTCTGCTCGCCAGGTAGGCGGCAACGGCCTGGACGTCCTCTTCGGGCAGTTCGCGCTCGGTGGTGTAGGGGAACATGGGGATGTTGATCCGGTGCCGGCTCTTGAAGTCGCGCAGTTGCTTGATGATGTAATCCTTCGGCAGGCCGGCCAGGCGCGGGTATTCGCCGTCCGACTTGCCCTGGGCGTATTCGCCGTGGCAGCCGGCGCAGGTCTCGTTGATCTCTTCACCGTATTCCAGCTCCTCCGCGCTCGGCGCGGCGGCGACCGTCTTCGGCTTCGGCAGATGGTGGGAGATGCCCTTGTGGCAGTCGATGCAGGTCATGCCCTTTTCCAGGCCGCTGCCGTGGCGGCTGCGCGCGAAATAGCTCTGCTGCTTCAGTTCCATGCTGTCGAAACGATGGCAGTTGCGGCACTCGCGCGAATCCGTGTTTTTCATGGTCTTCCACACCTTGCCGGCTAGGACGGCGCGCTTGGCCTCGAACTTCTCCGGCGTGTCGATGCTGCCCACGGCCCAGTGATAGACCTCCACGGAAGCCTGGATCTTGCGGATGACCTTGTGAATCCACTCCCTGGGGACGTGGCAGTCGGGACAGGCGGCCTGGACGCCGGAACTGTTGCGGAAGTGCACGCTGTGACGGTATTCCTGGTAGACGGTGCTCTCCATCTCGTGGCAGGAGATGCAGAATTCCAGCGTATTGGTGGCTTCCATGGCGGTATTGAAGCCGCCCCAGAAAACGATACCGGCGACGAAGAACAGGGCCGCGCCGGCGGTGAACAGCTTTCCTTTCATGTACGGGTCACTCTGAATCCGGAATGGGGGCCGCAGCTTGCGGCGGCGGCACATGATGGTGCGACAAAATGTCGCGCTTCCTTGATCTTGGTCAAGGAGCACCATCGCGACCGGTGCGATGGTACGTCACCGCGCGCGTGTGCGCCGAATACATTCGGGTTATCCGGCATGGGAGAAGGATATGAAACTCAAGACTAGACGTATGTTTACTGCGATCGCAGGCATGGGTCTGGGGCTGACTCTGGCGACCAGCGCCTGGTCGGCGGCAACGCTCAAAGACATCATGAAAGAGCGCGGCCTGACCCAGAAAGACCTGCTGGCCGCGGCCAAGACCTATACGCCGACCGGCGGTCGCGACGAATACCTCGCGTTCAGTTCCGGTGGCCAGAGTGGTCAGCTGATCGTGTACGGCATTCCCTCGATGCGCATCCTCAAGTACGTCGGTGTGTTCACGCCGGAGCCGTGGCAGGGTTACGGCTTCGACGACGAGTCCAAGGCCGTACTGCGCCAGGGCAACATCCATGGCAAGGAAATCAACTACGGTGACACCCATCACCCGGCACTGTCCGAGACCAACGGCGACTATGACGGTCGCTGGCTGTTCATCAACGACAAGGCCAACCCGCGGGTCGCGCTCGTCGATCTGCACGATTTCGAAACCAAGCAGATCGTCGTCAACCCGGTGTTCAAGTCGCAGCACGGTGGCGTGTTCGTGTCGCCGAACACCGAATATGCCATGACCGCTGCCCAGTACCCGGCGCCCTTCGAGAACGAGTACGTGCCGCTCGAGGAGTTCAACGAGAAGTACCGCGGCGGCATGACCTACTGGAAGTTCGACCGCGACAAGGGCCGTATCGATCCCTCCAAGTCCTTCACCGTCATGGCGCCGCCCTACAGCCAGGACCTGTCCGACTTCGGCAAGGGGCCGTCCAACGGCTGGTCATTCACCAACTCCTTCTGTACCGAACGCTATGTCGGCGGTATCGAGCGCGGTCGTCCGCCCTTCGAGGCCGGCTGTTCTTCCAAGGACACCGACTTCCTGCACGTGGTGAACTGGAAGAAGGCGGCCGAGGTCGCCAAGGACAAGAGCAAGACCAAGATCATCAACGGTCATACGGTGATTCCGATCGAGACCTCGATCAAGGAAGGTCTGCTGTACCTGATCCCGGAGCCCAAGAGTCCGCATGGCGTCGACGTGGCACCCACCGGCAAGTACATCATCGTGTCCGGCAAGCTCGACAGCCACACCACGGTGTACAGCTTCGACAAGATCATGAAGGCGATCAAGGACAAGAAGTTCGCCGGCAAGGATCCCTATGGCATTCCGATCATCGCCATGAAGGACGTCATCCACACGCAGGTGGAGCTGGGCCTGGGACCGCTGCATACCCAGTTCGACTCCAAGCCCTGCGTGGCCTATACCTCGCTGTACGTCGACTCCATGGTCGGCAAGTGGGACTACTGCAAGGGCAAGGTGCTGGACAAGATCTCCATCCACTACAACATCGGTCACCTGTTGACGATGGAAGGCGACACCGTGGCCCCGGATGGCAAGTACCTGGTGGCGCTCAACAAGCTGGCCATCGACCGCTTCAACCCGGTCGGCCCGCTGCATCCGCAGAACCACCAGCTGATCGACATCAGCGGCGACAAGATGGAGCTGCTGTATGACATGCCGATCCCGCTGGGCGAGCCGCACTACGTGGTGGCCATCAAGGCCGACAAGCTGAAGCCGGCGATCCGCTACAAGTCCGGCTGGAACAGCCGTACCGACTCGCGTTCGCCCTACCGGGCACGCGCCGGTCGCGAGAAGACCGAGCGGACCTGTGACGCCAATGGCAAGTGCACGGTGGAAGTCTACGGCACCACCATCCGTTCCCACATCACCCCCGAGATCATCGAGGCCGAGGTGGGTGACACGGTGGCGCTGCACTTCACCAACCTCGAGCGTGCGGAAGACGAGGTCCACGGCTTTGCCCTGTACGGTCAGAACGTCCAGCTCTCCATCGAGCCGGGCAAGACCGCCAGCGCCACCTTTGTCGCCGACCGTCCGGGTGTATTCCCCTACTACTGCACCGAGTTCTGCTCGGCGCTGCACCTGGAAATGGAAGGTTACCTGCTGGTCAAGCCCAAGGGCTACAAGGCCAAGAAGGTCAGCATGAAGGAGGGCGTGCACTACACCAAGGCCGACTACGAGAAGCAGGTCAAGACCAACCTCGAGACCCAGGCGGTCATCGATCAGGTGGTCGCATTCATCACCAGCCGCAACTACAAGGACTTCCCGCCGGTAGTGGCCCTGGTGGAGGACGCAACCGACCAGCTCGGCTTTGCTGAAGAGGCCAAGAAGAAGTCCGAGGCGGCGGCCGCCAAGGAAGACTGGCAGAACGCCATGCTGTGGGCCAACCAGTGGTGGCAGTACCAGGTGAAGACGGCCGATCTTGGACTGCGCGCCAAGACCTACCTGGAACAGCACGGAGCCAAGAAGGTCAAGTAAGTTCCTGACCGGAAGGTGCAAGTGTAGAATGGGGGGCATGGATCTGCATGCCCCCCTTTTTTTGAACTGCGAGGATATCGTTATGCGTATCAGACAAGTACTGCCCGCCCTGGTGGCGGTTTCCATGGTGGGGCTGGGGTTTAACGCCAGCGCTGCCGAACTGGACGGTGATGCCCTGTTCCACAATCCGGCCAAGGGCGGCTGCCCCGCCTGCCACGGCAAGGATGCCAAGTCACCCATCATGCCGAACTATCCCAAGCTGGCGGGCCAGAACGAGGCCTACCTGCTGCAGCAGATGAAGGACATCAAGAGCGGGGCGCGCAACAATGGCCAGACCGCCGCCATGAAAGGCGTCATGCAGATGGTCAACGAGGACGAGCTGGCCGCCATCGCCAAATATCTGTCGGGGTTGCAGCCCTGAGCAAGGCCCGCACTTGACGAATATCAAGGACGGCTAATACTCCTCGTGGCAATATCGCACCCCTGTACTGGGTTATTGAACCGCAAGGCGGGTGCTGCAAGCCCGGGGAATCCAAATCAATGGGAGTTTTCCATGAAACTGATATCTGTGACTAAGGCCCTGGGGCTGGCTGCGGGACTGGCGCTCGTCGCTTCCGTCCAGGCCGCGGAGCCCGCGAAGGGACCCGTGAAATGGAACCAGTCCGGTGGCGAGAAGGACGAGGCGATGAAACTCAAGCCCGACCTGGACAACGGCCGCGAGGTGTTCGAGGTGTGTTCGGCGTGTCACCAGCCGGAAGGCTGGGGGACCAAGGACGGCACCTTCCCGCAGCTCGCGGGGCAGCATCGCGACGTGCTCATCAAGCAGCTCGCCGATATCCGCGCCGGCAACCGTGACAACCCGACCATGTATCCTTTCGCGCTCCCGGAGTCCATCGGTGATGCCCAGGCGCTGGCCGATGTGACCGCCTATATCGAGACCCTGCCGATGAATCCGGACAACGGTGTCGGTCCGGGTACCGACCTGGAAAAGGGTGAAAAGCTGTTCAAGGAGAACTGCGTCAAGTGTCACGGCGACCATGCCCAGGGCAACGCCGAAAAGTGGTATCCGCGGCTCGAGGGGCAGCACTACAAGTACATGCTGCGCCAGTTCGAATGGATCCGTGACGGCAAGCGCCGTAACGCCAACCCCGACATGGTCAAGCAGATCAAGAGCTTCACGGACGACGACATGCGGGCGGTCATCGACTACGTCTCCCGCCTGAAGCCGCCGAAAAAGGACCTGGCTCCGTCCAAGGACTGGACCAACCCCGACTTCGACTGAGTTTTTCCTTGCCCTCTCCCCGTGAGCGGGGAGAGGGCAGGCGAAGTCGCCCGTCCCCGGTTCACCGGCTGGACGGCCATACGATTCCATCGAGCGGACGCGCCGCGCGTGATCTGCCCGGCAGCCCGTTGTTCCAGCCGGATCAGGGGCGTTGCCGTCCCATCATCCAGGAAAGGTGCCGAACGTGAGTACGCATTCCCGAAGCAAACAGAATCTCATCGTCGCCGGCCTGACCGGCCTGTCCCTGCTGTTGCTGGCAGCCATCTACGTCAGTCCGATCTGGTGGGTCTCGCTCACGGCGCCCAACTATCCGCCCGAGGCCTTTCCCAAGGGCGTGCGTATCGAATTCCACATGAACGGTGTGTTCAACGGCTGCCCCAAGGTCGAAAAGAAGGAAATCGAGGAGTCGGAAGCGCTGGACTGTGTCCATGAGATGGACACCATCAACCACTATGTCGGCATGTACCCGATCGCCGCGGGCGGTCCCATCGAACGAGCCTTCTCGCAATACCTGGTGCCGTTCCTCGGTGTCATGCTGCTGGGTTTTGCCATCCGCTCTCCCGGCCTGCGCACCCTGGTCATGGGGGTGGGTTTCGCCGTGATCCTGGGCATGATGTACCTGACCTTCTACGGGCAGGACGGCCTGAAGTACGAGAACGAGGGTTACGTCAAGGCGCTGCTCACCTCCATGGACCAGGAGACCAGTGGCGAGACCGGGGCCGCCGAGGAAAGCGGCATCGTCGCCGCATTGAAGAAGTCGCTCGAGAAATCAGGTATCAAGGTGGGTGTTCCCGAGGGTGCCGCAGGCGAGTCGGAGAAGGAACAGATGATCGACCAGCTGCGCATCACCTTCGAGAAGGATCAGCAGCGCAAGGGCAGCAACGAACGCTGGAACGGCAGCACCTTCCAGGTGATGACCTGGCACTATGGCAAGAGCCTGGGACGTTATTTCAACAATCCGGCCGAGATCGAGCCCATGGTGAAGACCCTGAAAACTGCAACCCACGTGGTGTTCTGGGGCCTGGCTGCGGCCATGTTGCTGTTGCTGGTGGCAACACGCCGCACCGGCGGCTTGTTCTACTGGCTGCTGGTGCTGGTGCCCATCGCCCTGCCGGTGTTCTTCGTCATCGATTATGCCGCCTGGTTGTGGTTCTTCGGCCACCACCTCAATTCCATGGGGGCCTTTACGGTGAAGCCGTTCATGCCTACGGTGTTCGGGCAGGGGAAGGTGGCCCAGTTTGCGACCCATTCCTACCCGGATATCGGTTTTGGCCTGATGATGCTGAACTCGCTGCTGCTGGTGGTGGCGGCGGTGATACGGCGTCGGCAGCTGGAGGGCTGAGTCCCGGGGGCTTGATGGCAGATGCGGAGCCTGGCTATTCCTGATGTAGTGTCCGGTGGCCGCTGCGGGCGGCGGAGCAGGGTGCTGAGCGCTGTCCTTTTCGTACTGCTGGGTGTGCTGGCGTTGCCCCTGGCCGTTGCGGAAACACTGCAGGAACGCATCGACGCAATACCGGCGGGCGGGACGCTGGTGCTGGAGCCCGGTACCTATGCCGGTCCGGTCACCATCCGCAAGGGCATCACCCTCGACGGGCAGGGCAAGGCGACCATCGATGGAGGCGGCAGGGGCTCCGTAATCTATCTGCATGCGGACGGTGCCGTCATCCGCAACCTGCGCCTGACCAATTCGGGTGAGTCACACAACGACATCGACGCCGGCATACAGGTGCGCGGCAAATTCAACGTCATCAAGGACAATGTGATCGACGACTGCCTGTTCGGGCTCGATCTGCAGAAGTCGGAAAACAATGTCGTTCGTCGCAATCGCATCAGTTCCAAGCCGGTCGGTCTGGGCATGAGAGGCGACGCCATACGCCTGTGGTACAGCTTCGGCAACAAGATCGTGGACAACGTGATCCGCAACTCGCGCGATACCGTGGTGTGGTACTCGAAGGACAACCTGATCTCCGGCAACGACGCCCAGTACGGCCGCTACGCGCTGCATTTCATGTATTCGCAGTACAACAAGGTCGAGAACAACATCTACAAGCACAACTCGGTCGGTATCTTCCTCATGTACAGCGACAGCGTGGAGATACGCGGCAATACCATCGAGAACGCCGTCGGTGCCACCGGTATCGGCATCGGTTTCAAGGAGACCTCGGACGTGGTGATCGCGAACAACCGCGTGCTGTACAACGCCGCCGGCCTGTCGCTGGACGTCTCGCCCTTTCAGCCGGGCACGACCAACCGCATCCACGACAATCTGCTGGCGTTCAACAACATCGCCGTGCGTTTTCTCAACGGCTGGCACGGCAACGACTTCAAGCGCAACCGCTTCAAGGGCAACCTGACGGACGTGGTCGTGAGCGACGGTGGCACGGCGAAAGACAACGACTGGAACGGGAACTACTGGGACCACTACGAGGGTTTCGATCGCAACGGTGACGGCATCGGCGATACGCCGTTCGAATACTATTCCTATGCCGACCGTATCTGGATCGATATCCCCACGGCCCAGTTCTTCCGCGGCTCGCCGGTGCTCGAGGTGCTCGATTTTCTCGAGCGGCTGGCGCCTTTCAGCCCGCCGGAGATGGTACTTCGTGACAACAGCCCGATCCTGAAAGCGGAGGACGTACTGTGACGAGTGAATCGGAGAAAGGCGGCAAGCGCCGGCTCACGCCGCGCGAACAGAAGCAGCGCCGGGAGTTCCTGCGCAGCGTGGTGCTGGCCGGCGGCGTGGTCGCGACTTCACTGCTGGGTTTCGTGCCGGTGGTCAGCAGCAAGCAGCTGCGCCTGCGCCCGCCGGGTGCCCTTGCGGAGCGCGAGTTTCTCGCCGCTTGCATCAAGTGCGGTCAGTGCGAACAGGTGTGTCCGGTGGAGGCCATACACCTCGCCGACCTGACCGACGGCTTCGGCGTCGGCGTGCCCTTTATCGATGCCCGGGCCCAGGCCTGCGATTTTTCCTGCGACGGCCTGCAGTGCGTGCTCGCCTGTCCCACCGGTGCCCTCAGTCACGAACTCGACTATCCGCACCAGACGCGCATGGGCTTTGCGCGGCTGGCGCGACCGAAAGCCTGTCTCGCCGTGCAGGGCAAGGGCTTCAAGGGGCTGGCGCGCGGCGCCAGCTTCGACGGCAAACTGCGTTACGACGAGATCGACCGCTGGAATCCGCTCTATGTGCGCGATCACCCCTATGACCTGGAGATCTGCGACCTGTGTGTCCGCCAGTGTCCGATCCAGATCCGCATCGGCCAGTGCGAGGCCGGTACGCCGCCCTCGGGGGACGAAAACCAGTGTCCGCCCAGACCGGCCATCCACCTCGAGGCAATCGAGGATGGCAGCGGCACCGTGCGCATGAAACCCGTGGTACTGGACGGCTGCGTCGGTTGCGGCGTCTGTGAAATGATCTGCCCGGCCGAAGACGGTCCGGCGATCGTCGTGGATGCCCGCAAGACGGCGGAGGAGGCGACGGCATGAGCTATATCGGCGAATCCTTTCTTCGGCTGCTCGGCAAGGAACCGGCCCGCCCGACCAAGGAGGACATCCGGCCCGAGGCGCAGGAGATCCACTTCTACAAGAAGGCCAACAAGGTCATCACCCGCGAGCACATCCTCAAGCTGCACGAGGTGCCGCAGAAGAAGACCTGGCGCAACCGTCGCTGGCTGACCCTGCTGGCGATCAACCTGCTGTTCGTGGTCTCCTATCACCTCGACATCCAGCTGCTCGAGGGGGCACTGACGGCCTCGCGCTTCATGGGCTTCCACATGGCGGATCTCAACTCGTCGCTGCAGGTCATGCTGGCCTTCAAGGAGGTGCTGATCAACCTGGTGATCGGTACTTCCACGGTGCTGGTCATGTGGCTGCTGCTGGGCGGACGCACCTTCTGCTCCTGGGTGTGCCCCTATCATCTGCTGGCCGAATGGGCCGAGAAGCTGCACCTGAAGCTGGTGGAGAAGAAGATCATCAAGGGGCGCACCTTCCACCGCGGTACGCGAACCGTGCTCTACGTGGTGTTCGCCCTGCTGGCCTTCGTCACCGGCTACACGGTGTTCGAGACCATCTCGCCGACCGGCATCCTCAGCCGCGCCCTGATCTACGGTCCCGGTGTGGCGCTGGTGTGGGTCGGGCTGTTGCTGCTGTTCGAGATCTTCGTATCGCGGCGTGCCTGGTGCCGCTACGTCTGCCCGATCGGCATCACCTACGGCATCGTCGGCCTGGTGAGTCCGCTGCGGGTGGAGTACAACGTGGTAAACTGCGCCCACGAGGGCGACTGCCGCAAGGCCTGCCTGGTGCCGCACGTGCTGGACATGACCATCAAGGGACGCGCGCGTGACGTCAACGTCCCGGTGGGTGCCGATTGCACCCGGTGCGGCATCTGCGTCGATCTGTGTCCGACGGATTCCCTGAAGTTCGTCTACAAGTGGCCGGGGAAATGAGCAACCCGGGCCGGGGCCGCTGACATGGACATGCAGGTCGCCATCCAACCAACTGCGAGTACCACCGCCACCATGATCAGTTTCCGGCAGGTTGCCAAGCGCTTCAACAGGGTCGAGATTCTCAAGGGCATCGACCTCGACATCCCGGCCGGCAGCCGGGTGGCACTGGTGGGCTCCAACGGCGCCGGCAAGACCACCCTGATCCGCTGCCTGCTGGGCGAATACAACTATGATGGCGAGCTTCGGGTCGGTGGCCTGGATGCGCGCCGCCAGCGGGAACAGGTGCTGAAACGTGTCGGCTTCGTGCCGCAGCTGCCACCGCCGCTGCGCATGCCCGTCGGTCAGCTGTTCCACTTCGCCGCCAGCGTCTGCGGTGCCGAAGTGGGTCGCATGGAGGCGGTGGCGCAGCGTCTGGGCCTCGATCTGTCACAGTTGCGTCACCGGCCCTTCGTGCGCCTGTCGGGCGGGCAGAAGCAGAAGATCCTCATCAGCATCGCCCTCGGCCGCGACGCCGATATCCTCGTCATGGACGAGCCCGCCGCCAACCTCGACCCGGAGGCGCGCCACATCTTTTTCCGGCTGCTGGCGGAGAAGCCGCAGGATACCGTCATGCTGATCTCCAGCCACCGCCTCGACGAGGTGGCCTCGCTGGTGAACCGGGTAGTGGAGATGGACCAGGGGAAGATCGTGCTCGACGACCGCGTCGAGGACAGCATCGAGCTGGACAGCCGGCTGCAGTGCCGGGTCGTCCTGATCCGCGACGAGCCGGCCTTCGTCAAGACCATCCGTGAATGGGGCTTCAGTGCCGGCGCCAGTGACGTGGAATGGGAGGGGATCGTCGCCGGGCCCGATCGGCTGCGTTTCCTGGGCATGCTGTCACGCTATGCCGGTCTGCTGTCGGACATCCACATGGAGCGCCTGCAGACCGCAGACGGATAGGTCGGGCCGGGCGCAGCGGGGCCGCCGATGGCGGCGTTGAAAAGGCATGCGCAAGGAGCCAGGGAAAACACCGGGGACACGGGGAAACAGGCAATGGCTCCGAGTCTACCGTGGCTGATTGCGGTGACGTCGGTACGTGTACGCCCTGCGGGTCGCTGCACCAAACGAGGTTGTTGAGGGGTTACTTGAGATGCATACGGGAACGAGGCGGCGGGCGATACCGCTGCTGACTGCAGTCTGGCTGGTGCTGCTGGCGACCCTGGGCCCGTCGGCCTGTTCGCGGGGGCCGGAAACCGGTCCCGTCGAGGTCAAGTGGGACCGCGATACCTGCCACCGCTGCGGCATGGTGCTCAGCGATCGGCGACATGCGGCCCAGGTGCGCGGTGGTCCGGCCGGGGAGCGTACCCGCGTCTACCTGTTCGACGATATCGGCGGCGCCATCGTCTGGTTGCAGGAGCAGCCCTGGAAGAATGATCCGCGCACCGAGCTGTGGGTCACCGACTACCGCAACGGTCACTGGATCGACGGTTTCAAGGCCACCTACCTGAGCGGCCAGCGGACCCCCATGGATTTTGGCCTGGGGGCGCAGGAGGGAGCGCTCGAGGGTGGCATGAGCTACCAGCAGGCGCGCGAGCTGGTGATGGCCAACGAGGCCCGACGGCGCCCGGGTGGTGGCGGCTGAGCCGCAACACCGTAGCTAATGTAATTGATTATGTGCAAGGTCTAATAAATTGAAAAACCTTTGGTTATCAGCTTGGGCCGATATCGTGGAATCGCTGCGCAGCCGCTGGTTCCTGGTGTATACCGGCATCTTCGGCGGTATCATCGTGCTGCTGTTCGTATTCGGTATCACCGAGTCGCGCATCATGGGGTTCACCGGCCTGTCGCGGCTGCTGATCACCTACATCCAGCTCGCCATGGCGATCCTGCCCATCTTCGTGCTGATTACCACGGTACGCTCCGTGGCCGGCGACCGCGAGGCCGGCGTGTTCGAGTACATGCTGTCGCTGCCCATTTCGCTGGCGGCCTGGTTCTGGGGCAAGCTGCTGGGACGTTTCGTGGTGGTGTTCCTGCCGGTGTTCCTGGCCATGCTGCTGGCGGTGGCCTGGGGACTGATCCGCCAGGCGGAGGTGCCCTGGGGCATGTTCGCCTATTACACGGCGCTGCTGCTGGTGCTGGCGTGGTGTTTCCTCGGCATCGGCATGCTGGTGTCCAGCCTGGCGCGTTCCGCCGACGTGGCCCAGGGGGCCGCTTTCGTGGTATGGCTGACGCTCATCCTGTTCCTCGACCTGATCCTGCTGGGCGTGCTGATCCGTGAGAGCCTGTCACCGGAAGTTGCGGTGGCCATCGCCCTGGCCAATCCGCTGCAGGTGTTTCGTACCGCGGCGATGATCCTGTTCGACCCGCAGCTGGTGATGCTGGGTCCGACCGCCTTCATCATCCTGGACTTCTTCGGTCACGCCGGCTACATGGCCTGGGCGCTGGTCTATCCGCTGCTGCTGGGCACCCTGACCGCCGCCTTCGGCTATACGCTGTTCCGGCGCAGCGACCTGCCCTGAGCAGGTTTCGGGGCGGGTTCGAGGCCCGTGGATGGGCATGCCTTGATGGCTTCAGCCACGGAAACACAGGGAAGAACACGGAAAGTGACTTCCCGGACAGTCATTGCGAGGCGTCGCATAACGGCGCGGCAATTTCATGTAATGGAATGAGCCGGAGTAACTGTTCAGCTCAGGGAGCGCGGAGCATGCCTCTGACCGAATCGACCGCGCCTTGAAATGGGCCGGATTTTCCGGAAAAAGCCGGCCGTTGTCTGAGCGCAGCGAGTTCAGGCCGGCCCGGAAAATCCGGTCCATTTCAAGGAAACAAGCGGTCGTCTGAGGGAAGAGGCATGCTCCGCGCTCCCTGAGCTGAATAGTTACAAACCAAAAGTTACAAACCAAAACGATTTCCGTATCTTTCCATAGTTATCATTCCCGAACTCCAGTTGCTGAACCGGTCTCGCCATGTCTGACGATCCACCACTGAAACACAGTTTCGGTTTCCAGCAGGTCGATGCCGATGAACGTCGTCGGCGCATTCGTCACGTTTTCGAGGTGGTCGCCCCGCGTTACGATCTCATGAACGATTTCATGAGTTTCGGCATCCATCGGCTGTGGAAGCGTTCCGTGGCCCGCCAGGCGCGGCCCTCCGCAGGGCAGACCATCGTCGATCTGGCCGGCGGTACCGGCGATGTGGCGCGACTGCTGGCGGCGCCCGATCGCGAGGTACTGCTGGTCGATCCCAGCCTGCCGATGATGCGGGCGGGACGGCGCAAGGGGCTGGAGCACATACGGCTGCTGGCGGCCAGCGGCGAGGCGTTGCCACTGGCGGATGCCTCGGTGGATACCCTCACCATTGCCTTCGGTATTCGCAACATGACCGACATGGAGGCGGCGCTGGCGGAGATCCACCGGGTACTGCGCCCCGGCGGCCGCTGCCTGTGCCTGGAGTTCTCGCGTCCCCTGGCGCTGATCCGGCCCCTGTACCATCTCTATTCCTTCCTGGTGATACCGCGTCTCGGCGCCCGGGTGGCGCGCCAGCCCGCGGCCTATACCTATCTGGTGGAATCGATTCGCCGCTTTCCCGATCAGGAAGAGATGAAAGCGCTCATGCTGCAGGCCGGTTTCGAACGCGTACGTTACCGCAACTATTCGCTCGGCATCGCCTGCCTGCACCTTGCCACCAAGGCGGGGTGAGGGGGACGCCTGTGACGGCCGATCGCTCCGCCCCGGGTCACTGGCTGCTGGACGCGGCAGCGGCGTCGCCGCGGGCGACGGCACTGGTGCTGCCCGAGGGGCGGTTCGATTTCGCCGCCCTGGCTTCGCTGGTCGGGCAGCTGTGTCATCTGCTGGAATCGCGGGGGCTTGGCGCGGGTGCGGTGCTGGCGGTAGAGAGTCGTTCCCCGACCTTGCTGACGCTGCTGCTGCACACCGCCTTGCTCGCCGATCTGGTGTTGCTGCCGCTCGACCCGCGCCTTCCGGACAGCCATCGTCGTGCGCTCCTGCGCCAGGCACGCCCGGACCTGCTGGTGCTCGAGGATGACACCGTGCGACCGGAGATGTGCCGGGCACACACGAGTGCCGCACAACTGCTCACCGAGGCGGCGCAGGTGAAACCCCTGTTCGCCGTGCGACCGCCGCCATCCGCGGAGCGGCGGCGCCTGTTGATGGCCAGCAGTGGCAGCCACGGCGCGCCGCACCTGGTGGCGCTCAGTGATGCCAACCTTGCCGCCAGTGTGGCCGCCGTCAACACCCGCTTCGAACTGGGGCGAAACTCCTGCTGGCTCGCCTGTCTGCCGCTGACGCACATCGGTGGGCTCGCCATCCCGCTGCGTTGCGCCGCGGCCGGAGCGGCCGTCGTGCTGCACCAGGGCTTCGATGTGGCGGCCGTGCTGGCCGATCTGCACCGTCTGCCGGTCACCCATCTGTCGCTGGTGCCCGCGATGCTGGCGCAGTTGCTGCAGCACGCCGGCACCGTGCCACCCGCTGTGCGCGTGGTGCTGGTGGGCGGGGCGCCGCTGGAGCCGTCGCTGGCGCAGTCGGCGATCGCGGCCGGCTGGCCGTTGTGGGTGAGCTACGGCATGACCGAGACGGCGTCGACCCTGTGTGCGCGCCGGCTTTCTCGGGATGATCCCGATCCGCAGTGCGTGGGACGGCCGCTGGAAGGTTTCGGGTTGCGCATCGTCGACCAGGCCGGACGAACGACCTCCGAGGAAGGCGTCATCGAGGTGCGCGGTGCCGCTGTCCACGGAAGCCGTCACGGTGTCGAGGGGCGCTGGTACGCGACCGGGGATCGCGGCTGTATGGACGCGCGCGGTCGCCTGCACGTGCTCGGTCGCGATGACCTGGTATTGCTGAGCGGGGGGGAGAAGGTGCATCCGGAGGCGGTGGAACGGCTGTTGTGCAACTGCCCCGGCGTGGATGAGGTGGCCGTCACCGGCCAGCCCGATCCACACTGGGGCCAGCGCGTGGTGGCCGTCTACCGCGGTGACATCGACGAACTCCGCTTCGAGCAGTTGTGCCGGCGTTCGCTCGACGGTGCCATGCGGCCGCGGCGCTTCATTCGCGTGGCGGCGCTGCCGCGCACCGCCAGCGGCAAGCTGGACCGTGCCGCGTTGCGTGAGCTGGTCAGGGGGGCGGCAGGGTGAGTCAGCACAGCGCCGGTATCCTGCTCTACCGCTTTCGTGACGGTCGGCTGGAACTGTTGCTGGGCCATCCCGGCGGTCCTTTTTTCGCGCGCAAGGACGAGGGGGTGTG
Organism: Gammaproteobacteria bacterium; assembly: GCA_011321775.1. GTDB lineage: Bacteria > Pseudomonadota > Gammaproteobacteria > DSM-19610 > DSM-19610 > Thiogranum. The sequence continues at coordinate 42,646 of DROT01000090.1, read as the reverse complement.
GTCGATCCCCAAGGGGCTGCGCGAGGATGGCGAAGACTTGCTGCAGACCGCAAGACGTGAATTCGGGGAGGAGACCGGATTCGCGGTCGACGGTCAGTTTCTCGAGCTGGGTTCGGCGCGCATGCGAAGTGGCAAGACGGTCCACGTATGGGCGCTGGAGAAGGACGTCGATGCCGACCGGGCCGTCAGCAATCACTTCGAGATGGAGTGGCCGCGCGGTTCCGGTCGGGTGCGCAGCTACCCGGAAATGGATCGTGCCGCCTGGTTCCCGCTGACGGAGGCGAGAACGCGGATCTTCCCCGGGCAACGCGTTTTCCTCGATCGCCTGCTGGCGCAGATCGGCTACACTGAAGGCGACGGGGCAGCGAACTGAGCGCCTGCGCTTGTCGTTTTACCCACGTTCTTTGTAGGGGTGTAAGGAATTCCGGAATCCTGTTCGGAATTTCTTACAGTCTGGCGCTGTTTTTCTGTTGCCACTTTATGCAAGTGGCTAATTTAGTGTATTATTCACTGCTTAAGTACGGATCTTGCTTGTACAGGGGAACAAGCTGCAATTTCGTGACCGGTTTCGGCCTCGGGAATGCACAGGATCGCGGGAACAGGGAGGGCTGGCGGAAAGACAACGCTGTACCGGCTCCGCACCGGGCAGCAGCACGAGGACTGAACAGTGGCGAACGACCGGCAGCACTGGCAGAAAGCCCTACACACGCTGAAGCAGTATGCATCGCCGCGGGCCAGCGAGCTCGAACGCGAGCTGAGTTCCGTCCGTAGCGACTACACCCGCCTGGGGCTGCGCGCCAGCGCGCTCGCGAGCGAGCGCGACACCCTTTCCCGCAAGCTGGCCGACGCCGATCGGCACATCGAATCCCTGCACGAAGAACTGGAAGCGGGTGCGCGTCAGCGTGCCGAGTTCGACCGCCGGCTGGACGCACTGGGTAGCGAACTGGACCAGTTGCGGCAGCACAACCAGACCCTGGAATCCCGACTTGCCGAGCGTGATGGCCTCGTCGACCGGCTCGAGGCCGGGCGTGACCGTGATCAGGCCCGCATCGCCTCCCTGAACCGTGAACTCGAGCAGACGCGCGAACGCGAACAGAGGCTGCAGGGCAGGCTGGAGGCCCAGCAGGCGGAGCACGGCCGGGAGATGCGGCGCCTGCGTGACCTGCTGGACCGTGTGCAGGAGCAACAGCAGGAGCTGCTGCAGCGACATGTGCGCGAAGTCGAAGGGCTGCGCCCGGGAGAGGCATCGCAGGGATCCGCGGTCGCCGGCGGCAGGACGCGACCGGCCCTGCTGTTTGGCGTACCCCTGTTGCTGGGTGCCCTCGCGAGCGCCGCCACCATCGATTTCAGCGATGCGGACCCTGCCTCGACCGCTTCTGCCGACGTCGCCGAGGTCAGCCCCTTGCCGGAGGACTTCTCCACCACTGCAGCGATGCCGCTGGTGGGGTTGAAGCCCCGCCCGCTGGCCGTCCAGCTGGCGTCCCTGCAGGCCGGTACCCAGCCGGCGCCGCCGGCCGCGCCGGCCGCGGTCAGGCAGACCACCGCCCCGGTGAGCAAGGCCGAGGAACCCGCCCCGGCCTGGGGCCCCGGTGGTCCGTCCCTGCTGATGGACAAGGCCGTGCGCGCCTTGCGGGTTGCCAAGCCAGGCTTCGATCCGGCGGTGCAGCAGCTGCAGCGTGATCTTCTGGTGCTGGGCTTTGATATCGGCGAAGCGGACGGGCTCAAGGGCCGGCGCACGGTGCAGGCGCTGGAGGAATTCCGACGCCTGTATCTGCCGCGGGAAACGGCCGACAGCACGCAGGGTGGCGACGAGGACTCGCTGGTCGCCGTGATCGGGCAGTTTGCCGAACAGGCGCGCCGGGACGGAGACCGTTACCACGTCAAGCCGGCCGTGGCCGCCGCGGTACGTCTGGCGAGCGAACGCACCGGCGTCGAATTCGGCTTTCTCATGGAGCTGGCTGCCGCCGAGAGCAACTTCAACCCTCTCAGCCGTTCGAGCGAGTCTTCGGCGGCCGGCCTGTTCCAGTACACCCGCGAGACCTGGCTCAAGGATGTGAAGAGTTTCGGCGAACAGGTCGGTCTCGACTTCTATGCCTCGAAGGTCGAGTATTACGTCGATCGCAAGGGCCGGCGGCGGCCGATGATCAAGGAGCGTGACGTCTACCGGCATGTGCTCGACCTGCGTTTCAACCCGCGGGTGTCGGCGCTGGTCGCGGCGGCCTCCATCAAGCGCAATCGCGAGCGGCTGGCCTTCTCCCTGGATCGCCAGCCGGGACGAACCGATATCTACCTGACCCATTTCCTCGGGCCCCAAGGGGCCATTTCCTTCCTCAAGACCCTCGACCGGAACCCCCAGCGCATCGCGGGCGAGCTGTTTCCGCGCGCCGCTGCCAGCAACCAGGATATCTTCGGCAGCGGCAGTGACAAACCGCGCACGCTCAGCGAGGTCTACCAGATCTTCGATCGCAAGTTCAATACCGACCGCTTCAAGGATCTCAATCCCGGTTGAAGCCTGTCGCGTCGGGGATTGCCTTTTCGCCGGCTGCGCTGAAATAATGTGAGCTCGTCACTGCCGGGGGAACTTCATCCATGGGCTTGCGCCTGTTGGTGTTTGCGGGGTTGCTGCTGCTTGCGCTCGGCCGCGTACAGGCCGACGGTGGCGACTTGGTGACCATGCGCAACGGCGACATTTTCAACGGTACCGTGGCGCGCGAATCGTTCTCCTTCGACACCGGTTACGGCGTCCTGTCCGTGCCCTACGGGCAGATGTCCGGACTTCGCATCGGTGATGCCGATGAGCCGGACTACCTCCTGACCCGCAGTGGGGACCGCTTCAGCGGACGTGTTCTCGACCACGATTTCACCATGCTGAGCGTATTGCGGGCGAGCCGGAAACTCGCCTTCCGGGAATTGTCGGAGATCTTTTTTTCCACATACTCCCTGCCACAGCGCGAATGGCTGCCCGATGCGGCGCTGGAGACCTCGGACGGTGACCGCTTCTTCGCCCGCCTGGGCACGGACAGCATTACCATCGAGACCGCATCCGGCATGCAGCGCGTGGCCCTGGCCGAGGTGGAACGTCTGGATCTCGCAGTACGGATGGACGGCGACGAATACCTTGCCCGCATCGTGCTGAAAGACGGGCATGTGGTAGAGGGCGAACCGCGGACGGCGACGGTCTCTGCACGCACGCGTTACGGTGCGACGCTGGCGATACCGCTGCGGCAGTTGACCACGCTGGTATCCGGATCAGCGTCGCATGAGGGCCGTCCGGACTTCTTCAACCAGCCCCTTGCGTCGGCCAGGATCATTCGCGATCGCCTGCCCGACGGTTCCCCGGCACCCGAAGTGGTGGTTCTCGAAGGCGGCCGTTACCTGCGTGGCGCCGTCGATGGTGATGAGGACGAGAAGCCGCCGAAGCCGGTCAGCGTCGCGCCTTTTGCCATCGGTGTCAGCGAAGTGACCTTCGAGGAGTACGACCGTTTCTGTGCGGATACCGGTCGTGAGCGGCCGGATGACAGCGAGTGGGGACGGGGACGGAGGCCGGTGGTCAACGTGTCCTGGCTGGATGCCGTGGCCTATACCGACTGGCTGAGTCGCGTCACCCGCCAGCGCTACCGTCTGCCCACCGATGCCGAATGGGAGTTTGCCGCTCGTGCGGGCACCTCTACACGCTTCTGGTGGGGGGACGAGGTCGGGGTCGCGCACGCCAACTGCGAGGGTTGCGGTTCTATCTGGGACGGCGACCGCACGGCACCCGCGGGAAGCTTCCCGCCGAACCCCTGGGGCCTGCACGATACCGCCGGCAACGTGTTCGAGTGGGTGGCGGATTGCTACAACAGCACCTTCGCCGATGCGCCGGCCGACGGCAGCGCCTTCGACAAGCCGGGCTGCGGCAAGCGAGTCATCCGCGGCGGCGCCTGGAGTTTCCCGCCTGGCGAGATCCGGTCCACCAACCGCTGGCGCGATTTCCCTTCGCGTCACAGCGACGACACCGGCTTTCGCGTGGTGCGCGAACTCGAGGAGGGCGGTCACTGAGGGGCGCATGCTGGCGCGGCGGGGCCGGGGCGACTATACCTACACTATGAACCGTATCACCATAGTGGGTGCCGGGCGGGTCGGGGAGTCGACGGCGGCCATCCTGGCGCGCGAGGAGTTGTGCCGCGAAATCGTGCTGCTGGACATCAACGAGGGTGTGCCCCAGGGCGTGGCGCTCGACATCCAGCAGTCCGGTGCGCTGCTGCGCTTCGATACCCGCGTCAGCGGCGACACCGATGCGGCGGCGATGGAAGGGTCGGAACTGGTCATCATCACCGCCGGCCTGCCGCGCAAGCCGGGCATGTCGCGTTCCGACGTGCTCGATGCCAACCTGGTGATCATCGACGGCATCGTCGACGATGTCCTGCGCCACGCGCCGGACGCGATGCTGATGATGGTGACCAACCCGGTGGATGTGCTGACCTGGTACGCCTGGCGCAAGACCGGGTGGCCGCGACAGCGGGTGTTCGGCCAGTCCGGTGCGCTGGATACGGCGCGCATGACCAGCTTCATCTCCATGGAGACCGGTTATTCCGTCAAGGACATCTCGGCGCTGGTGCTCGGCGGCCACGGTGATGCCATGGTGCCCCTGCCACGCTTCACCGATATCGCCGGCATCAATATCGAACATTTCCTCGATGGCGAGACCATCGGGCGTATCGCCGAGCGCACCCGCCAGGGTGGTGGCGAGATCCTGGCGCTCAAGAAACACAGCAGCGCCTACGACTCTCCGGCTGCGGCCATTGCCTCCATGGTCGACGCCATCGGCCACAACCGCCGCCGCATCCAGCCCTGCGTGGCCGTGCTCGATGGTGAATACGACCAGCGGGGGCTGGCCATGGGGGTGCCCGCGGTGCTGGACGAAAACGGTCTGGTGGAGATCGTCGAGCTGAAGCTCAACGCCGTGGAAGAGGCCGACTTCCGCCGTTCGGCCGAACTGGTACGGAGCGACATCGGGCGCCTGCCGTCATAGATGCCACAAGGCAGTTCGGGCCGGAGGCTGGTTGAGTCCAACGTGCGGCCGTCTGATAGGGGTACGTCGGCCTTCGCTGTGCTCAGCCCAATCTATGTTCAGATAATAATTATTATAAACAATATGATATATATAATAATTAATGTAAAATATCACTTCTGTCTGGGGGCTTCGCCGTAGCTCCGGCGCAGCTCGGCGAGTTCTGTCAGCCGCGCCTGTACGCGCTGGTTGAAACTGCCCTCGGGGAACATACCGTGCTCGTCTTCCGTCCCCGCCTCGAGGCCGGTCAGCAGCTCGATGGCCTGGTCCACCGCGTCGACGGCATAGATCGAGAACTGGCCGCTGCGGGCAGCCTCGACCAGGTCGTCGCGCAGCATCAGGTGCTCCACGTTGGCGGCCGGTATCACCACCCCGTGGTCTCCGTTCAGGCCGCGCTGCCGGCAGATGTCGAAGAAGCCCTCGATCTTCTCGTTCACCCCGCCGATGGCCTGAACACGGCCGAGCTGATTGACGGAGCCGGTGATGCCCAGTGACTGCAGCAGAGGCACCCCGGCCAGCGAGGACAGCAGGGCGCACAGTTCGGCCAGCGAGGCGCTGTCGCCTTCGACGGTGGAATAGGACTGTTCGAAGGTGAGGCTGGCGGCCAGGGACAGCGGCAGGTTGCGCGCATAGCGCGCCCCGAGGAAGCTGGAGAGAATGAACACGCCCTTGGAGTGGATGGGGCCACCGAGGTCGGTCTCGCGCTCGATATCGATCACCTCGCCCTCACCGAGGCGGGTGGTGGCGGTGATGCGGGTGGGGATGCCGTAGCTGAAGTCGCCCTGCTCGACCACCGTCAGGCCGTTGGCCTGGCCGATCACCCTGCCGTCGGTGTCGATCATCAGGGTACCGCGTTGTATGGCTTCGTAGAGCCGGTCTCGGGCACGGCTGTGGCGGCGTATGCGTGCCTCCCAGGCATGGTCGACATCGCCGGCATTCACCAGCCGGCGACCCTCGCCGTCGCAGTGATGGCTGGCTTCCTGCATCAGGTCGGTGATGCCGCGCATGTGCATGGACAGCCGCCGCGAATCCTCTACCAGACGCATGCTGAACCGGATCATGGCGGCTATGGCATGGCGATCGAAGGGGTGCAGGCCTTCCTTGGCCGCAAGCGTCGCCAGCAGACGGGCATAGAGCTGCTCGCTGTCCGGCGTACGTTGCAGACTGGTGTCGAAATCGGCGGACACCTTGAACAGCTCGGCGAAGTCCGGATCGAATTCGTGCAGCAGGTAGTACAGCAGACGGTCGCCGAGGAGGACGACCTTGACGTCCAGTGGTACTGGATCGGGTTCCAGCGACACGGTGTTCACCAGGCTCAGCAGGTCGGAGAGCGACTCGATGCGGACCTCGCCGGCGAACAGCGATCGCTTGAGGCCATCCCAGGCCCAGGGCTGCGCCAGCAGGCGGTGCGCATCGAGGATCAGGTAGCCGCCATTGGCGCGCTGCAAGGCGCCGGCACGGATCTGGGTGAAGTCGGTGACCAGGGTTCCGAGTTGAACGGTGTGTTCGATGCGCCCCAGCAGCGCGTTGAAGTCGGGTTTGTCCTCGTAGATCACGGGGGCGTGTTCGCGCCCGGCATTGTCCACGATCAGGTTGATCGAGTAGCGCCGGGGCAGACTGCCGGGAGTCTGCAGTTCCAGCTCCGGCCTGGCGGCTTCCGCGGGGGTGCGGAAGGCGTCGGCATTGTCGATGACGTCGTCTTCCACCCGCGCGAGGTAGTCTTCCACCTCGCTCAGACCCTGGTAGCGCTCGCGCAGCGCGGCCATGATCGGTCGTACCGCCAGGGTCGTGGTCTTGCGGTTGAGTTCGCGCACGCGGTTGCGCGTCTCCCGCTGCCAGCGGGGGATGCGGATATCGAGGATCTCCTGCAGCCTGGCCTGCAGTACGGCGACCTCCTGCTCGAAGTGCCTGCGTTCCTCCTCGGGAGCGCTGGCGAATACGTCCGGGGGGATCGGCTTGCCATCCTTCAGGGGCACGAAGGTGAATTGCCCCGGCTGTTCGATCAGGCGGATGTCGTGCTGCCCGGCCTCCTGCTGGAGTTCGGCGAAGGCCTGGCGCTGGTGTTCCTCGAATTCGTCCTCGATACGCCGCAGCGGCACCAGGTACTCGTTGCGCTCGAAGGCGGCAGGGATGGCGGCGCGCAGTTCCTTGACCAGCTGCAGCATGTCGTCGCGCAGACCGGAACCGCGTCCGGCGGGCAGGCGCAGCAGTCGGGGTCGGGCCGGCTGGCGGAAGTTGTTGACATAGCACCAGTCCGACAGCTCGCCTGCGTCCCTGGCCTGTTGCTGCAGCAGCTCACGCACGGCCGCATGCTTGCCGACGCCGGCGGGGCCGAGGGCATAGATGTTGTAGCCGCTGTTGTGAATACCGATGCCGAAGCGGATGGCCTCGATGGCGCGCTCCTGGCCGATGATGCCGGGGAGGGGTTCCAGTTCTTCCGTGGTTTCAAAGGAGAAACGCGAAGGATCGCAGCGCTGGCACAGGGTTGCGGGAGGAAGGGCGGGCGTGCGGCTCATGGGTATCCTTGCGGGCAAAACGATGTCGCGGCGAATGGTATCAGACCGTGCCGGTGGCGTCCGTGGCCGGGATTCGGGGCGGCGAACTCGCCGTCAGCTGCTATAGTAAGAATGCTGAAGGAATCGATTGCCCGGCGGAAGGCGCGTTTTTACGGACAGGCTTGACGCCGGTCAATGGCAAGCGCCGAAGAGCAGGGTAGACTCCAGACTCGAGTGCGAGAGCATAGGGAAAAACGCGCTGCAATCGGTGGCGTCGGCAGCAACGCCGGGAGGGTGGTGGGCCCTCGACCTGGCCACAGGATGCAGCATCGATGCCTGACAGCTTCCCCTGAAACAAGCATGTACGAGCCCGAACCGGCAGGAGGGAATCCATGGCGATAGCCGCAAGTCAGCAGCGTTTCATGGTGCAGCGAAAGACGGAATATGACCTGATGCTGCATCCGCACACCGCCTCCAGCCGCGAGACCGCCGAAGCCAGCCACATTCCCGAGGGCTGCATCGCCAAGGCGGTGGTGGTCAAGGACAGCGCCGGTTACGCACTGGTCGTGATACCGGCCAGCAACTGGCTGAATCTGAACCGGCTGAATGCCGCGGTCGGTCGTGGCTTCCAGCTGGCCAGCGAAAGCGAGATCGTGGAACTGTTCAGTGATTGCGAACCGGGGGCCGTGCCGCCGCTGGGCCCGGCCTACGGTCTGGAGACCCTGCTCGACGAGAGTCTGGCGGGACTGGACGACGTGTATTTCGAGGCCGGTGACCACGAACAGCTGGTACACCTGCGCGGAGAGGATTTCCAGGAGCTGTTGCGGGGCGCGCGGCGGGGTTACTTCAGCAGCCCCCATTGAAGCATATGCGCGTCGAGCTGGTCGACTGGGCGCAGTGCACGGCGCTGGCCCGACGCCTGGCCGCCCTGGTACGCGACGCCGATTTCACCCCCGATGTGATCGTCGCCATCGGTCGCGGCGGCTGGGTGCCGGCGCGGCTGCTGTCCGATCGTCTCGACATCTACCGGCTGGCCGGTTTCAAGGTCGAACACTACCGCGCGGCGCACAGGCAGGCGCAGGCGCGCGTGCGCATCCCCCTGTGCACCGAACTGAGCGGGGAAAGGGTGCTGCTCGTCGACGACGTGAGCGATGCCGGCGATACCTTCGAGGTGGCTGTCGCCCACGTCCGGGAGCACGGGCCGCCCGCGGAGCTGAGGACGGCGGTGTTGCACCACAAGCGCGTCTCCAGCTTCGTTCCCGATTTCTTTGCCGCGGAGATCCGCGAATGGCGCTGGCTGACCTATCCCTGGGCGGTCCACGAGGACGTCAGCGGCTTCATCCGCGAACTCGACATGGCCGACGCCGCGACCGGGGCGTTGATGGCGGCCATCGAGCAGAACTATGGCATCCGTGTTCCCGCGGAGATCCTGGAGGACGCCCGCCGGCTGGCGCAGGCCGGCGCAGCCTGATTCATGGCTGCGTCAACGCGCTAGGCAACTGCCCTCGCGTACCCAGACGCCGCGTTCCTCGCAGCGCAGCAGCTCGTCGCCGCTGCAGACATAGTCGCCGATGGCATACGCGGTGCCGTTGAAATAGCAGGCCCCGGTCTCGATCTCCAGGTCCAGCGACAGGTACTCGTTGTCGGACTCATCGAAGATCGGCGAGTTCTTCAGTTCCGGATCGGGTGCGCCGACGTGGGGTGCTTCGTGCGCCTGAGCCATGGGAATCCTCCTCCGTTCAGGGTGTCGGATGGAGTGTAGCACCCGCTGCGAAGGTCGCTTCCATGATCCGGGTCAACGCGGCTCTTTTTTCCATGGCGAGCAGGCGGGTGTCCGTGCGGCCCATGTACAGTCAGGACACAGGGGCGTAGCATAACGACATTCGTGACAACCGCTGCCCGGGCAGCATAGAGGGAGAAAGGACGATGGCACAGAAACTGACCATGAAATTCCTGGCAGGCGAGCTGGACGTGCTGCGCGAGCGCATTCAGGAGATGGAACTCGATTTCGAACGCAAGCTGGAAAAGGCGCTGGAGAAGGCGACCGACAAGCTGAAATCGCGACTGGCGACGGCGCAGCCGCCGGTAGGCGCGTCGCAGCAGGGTGCGGGCGTGGACGCCGGTGTCCGGCGCCGCCTGATCGAGGAGACCGCCTACCTCATCGCCGAGCGTCGCGGTTTCCAAGGCGGCGACCCGGAGCAGGACTGGCTGGAGGCCGAGCGCGAAGTCGATCACATGCTGATGCAGGTGCTGACGCGCCACGAGACGCCCGAAGAACCGGCCCCGAAGAAGAAAAAGGCCGCTGCCTCGGCGGAAAAGCGCGCCTGAATCGCAGGGATCGGGCCGACACCACCTGCGGGCATCAGCGTTTCAAGGAAGTAGCCACGGAAGCACACGGAATAACACGGAAATATTTTCCTGCCTGCTTCCGTGTATTCCGTGTGCTTCCGTGGCTGTCCAGGATAGGGCGGCGTTCGCGCCTGGGCCCGTTCCTACAAGGAGAGGCGGCGTTTACTCCTCGCAGGAATAGCCGAGCATGTCGAGGCCCTCGAGCAGGTAGTCGGCCAGCAGGGGGTGAGCGATGAGGTATTCGGCCGTGCCCTCGGTCCAGTTGTCGCGCGCTTCCTGGACCGCCGCATCCCATTCGCCAGCGCTGAATTCACCACGCCCCAGCCACATCAGCGCCACCACCTCCTGCTGCTGGTCGGGCTCCAGGTCCTCGACCGTTGCCTTGAACTCCTGAAATACCGAATCGCCGCCGTGGTCGGCGAGCATCTGCAGCGCCCAGTCATCCGCCGAACTGTCGGGTTCATCCGGAAATACCACGTCTTCCTTGCTGTGGAATACACGCGCCTTGGAGGCCAGGAAGCATACGATGTCGGGGTTCACGTTTAGCATGTCGATCCTCTCGCAGTGGATGCCGGGCCGGAAGGGCAATGCTGCACGGATGCCTCGCCGGCGGGCTGAACTATACTCCGTTCAGGGACGATTCCAGTAAAGCACAGAATCAGGCGCAGGATACTTGACCTGTCTCAAGACGGCCCCATATTGAATCTGGAGCCCGGCGTTTGACGGGGATCAAGGGATATTCTGTGTTGCTGGCTCACGATGGCATCATCTGCACAGGGGGACGGCCCATGACCGAGCGCGACAAGTACACCGTAAGCACCAAATACTGGCACAAGCTCGAGGACGGGCGCGTGCAGTGCGATCTCTGCCCGCGCTTCTGCAAGCTGCACAAGGGGCAGCGCGGCCTGTGTTTCGTGCGCCAGGAGATGGACGGCGAGATCGTGCTCACCAGCTACGGGCGTTCCAGCGGCTACTGCGTCGATCCCATCGAGAAGAAACCGCTGAACCATTTCCTCCCCGGAACGCCGGTGCTTTCCTTCGGCACAGCCGGCTGCAACCTGGCCTGCAAGTACTGCCAGAACTGGGACATCAGCAAGTCGCGCGAGATCGATACCCTGGCCGACGAGGCCTCGCCGGAACTCATCGCCCGCGCCGCCGAGGAACTCGGCTGCCGCAGCGTCGCCTACACCTACAACGACCCGGTGATTTTCCACGAGTACGCCATCGACGTGGCGAAGGCCTGTCACGAGAAGGGCATCCGGTCGGTCGCCGTCACCGCCGGCTACGTGACCGCGGAGCCGCGCAAGGAGTTCTACCAGCACATGGACGCGGCCAACGTCGACCTCAAGGCCTTCACCGAGGACTTCTATTACAAGGTCACCGGCGGCCACCTGGCGCCGGTGCTGGAGACCCTGGAATACATCAAGCATGAGACCGACGTGTGGCTGGAACTGACCACCCTGGTGATTCCGGGCTACAACGACTCCGACAAGGAACTCGACGAAATGACCCGCTGGGTAGTCGAAAAGCTCGGGCCGGACGTGCCCATGCATTTCTCCGCCTTCCACCCCGACTGGAAGATGATGGACGTGCCGCCGACGCCGGTCCAGACCCTGATCCGCGCCCGCGAGATCGCCATGAACAACGGCGTACGCTACGCCTACACCGGCAACGTGCACAACGAGGCCGGCGACAGCACCTATTGCCACCACTGCGGCAACAAGCTCATCGGCCGCGACTGGTACGTGCTCAGCGACTGGAACCTGACTGCAGACGGCAAGTGCAACAAGTGCGGCACACCCTGTGCCGGCGTGTTCGAGGCCCAGCCCGGCGACTGGGGCGCGAAGCGGCTGCCGGTGCGGTTGCGGGATTTCGCGGCCTGAGTTTTCTGGCTCTGGTGTTGTTAGCCACGGAAACACACGGAAGGACACGGAATGTGCCTTCCCAGACAGTCATTGCGAGGCGCATGGCGCCGCGGCGATTTCATGCAATGGAATGAGTCGGAGTAACTATTCAGCTCAGGGAGGGCGGGGCATGCCTCTGACCGAATCGACCGCGCCTTGAAATGGGCCGGATTTTCCGGAAAAAGCCGGCCGTTGTCTGAGCGCAGCGAGTCCAGTGCTCTATCCCCCGGACAATTGCGGGTTCAGTTCGCTTGTCGACGTTCACGGCAAGGCGCGTCTCGCAGGCAATGGACATTCCCTTGCCAAGAGACGCAACGCCGTCCGTGGACGTCGACAAGCGAACCCGAAGGGCGTCCCTGTGGTGCCCCGCCGCTGCGTTGCTGCGCTCGGCAAGGGCTTGGCCATTCCCTTCGCACAGCGCCTTGCTGCGGAACACCACAGGGGCGCTGAACCCGCAATTGTCCGGGAGATAGAGCACTTGGCCGGCCCGGAAAATCCGGCCCATTTCAAGGAAACAAGCGGTCGTCTGAGGGAAGAGGCATGCCCCGCCCTCCCTGAGCTGAATAGTTACTCCGACTCATTCCATTGCATGAAATCGCCGCGGCGCCATGCGCCTCACAAGAACAATCCGGGAAGTTGCTTTCCGTGTCCTTCCGTGTGTTTCCGTGGCTAATCACTCCTGACCCATCCCATACCCCGGAACCCGCGGAACCACCACCCGCGGACAGACCGCCGCGATCTCCTGGTAGATTTCGTCGAAGCGGCCCTCGTAACGTCGCGAGAAGTGGAAGGGCAGCAGCTGACCGACTTGGGCGGTGCAGGCGATCTCGCCGCAGGCGCGCGTGGTGAGGTGGCCGGTGCGACGGGCCTGTTGCTGGTCGGTTTCACTGAAGGCGGCCTCGCAGAAAAAGGTGTGACAGCCGCGCGCGAAGGGGATCAGCCGGTTGCGGTTGGCCGCTGTGTCGGCCAGGTCGGTGGCGTACACGAGGCGGTGGCCCCTGCGTTCCTCGACCAGCGTTTCCGCCAGCTCGCCGGCACTGGTCGTGCGCCCGCCGGGCAGGGTGATGGCGGCCTCGTGCCGGTCTTCCCGCAGGGCCGTCTTGAGGTGCGCCAGCCAGGGACCCGGCTGCCAGCCCTGTTGCCGAAGAATCTCCTTGCGCACACCGATGCGGGTGGCCGGCTCGAAAGCGAAGGCCAGTACCGGAATGCCGTGATCGAGGGTGATCGCGCGCACCCGGAAGGCGGCTTCCTCCAGCAGCAGCCCGTCTGCGGCCAGGCGTTCATCCAGTACCTCGCGACCGCTCCGTCCGGCCTGCAGGCGGAACGATACCAGCCGTTCACCCTGTAGCTCGGTCACCTCGAAGCGCGGTCCTTCGTCGCCGACGCGGTCCCAGTGGATGCCGCGGATCAGGCCCTCGAGGTTGTCGGTCAGCCCGGGCGGCCCGTAGAGACGGCAGGGCGGGAAGGCGCCGATGCGCGAGCGCAGCAGCCACAGGAAGCCACTGATGTGATCGATGTGGGTATGGCTGATGAACACGTCGCTGACCTGGTGGGCGATACGCGCCGGCAGGCGTGCCGGCGTGCCGAGATCGAACAGCAGGCTGCGGCGCTGCTGGCGCAGCCGCAGGTGCAGCAACGGGTCGCCACCGACGCCATTGACCAGCACGGCGTCGGCGATGCCCAGGCGCGCCACCGGGCGCGGGCCTTCGGCTTCGCTCTCGCCCCGGTATGGCAGCACGTCCGGCGGCAGGAAGGCCGCCGTGGTCGAGCCGAACGGTGTGGCGGTATTCAGGCAGCCGTCGGCCGTGCGCCGGGCGTCACGCACCAGCAGTGCATCGACGCGACCGTCGAAGGCCGGTGCCCGGATGCGCAACGTGCGCCCCCGCAGCGCCACCACCTCGCCCAGGCCCGTCGTTCGGCCACCACGGAGCAGGCCGACCTGTCGCCCGGACCAGGCGTCCGGCACGTCCGGCGGCGGCGGGGTGCCGCTCAGCGCCAGCGAATCGAGGTCGAAGCTGTGTTCCGGTGCGCCTTCCAGCCAGGCATCCCAGAGCGCCGTGCGGTGACGGGCACGCTGTTTCTTCCCCGGCCGGCGCGCCTGGGGGGCGGCCTCGATCCTCGCCACCTCGATTCCCAGCGTCGCCAGTTCGCCCGCCAGCGGCAACGCCCGCCCTGCGCGCACCAGCGCCAGCACCAGGTCGGCAGCGCTGGCGCGGACCAGGCCGGCCAGCAGTTCGGCGCCGGCCTGGCCGCGTACCACGCCCGGCGTGTCGATCAGCAGTGTGCCCTGCTCGAGGTGTGCACACAGTTGGGTCACCGCCAGCACCAGCGGCAGGCGGAAACGCCCGGCGTCGAGGGTGCAAAGGGGGCGATAGTCGAGCCGTCGCCAGTGGTCGTCCTCCCACTGGCCGAGACAGACGGCCCCGGGAATGCCGAAGCCGGGTGAACCGGGGTCGGCGCCGAGGCAAAGGCACCGGCGTCCCTGCGCCGCCAGGCGGCGTGCCAGCCCGGCGGCGAGCGTCGACTTGCCGATACCGGGCTGGCCGAACAGCAGTATGCGCCGGTCGTGTTGCAGGAGGTTTCCGGCCAGCCGTTGCGGCACGGTCAACGGGTCGCGGCCAGCAGCCTGCGCAGGGCCGGCAGCTTGCGGGTATTGAGCACGTCCTTCTTCTCCAGCCAGCCGCGGCGCGCCTGGCCGACGCCGAAGCGCAGGTTGTCGAAGTCGCTGATGCTGTGGGCATCGGAGTTGATGCTCACCAGCACGCCTTCCTCGCGCGCCAGCTGGCAGTGGGTGTCGAGCAGGTCGAGACGCTCCGGGTGGGCGTTGAGTTCCAGGTAGCAGTGGCGTTCACGGGCGTGGCGGATGATGCGCGTCATGTCGACGTCGTAGGGATCGCGGCGATCGATGAGACGGCCGGTGGGGTGCGCCAGCAGGGTGAAGTTGGGGTTGTCCATGGCGCGCAGGATACGCCGCGTCTGCTTCGCCCGCGACAGCTCGAAACGGCTGTGCACGGCGCCGATGACGATGTCCAGTTTCTCCAGCACCCGGTCGGGCAGGTCCAGGCTGCCGTCCTCGAGGATGTCGACCTCGATGCCCTTGAGCAGGGTGATGCCGTGGTCGCCTTCGTTGAACTCGTCGATGGCCTCCAGCTGCGCCAGCAGGCGCTTGCTGTCGAGGCCGTGGGCCACGGTGAGGCGCTTGGAATGGTCGGTGATGGCCAGGTACTCCAGGCCGCGGTCGCGCGCCGCCTTCGCCATGCTGCGCAGCGATTCGTGGCCGTCGCTGGCTTTCGTGTGGGCGTGCAGGTCGCCGCGCAGGTCGCCGGTCTCGACCAGCTTCGGCAGCAGGCCGGCGCGCGCCGCTTCGATTTCGCCGCGGTTCTCGCGCAGTTCGGGGGGGATCCAGGGCAGGCCGACGGCGGCGAACATCTCTTCCTCGGTGGCGCCGGCGATGCGCTGGTCGCCGCGGAAGGCGCCGTATTCGTTGATCTTGAGGCCGCGCTTCTGGGCGATGCGGCGCACGGCGATGTTGTGGGCGCGGCTGCCGGTGAAGTAATACAGCGCCGCGCCGTAGCTCTTCTGCGGCACCACCCGCAGGTCGACCTGCAACCCGCTGCGCAGGATGACGGTGGCGCGGGTACTGCCGCGCGACAGCACGCTCTCGACCTCGTCGTAGGCGACGAAGCGCTCGATGACACGGCGGCCGTTGCGGGCCGTCGCCAGGATGTCCAGGTCGCCGACGGTCTCGCGGGCGCGCCGGTAGCTGCCGGCGACCTCCACCTGCTTTACGCCGTCGATGGACCTGAGGTACTCGACCAGCGGCTCGGCGTACTGGGCCGCGACTACCAGCTTGAAACGCTTCGTGGTATCGGCGTGCGCCTGTATGGCCTCGAGGATGCGCGCCTCGGTCTTCGGGCCGAAGCCGGGCAGGTGGCGCACCAGGCCGTCGCGCGCGGCGCGCAGCAGCTGCTCCAGGGTGTGGATGTCCAGTTCGTGGTACAGGGCGTGCACCCGCTTGGGCCCCAGTCCCGGCAGGTGCAGCAGGTCGACCAGGTCGGCCGGCAGCTGCTTGCGCAGTTTCTCCAGCGTGCGGCAGCGGCCGGTCTCGAGGATCTCGTGGATCTTGGTCGCCAGGTTCTTGCCAATGCCGGGCAGCCGGGTAATGTCCTCGCCGCGCTCCACCAGGGTACGAATATCACGCCCCAGGCCACGCAGGGTGCGCGCGCCGTTGCGGTAGGCCCGCACCCGGAAGGGATTGTCGCCCTCGATCTCCAGCAGGTCGGCGATCTCGTCGAACACCGCGGCGATGTCTTCGTTATGTACCGGCACGGTTTGGCCTCTTGCTGTTGAAAGAATAGCGAATGGTGGGAGGGATTGGCATCGGCGGAGTTAGCCACGGAACCACACGGAAAGACACGGAAGTAAAGACAGGAACAATTTCCGTGTTCTTCCGTGTGTTTCCGTGGCTAATGATGCTGGAGTTCATTTCACCCCTCGAGTCAAGAAGCAGTGCCAGCAGGCTACACCCTGTGGAAAAGCCGGCCGGTGGCGGGGGGGTGGCATTGGCTAACAACGCCGATGTTCATTTCACCCCTTGACGCAAATCAGTGGCGCCAGCCGCGCGACCTTGCGCGCCAGGCCGGCGGTCTCGGCGGATTCAACCACGGCGTCGACGTCCTTGTAGGCGCCCGGCGCCTCTTCGGCGACGCCGCGGTAGGACTGGCTGCGGATGAGGATGCCGCGCGCGGCCAGCTCGTCGATGACCTGGCGGCCGTGCCACTGCTTGGTCGCCTTGCGCCGGCTCATGGCGCGACCGGCGCCGTGGCAGGCCGAGGAGAAGGCGCGCTGCTCGCTTTCCCTGGTGCCCGCCAGTATCCAGGAAGCGGTACCCATGGAGCCCCCGATCAGCACCGGCTGGCCGACCTCGCGGTAGGCCGGCGGCAGCTGCGGGTGCCCCGGACCCAGTGCGCGGGTGGCGCCCTTGCGGTGCACGAACAGGCGCACGGGCTTTCCGTCGACCTCGTGCTCCTCTTCCTTGCAGGTGTTGTGCGACACGTCGTAGAGCACCTGCAGGTCGGCCTGCGGCAGCACGCGCTCGAAGGCGTGGCGCGCCAGGTGTGTGAGGATCTGGCGGTTGGCCAGGGCGCAATTGATGCCGGCGCGCATGGCACCGAGGTAGGACTCGCCCAGCGGCGAGCGGATCGGGGCGCAGGCCAGTTCGCGGTCGGGCAGGCTGATGCCGTGGCGCGGCGCGGCCATGGCCATGCTGCGCAGGAACTCGGTGCCGATCTGGTGGCCGAGGCCGCGCGAGCCGCAGTGGATGCTGACCACGATATCGCCGACGGCCAGGCCGAAGGCTTCGGCAGCAGTCGTATCGTGGATGGCCACCACCTCCTGTACCTCCAGGTAGTGGTTGCCGGAACCGAGGGTGCCCATTTCGTCACGCTGGCGGCGCCGCGCCTGCTCCGAGACCTCCCCGGGTACGGCGCCCGCCATGCAGCCGCCTTCCTCGGTGTAGTCGAGGTCCTCCGGCCGGCCCCAGCCGCGCCTGACCGCCCACTTCGCGCCGCCGGCCAGCATGGCGTCCATCTCGCCGCCGCGCAGGCGGATGGCGCCGGTGCTGCCGAGACCGGCGGGAATGGCGGCGAACAGGGTGTCGGCCAGGCGTTCGCGCTTCGCCTCGATGTCCGCGCGCTTCAGACCGGTGACCAGGGTGCGTACACCACAGGAGATGTCGAAGCCGACACCGCCGGCCGACACCACGCCGCCCTGTTCGGGATCGAAGGCGGCCACGCCGCCGATGGGAAAGCCGTAGCCCCAGTGGGCGTCGGGCATGGCGTAGGATGCTGCCACGATGCCGGGGAGGGCGGCGACATTGCAGATCTGTTCGTACACCTTGTCATCCATGGCGCGGACCAGATCGCTGTTGGCATAGAGAATGCCGGGCACGCGCATGGCGCCTGCCGGCTCGATACGCCAGCAGTCTTCCGCCTCTTGCCGGAGCCTGTCCAGATCCATGATCGTCACGATCCTCCGCAGCCAACGGAAAGGTGCGCTGTTGCCGACCGCTTGATTGTCAGCCACGGAAAACACGGAAGCAAACGAGAATATTTCCGTGTTTGTCCGTGTCTTCCGTGGCTGTCTCCTATCTTTTCCATTCGTGGCTCGTCGGGTTTTGACGACCAGGGCTGTACGCTGTCCGGGTCGAGCCGCTCAGACATCGACCACACACTGCGCCACCCAGCGGCCACTGGCGTCCTGCGCCAGCTTCAGTTCGGTGAAGGTCGCGCCCTTGATCTCTACCGCCGGCCGGTGACGGGCCGGCTCGAGGGGCTCGCCCCAGGCGCGCGCCTGCAGCTGCGCACCTTCGATGTGCACTTCGAAACGCGAGAACAGCATCTGCCGTACCGCCATTTCGTAGATCAGCGCATTCAGCCAGTCGAACAACAGCAGTTCCGGGTCCGGATTGCGGCAGCGGATGTCGACCGCTTCGCGTGGCTGCACCCGCTCGGGCGGCGTCACGACCGCGGTCAGCGCCAGCGCCGCCTGTTCGAAGGCCTGTTCCGGGGTATCGCCGAAGCCGCGCACGCCGATGTCCGCCGCGTGGGAGAAGTGCTCCCAGCTTCCCTGTCCTGTGTTCGCCTTGCGTGCGTTCAGGTTCATCCGGGATGTTCCACGGCATCGGCACCAGGAGTAGGATTGTACCCGTACCTTCGTACCTCGAGGAACCGT
This sequence comes from Gammaproteobacteria bacterium, assembly GCA_011321775.1. Classification (GTDB taxonomy): domain Bacteria; phylum Pseudomonadota; class Gammaproteobacteria; order DSM-19610; family DSM-19610; genus Thiogranum. The sequence goes on along the minus strand of DROT01000090.1, from coordinate 24,116 downwards.
TTATGGACAGGGCCACCGCTTTCGATATCCGGGATCCGTCCCTGGCCGGGCAGGGACGGAGGCGCATCGAGTGGGCGCTGGCGGAAATGCCGGTGCTGCGCGGCCTCATGGAGCGCTTCGGCGAAGAGCGTCCGCTCGAGGGTATCCGCATGAGCGGTTGCCTGCACATCACCACCGAGACCGCCAACCTGGCGCGGGCACTGAAGGCCGCTGGCGCCGACCTGGTGCTGTGTGCCAGCAACCCGCTCAGCACCCAGGACGACGTCGCCGCCGCGCTGGTGGAACACTACGGCATCCCGGTGCACGCCATTCGTGGCGAGTCCACCGAGGTCTACTACCGTCACATCGGCGCGGCCCTGGACCACCGCCCGGTGATCACCATGGACGACGGCGCCGACCTGGTGAGCGAGATCCACAAGTCGCGCCAGGATCTCATCGAGGGCATGCTCGGCGGCACCGAGGAGACCACCACCGGGGTGATCCGGCTGCGCGCCATGGCCGCCGGCGGCGCCTTGCGCTTCCCGGTGATCGCGGTCAACGATGCCATGACCAAGCACCTGTTCGACAACCGTTACGGCACCGGCCAGAGCACCCTCGACGGCGTCATCCGCGCCACCAACATCCTGCTGGCCGGCAGGACCTTCACCGTGGTCGGCTACGGCTGGTGCGGCCGCGGTATCGCCATGCGCGCCCGTGGTCACGGCGCCCACGTGGTGGTCACCGAGGTGGAACCGCTGCGGGCGCTGGAGGCGGCCATGGACGGTTTCCGTGTGTTGCCGCTGGAAGAGGCCGCCCGGCAGTCGGACTTCATCGTCACCGCCACCGGCGACAAGCACGTGGTGGACCGGCGGCATTTCGAAGTCATGAAGGACGGCTGCGTGCTGGCGAACTCCGGTCACTTCAACGTCGAGATCAACATCCCGGCGCTGGAATCCATGGCGGTGGACAAGCAGCGTCCGCGCGCCTCGGTGGAGGAATACCGCCTCGCCGACGGGCGCCGTCTGCGGCTGCTGGCGGAAGGGCGGCTGGTCAACCTGGCGGCGGCCGAGGGGCATCCCTCGGCGGTGATGGACATGAGCTTCGCCAACCAGCTGCTGTGTGCCGCCTGGCTGGCGCAGCATGGCCACAGGCTGGAACGGCGGGTGCACGAGGTGCCGACGGAGATCGACCGGGAAGTCGCGCGCCTCAAGCTGGCCGCCATGGACATCGCCATCGACCGGTTGACGGACGAGCAGCGCGCCTACCTGTCGTCCTGGGAGGAGGGCACATGAGCCTGGAGAAAGAGCGCCAGCGGATGATCCGCGACATCGAGCGCGAGGTCGAGTACACCCGCCACATGATCGGACGGGACCGGTTCCAGCCGCGCGTCATGGACGCCATGCGCGAGGTACCGCGCGAGGAGTTCGTGCCGCCGGAACTGCGCCATGCCGCCTTCGACAACGGCCCCTTGCCCATCGGTCACGGCCAGACCATCTCCCAGCCCTATATCGTGGCGCTGATGACCGACCTGCTGGAACTGCAGCCGGGCTGCAAGGTGCTGGAGATCGGCACCGGTTCCGGTTACCAGACGGCGATCCTGGCGCAGCTGTGCGACCGGGTATACACCGTGGAAGTGGTGCCGGCGCTGAGCGAGGAGGCGAACAAGATCTTCCAGCGGCTCGGTTACGACAACATCGAGGCGCGCGTCGGTGACGGCTACCAGGGCTGGCCGGAACACGCACCCTACGACGGTATCATCGTCACCGCCGCGGCCAGCTACATTCCGCCGGCGCTGGTGGAGCAGCTCAAGGCAGGCGGGCGACTGGTGATCCCGGTCGGCCAGCCCTACGGTCACCAGGAACTCCTGCTGGTGGAGAAGGACCGGCAGGGCGAGGTGCACACGCGCAACATCCTCGGCGTCGCTTTCGTGCCCATGATCGAAAAGGGCGGTGGCGAGGACGCATGATGCGGCCCTGTTTCGACAGTCCCATCGCGCGCCATATCTGGGAGACCAAGTACCGGCTGGTGGTCGACGGCGAGCCGCGCGATCAGGATATCGAGGATACCTGGCGGCGCGTGGCGGCGGCCATGGCCGAGGACGAGTCCGATCGCGCGGGCTGGACGCGGCGCTTCTATTCCCTGCTGGAAGACTTCCGCTTCCTTCCCGGCGGGCGCATCCTCGCCGGCGCCGGCAGCGGCCGGCGGGTGACGCTGCTGAACTGTTTCGTCATGGGCGTCATCGACGACGACATGGACAGCATCTTCGAGCGCCTCAAGGAAGGGGCGCTGACCATGCAGGCGGGCGGCGGTACCGGCTACGATTTCTCCACCCTGCGCCCGCGTGACAGCGTGGCGCGGGCTAGCGGGCGCATCGCCTCCGGGCCGGTGTCCTTCATGCGCATCTGGGACGCCATGTGCGCCACCATCATGTCCACCGGCGCGCGTCGCGGCGCCATGATCGGCAGCCTGCGCTGCGATCATCCCGATATCGAGGACTTCATCGACGCCAAGCGCCGGCCGGGGGAATTGCAGCACTTCAACCTCTCGGTACAGGTGAGTGACGCCTTCATGCAGGCGGTGGAGCGCGACGAGTCCTGGGCGCTGGTGTTTCCCGATGACGGCCTGGAGGGTGAAGCCGCTACGGAAACCGTCCGCAGGCGCTGGAGCGGCTACGACGGCGAGGTTGCCTGCCGGGTGTTCCGGCGCGTGGGCGCGCGCGAACTGTGGCAGCGCATCATGCGCGCGGCCTACGACACCGCCGAGCCCGGCGTGCTGTTCGTCGACCGCATCAACCGCCTCAACAACCTCTACTGGCGCGAATACATCACTACCACCAACCCCTGCGGCGAGATCCCGCTGCCGCCCTACGGGGCCTGCGACCTCGGCTCCATCAACCTCACCCGTTTCGTGCGCGATCCCTTCACGCCGCGGGCGCGCTTCGACCTGGCCGCCATCGGGGAGACCGCGGCGCTGGCCACGCGACTGCTGGACAACGCCATCGACCGTTCCTGGTTTCCGCTCGAGGCGCAGGCGCAACAGGCGCACGGGTCGAGGCGCATCGGTCTCGGCGTCACCGGTCTCGCCGACGCCCTGATCATGCTCGGGCTGCACTATGGCGAGGTGCGCGCGCGCGAGGCGGCGTCCGGCGTCCTGCAGGCCATCTGTCACAGCGCCTACCGGAGCTCGATCCGGCTGGCGCAGGAGAAGGGCAGCTTCCCCTTTCTCGAGCGTGAGCGTTACCTGCAGGGTGCCTTCGTCCGCACCCTGCCCGAGGACATCCGCGAGGGCATCGCCGCCCACGGCATCCGCAACAGCCACCTCACCGCCATTGCGCCTACCGGCACCATCAGCCTGCTGGCCGGCAATCTCTCCAGCGGTATCGAGCCGGTGTTCGATTTCCGCTACCGGCGCCGCGTGCTCGACCGCTCGGGCGAGTACCGGAGTTTCGAGGTCGAGGACTGTGCCTGGCGCCAGTGGCGGCAGCAGGGCGGTGACAAACGGCCGGACTATTTCGTCGACGCCCGCGCCCTGCCGCCGCAGGCCCACCTCGACATGCAGGCCGCCCTGCAACCCTACATCGACAACGCCATCTCCAAGACCATCAACGTGCCGGAAGACTATCCGTTCGAGGATTTCCGCTCGCTGTACGAAAGCGCGTATCACAAGGGCGTGAAAGGCTGCACCACCTTCCGTCCCACCCCGCTGCGCAGCGGCGTCCTGCTCAGCGACACGCCCGACACCGGCGTGCATTGCTGCAGCCTGGAGCGCGAGGAGGACTGAGCGGGCCGCGCTGCCTCCCCGATACTGGCTGAGTCACCGAGGGGCGACGCGGGTGCCGTCGTGGATGCGGTCGTCGGGGTGGTTGATGACCTGTTCGCCGACCTTCAGGCCGCTGATCACCTCGGCCTCGAGACCACTGCGGTGGCCGACAGTGACCGCCTGTAGACGGGCGCGGCCGTCGCGAATGGCGAACACGGCCCAGTGATCGTCGTGGCGGAACAGGGCGCTGTCGGGTATCTGCAGCACCTCGCTGCCCTGCCAGAGGATGAAGCGTGCGTCCACGCGGTAGCGGTCGCCGAGCGTCTGCCACTGTTCGCGCGGCGACACGATGTCGGCGATGACCCACACCCGCTGTTCCTCCACGCCCAGCGCCGACACCTTGGTGAAGGCCACGGGTTCCACGGTGCGCACCACGGCCTCCAGGGGCGGCTTCCCGCCCCAGTGCTCCAGCACCACGCGGGTGCCCGGGCGGATGCGCACGGCGTCGGCCGACAGCACGTCCACCGCCACTTCCAGCGCCGCCGGGTCGCCGACCTCGATCACCGGATCACCGGGACTGACGGCGCCTTCGCTCTTGTGGTACACGGCGAGCACGCAGCCGTCGACCGGTGAACGGATCTCCACCGTGACCTCGGGTTCACTGCCGTTCTTCGCCGCCGTGTATTCCAGTGCCGTGCGCGCCGCCTCCAGTTCGAAGCGCGCCACGTCGACCGCGAACCGTGCCGAACGCAGGGTGGCTTCCGCCTGATGCAACTTGCTGCGCGCCATGTCGAGCGCTTCCTCGGCCACGGCCGAGCGGCTGCGCAGTTCCTTCCTGCGCCGGTACTCGGCGCGCGCGAATTCAGCGTCCGCAGCCGCGGCCGCGGCCTTCTCCCGGGCGCTCTTGACGGCAGCGCGGGCGGCGGCCACGCGTGCCTCGGCCTGCGCCCGGCTGCGGGCGTCCAGCACCGGTGGCCGCGTCGGCTCCAGGGTGGCCAGCGGCTGGCCGCTGTGCACGCAGTCCCCCACCTCGAAGCGGATACGGCGCAGCACGCCGGCGACCGGTGCCGAGATCAGGAAACGGTCCTTGACGCGGGTGCGGCCTTCCTCGTCGACACTGATCTCCATGGGCGCGCGCACCACCGGCGCGGCGTCCACCAGCAGCGGTCGCGGCCAGAACCCCCACAGCAGCGCCGCAAGAACGGCGAGGAGGGTGAAGAGCATGCCGGCCTTTCGTTTCAGTCGCATGTCGCGTGGCCCGTTGGTCGTGGGTGCCGTTTCATTCGCGCGTCTTCAGTACTGCCACCAGGTCCAGTCGTCGCAGCCGTTGCCACATCATGAAGCCGGACAATAGCACCGATACCAGCACCACGCTCGCGGCGAAGGCGTAGGTGTGCGCCTCCAGCACCAGCGGCACGCGATACAGGTCGGAGCGGAAGGCGTCCGCCAGGTAGGCGCACAGGAAGCGTCCGAACAGGAAACCGGGGGGCGCCGCCATCAGCACCAGCAGCGCCAGTTCCCCCAGCAGGATATAGGCGATCTCCCCGTGGGTGAAACCCAGCACCCGCAGGCTGGCCAGTTCGCGGCTGCGCTCCGACAGGGCGATGCGCGCGCTGTTGTAGACCACGCCGAAGGCGATGATGGCGCCGAGGGCGGAGGCCACCGAGGAGAAGAACAGGATGGTCTCCTGCATGGTGCGGTAGAAACTCTTCACCGCGCTGGCGCGCACGACGGTGGCCGCCACCGCCGGCATCTCCTCCAGCTGGCGGTAGACCTGCGGGTGACGCTCCCGGTCCACGGCCAGCAGGACGCCGTTGACGCGATCACCTTCCTTCATCAGCCGGTTCAGCGCCTGGCGGCGCATGTAGGCCGATACTCCCAGGTATTCACTGGTCAGCCCGGCGACCGGCACCTCCAGGACCGGGCGCTCGCCTTCCAGCACTTCCACGGTGAGCGAATCGCCCGGGCGCAGATGCAGCATGTCGGCCAGGTAGTCGGTCAGCACCACGCCTTCCGTCGGCAGCGGCACCCGCTGCAGGTCGCCGTCCAGTACCCTGCGCAGGTCGCCCCCGGGTTGCAGGCCCTGGATCGAGCCGCGGTGGCTGTAATGCCCGTGGCGCAGCCGCGCCGGCACCGAACGCATGCCCTCGACCTGCCGTACCCCCCTCAGGCTGGCCAGCGAGTACAGGGCGCGGTGACTGACGGGCTCGGTCAGCATCACCGTCATGTCCTGGCGCTGTGCCATGGAGTACTGCACGTCGATCATGTAGTGGATGGCGTCCTCCTGGAAATTGGCCACCATGACGATACCGTAGGCGGCGGCCAGGCCGGCCAGCGACAGCAGTGTCTTGAGGGGGTGGCGCTCGAGGTGGCGCGCGATCATGCGGGTCGGCTGTGACAGCAGCCGCTGCAGTCCCAGGCGTTCGATCAGGGACGGACGGTAGACCGGCGGCGCCTCCGGGCGCATGGCCTCGGCGGGCGGCAGGCGTACCACCCGGCGCACCGCGTAGAGGGTGCCGACGATGCCGGTGGCCAGGGTAAACAGCACGGCGCCGGCGACCACCCGCGGCTCCAGCCGGTAGTGCAGGAAGGGAAAGCGGTAGAAGTCCGTGTAGACGGCGCTGAGCAGTTTCCCCAGCCAGATGCCGGCGAGGATACCGAGGGCGGTGCCGAGGAGCACGATGCACAGGACCAGCGCCGCATAGTGCCGCCCGACCTCGAGGTCGCGATAGCCGAAGGCCTTGAGGATGCCGATCTGCTGGCGCTGGGTGTTGATCAGGCGATTGAGTATGACGTTGAGCAGAAACACGGCGACGCCCAGGAAGATGGTCGGAAATACCACCGCCATGGTCCTGAGGCCGCGCAGCTCCTGGCTGAGGAAACGGTGTGACAGCTGGTCCTTGCGCAGGTAGGCGCCGCGACCACCATAGCGTGCCAGCAGCCGGTCGAGCCGCTCGACCACGTCCTGCGGCGAGGCGTCGGCATAGAGGCTGAGGGCCACGTCGTTGAAGGCGTCCTCCATGTCATAGGCGGCGGCCAGCGCCTTGCGTCCGGTCCACAGGATGCCGTAGTGCTCGAAGTCGGGAAACACCGCCCCCGGCGCGATCTGGTAGATGTATTCCGGCGACAGCACCACCCCGACGATGCGCAGCTGCCGGCGGCGCCCGTTGACGACCGCGGCGATGCGATCGCCCGGCGCGAGGCCGTGGGCCTCGGCAAAGGCCTCGTTGACCAGTACCTCGTCGTCGCGGCCGGCCCGCAGCAGGCGCCCGCGGCGCAGGTAGGGGACGTTCAGCAGCGCCTGGCCGCTTCCCGGCAGCGAGATCAGCCGCGCGCTCACCGGCTCGTGGTAGCCCGGGATGTCCAGCCGGGCGCTGGCGACCACGCGCGTCTGGATCCGGTTGACGCCGGGGATGTCGGCGATACGCGCCCGCAGCGTCTGCGGTGCCCGCTTGAGACTGGCGAACACCTCGGCGAAACGCTGCTCGCGGTAGTAGCTCTGGCGCGTGAACAGCAGGGAGTCATAGGTGGACAGCGACATGATGTAGGTCGCCACGCCGCCGACCAGCACCAGCGCCACGGCGGCCACCATGCCGCGCAGGTGCCACAGGTCACGCCACAGCTTGCGGTTCAGTGCGCGCACCGGCCCGCTCCGCGACTACCAGGACAGTTCCGACGCCGGTCGTCGCCGTTCATTGTGTTGCACCTCGCCGACGCGGCCGTCGGCGATATGGAGCACGCGGTCGGCCATGGCGGCGATGGCGGCGTTGTGGGTGATCAGCACGGTGGTGGTGCCCAGTTCCCGGTTGGCGCGCTCCAGGGTCTGCAGCACCACGATGCCGGTGGTGGAATCGAGTGCGCCGGTCGGCTCGTCGCACAGCAGTACCGCCGGGTTCTTGGCGATGGCGCGCGCAATGGCCACGCGCTGCTGCTCGCCGCCCGAGAGCTGCGCCGGGAAGTGGTCCATGCGCTCCTGCAGCTGCACCAGCGCCAGCGCCCGTTCCGGCGCCATGGGTGAGTCGGAGATCTCGGTGACCGCGGCCACGTTCTCGCGCGCCGTGAGGCTGGGGATGAGATTGTAGAACTGGAACACGAAGCCGACGTGACGGCGGCGGTAGTCGGTGAGCGTGGCTTCGTCGGCGTGGGTCAGGTCGAGATCGCGGTAGCGCACCTCGCCATCGCTGGCGGTGTCCAGACCGCCGAGGATGTTGAGCAGGGTGGACTTGCCGCTGCCGGAAGGGCCGAGCACGACCACCAGCTCGCCGCCGTAGAGATCGAGGTCGACACCGCGCAGGGCGTGCACCTCGACCTCGCCCATGCGGTAGACCTTGCGCAGGCCGCGTACCCGGAAGACGCTGGCCGTGTCCATCTACTCGGGCCGGATGGCCAGGCGGGTCAGGGTCACCGGCCGGCGCACGTACAGGCGGACATAGTAGTTTCCGGCGTCGTCGATGGTGAAGGGGATACGGAGCTGCCCGGCGTGGCTGTCGTAACAGTTCTCGATGGCGGTTTCGAAGCGCTCGTTGGTGAGCTGCACGGTGACCAGGCGGTCGGCGGCAAGATCCAGTTGCAGCTGGTAGCGCCCGGGCGCCAGCCTGCCCGCGGGGACGAACCAGGCGCTGTCGTCGCCGGTCGAGAGGGACTCGAGCTGGTCGCGGTTCCAGGTCCGCCCGGGCGGCACCTTCGACGGCATCGGGTAGTAGGCGCAGTGATCCTTCATGTAGGCGAGGGCGGTGAACAGCCCCCGTCGCAGCGGCTCCTGCTGTTCGGCCGGAGGGTAGTGACGGGCCATGTGGCCGCGCGAGCGCGCAAAGGATTCATCGAAACTGAGGCGGCCGCTGCACTCGCCCTCGTGGCAGCGGGCACAGACGGTGTTGAAGACCACGATGGCGCGGGTGGAGACCGATGGTGGCTCGGCCGCCGCGCCGGCGCCCGCGAGAGCGGATGCCAGAACGATGGTCAGGAAGCGTGCCGGGAAGCTCTGCAGCTGCATGGGGCCGGTCTCCTTCATGCATCCTGCAGGGGTGGATCAATGTCTCAGCTGCTGCTGCCGTGCTCGATCCACTTGCGAATGCGGTTTGAGTCGCCGAAGGGCGTCAGTTTGCCGAACGAGTTGAGCAGTACGATGATAACCGGTTTGCCGGCGAATTCCGTCTCCATGGTGAGGCAGCGTCCGGCCTCGTTGATGTAGCCGGTCTTGCTCAGGCGGATATGCCAGGCCTTGTTGCGCAGCAGGCGGTTGGTATTGCCGAAACGCAGCGGGCCGCGACCCTTGTAGGGGTAGACGGTGGCGGTGCGGGTCGTGGTGGCCTGGCGGATGAGGGGATACTCGCGTGCGGCGCGGACCATGGTGGCGACATCGCGCGCAGAGGCGACGTTGCGGGCATCCAGGCCGGCCGGATCGACGAAATGGCTGTGCTTCATGCCCAGTGCCCGGGCCTTGCGGTTCATGGCGCGCACGAAGGCTTTCCTGCCGCCCGGGTAGCTGCGGGCGAGGGCGCTGGCGGCGCGGTTCTCCGAGGCCATCAGGGCCAGACGGAGCAGCTGTTCGCGGCTCAGGGTGGCGCCGTACTTCAGGCGCGAGCCGGTCAGGCGCAGCAGGTCGCGATCCGCCTTGGTAATGGTGATGCGTTCCTTCATCGGCAGCCCGGCGTCCAGCGTCACCATGGCGGTCATGAGCTTGGTGATGGAGGCGATCGGCCGTGCCTTGTCGGGTTCCTTGGCGTAGATCAGGTTGCCGGCGCGATCGACCACCAGCGCCGAGGCCGAACGCAGTTTGAGTCGGCGCGGGTTCAGGGCCGCCCAGCGGCTGCCTTGCGAGCTCGTATCCGCCTTTGCCAGCCGCACCCCCCTGGCTGCTTCCTCCGGCCAGGCGCTCCCGGCGTGAAGGATGGCAGCAAGACTAAGTAAAAACAGAAGCCTTTTCATGAATAAAGCGCCGATAGTTCATCCAGGGGCTTACTCTGGCGCGGTTGCCGCGCGATTGCAAGCAAATCCTCGCTTTTGCGCGACCCGCCCATCTACCGTTGCTAACGGCGCCGCTCGGGCCGGCATTAGCGCGGTCTCAGGCGTCGACGCTATCCGCCTACCGGGGGTGTGTAGATGGCCAGGGCCTCACGCAGCGGCGGAGGGAGGGTGGCCGGCTGCCCGTCAGCGCGTTCGGTCAGCACGTGGATGCTGGTGAGGGTGACGCACTCCTCGCCGGCGGCATCGACGATGCGGCAGCTGACATGGAAGCTGTGCTCGCCCAGCAGGCTGATCCACAGCTGTACCTCGAACCGGTCACCGTGGCGCAGCGGCTTCTGGTACTCGGCTTCGGCATGTACCAGGGGAAGGAGATACTCGCCCGCGCCGAGCAGTTCGGGCAGCGGATGGCCGATGTGCGCCATGAAGCGCTCGAAGGTTTCATGGGCGTAGCGGAAGGCGTGGGCGAAGAACACCACGCCGGCGGCGTCGACGTCCTGCAGCGGGACGATGAACGGTTCGGTGAAGACGGTTTCCTCGGTCACTTCGCTCTCCCTGTCCGCCTACCGCTGCAAGGAGGAAATGCCCAGGCCCGCCTTTTCCCCCGGACGGGCCAGGCCATCCTCGATGAACAGCGCCTCGGCCACATCCTGCACCAGCCAGGCGCCGGTTGCCAGCCCGTGCGCGAGGCCCGGCCCGCCGGCCTCGACGGCGGCCGCGAGATGAGCGGCCGCCCGCACGCCCACGGCGCTGTCGACGGCGGTGGTGATCACGCAGCCGATGCCTGCAGCCTGCGCCCGGCGCGCGATTGCCAGCGCCGGCAGCAGGCCGCCGCACAGTACCGGCTTGAGCACCAGGCGCTGCACCGCCGTGCTGGTCACGAGCTCGTCGACGGCAAAGTGCGGCAGTGATTCGTCCAGCGCCAGCGCAAAGCCGGCGCGCGCCTGCAGGCGATCCAGCGCCTCCAGGGTCGGCTGCGCCAGCGGTTCTTCCAGGCAATCCACGGGCAGGCCGGCACAGGCGTCGATGAAGCGGACGGCCTCGGGTACCGTCCAGGCGCGGTTGGCGTCGAGACGCAGACGGATCTCTCCCGGAAGCTGCATCGCCAGGCGCTGCAACTGCTCGATGTCCTGTTGCAGCGACGCCATTCCCAGCTTGAACTTGAACACCGAATAGCCGGGCATCCCGGCGATCCGTGCGGCGCTGTCTTCGTCGAGCGAACCGATCATGGCGTTGACCTTCACCCGGCCGGGCGCGTCCTTGTCCAGCCAGCGGTACAGGGGTCTTGCCTGTCGTCGTGCCAGCAGGTCCAGCACCGCGGTCTCCAGTCCGCAGCGCGCGGCCGGCGTCGTCGCGGCATCCAGCGGCAGGGCGTCCAGGGCGGTCTCGGCATCCAGCTGCCGCAGCGGCAGCTGGCAATGCAGCAACGCCTGCCGGGCTTCGGCCAGCGTCTCGCTGCCCAGCCCTGGTAGCGGCGCGCAGTCGCCATAGCCGTATCGTCCCTCGCGGTCGCGGACGCAGACAATCAGGCCGCGTCGCTCTGCGAAATGTTCTCCTCCGCCGGGCCAGGCTTGTCGCAGGGGAAGGGCATAGGGCCGCAACTGCAGTTGCAGGGACACCCTACAACACCAGCGCGAGGCACAGCAGGCCGCCGAACAGCAGCTGCCAGCGGGCGGTGGCCGCCAGCAACCGGTTGAGGCCGGCGTCGATGGGGGCGCGCCACAGCTGCCGCACCAGCACCAGCGCCGGCGGCAGTGCCAGCCAGGGCAGGAACAGCTGTGCGCCGCCGATACCCGCGGCGCGTAACGCCAGGGTCACCAGCGGCGGGGCACACAGGGCCGCCGCATAGAGCCAGCGGACGGCGGGTCGACCGAGGGTGACGGCGAGCGTGTGCTTGCCGGCCTCGCGGTCGGTATCCAGGTCGCGATAGTTGTTGACCATGAGCACCGCCGCGGCCGGCAGTCCGACGGCGGCGCCCGTGAGCGGCGCCAGCCAGGACCACTGCAGGCCCTGCAGCCAGGCGCTGCCGGTGACGGCGGCGATGCCGAAGAACAGCCACACGAACAGTTCTCCCAGTGGCGTGTAGGCCAGTGGACGCGGTCCGCCGGTATAGGCATAGCCGGCGGCCAGCGACAGCAGGCCGAGTACGGCGATCGGCCAGCCGCCCAGCCATACCAGGTAGATGCCGAGGACGAAGGCCGTGGCAAAGGCGAGGTGGGCGGCGCGCCGTACCTGCCGTGCGCCGAGCCAGCCCTCCGCCGTGGCGCGTTGCGGACCCAGCCGTTGCGGCGTGTCGGCGCCACGCTCGTAGTCGGCGACGTCGTTGTGCAGGTTGGTGCCGATCTGGATCAACAGGGCCGCGCCCAGGGTCGCCAGCAGCGGTCCCCAGTGGAAAGTCTGCCACTCGGCCCAGGCCAGCGCCGTGCCGACCAGTACCGGTACCACCGCAAGGCTCAGGGTCTTGGGCCGGATCGCCAGCAGCCAGGTCTTCAGCGGCGACATCGGCCGGGTGGAGCCGGCTTCAGGCAGGTGGTGGTCCTGGGACAAGGGGCGGGACCCTCAGGGGCGCCGCCGGAAGCGGCTGAAGTCCGGCGGGCGTTTTTCCAGGAAGGCATCGCGTCCCTCCCGGGCCTCGTCGCTCATGTAGAACAGTGCCGTGGTGTTGCCCGCCAGTTCCTGTATGCCGGCGAGGCCGTCGGTGTCGGCATTGAAGGCCGACTTGAGCACCCGCAAGGCGGTCGGCGAATGGCGCAGCATTTCGCGGCACCAGTCGACGGTCTCTTCCTCCAGCCGTTCCAGGGGCACCACGGCGTTGACCAGCCCCATCTCCAGGGCCTCCCCGGCATCGTACTGACGGCACAGGAACCAGATCTCCTTGGCCTTCTTCAGGCCCACGGTGCGCGCCATCAGACCGGCGCCGAGACCGGCGTCGAAGCTGCCGACCCGCGGGCCGGTCTGGCCGAAGCGGGCATTGTCGGCGGCGATGGTCAGGTCGCATACCAGGTGCAGCACGTGGCCGCCGCCGATGGCGTAGCCGGCCACCATGGCCACCACCGGCTTCGGCAGCCGCCGGATCTGCATCTGCAGGTCGAGCACATTGAGGTGCTGCACGCCTTCGCGGTCGCGATACCCGCCCTGGTTGCCGCGTACCTTCTGGTCGCCGCCGGAACAGAAGGCCTGCCCGCCGGCGCCGGTGAGGATGATGACGCCGATATCGGCATCCATGTGGGCGTGGTGGAAGGCCTGACGCAGTTCCTCCACCGTCTCCGGGCGGAAGGCGTTGCGTACCTCGGGGCGGTTGATGGTGATGCGTGCGATCCCCCCGCAGCGGTGGTAGAGGATGTCGGAGAATTCCAGTTCGGTAACCGTCTCCCAGTGCATGGCGGCGTTCCTTGGTGATGAACAGTCGGACTCGCGGTCGAGCGCTCGGCCAGCGAGCCTGACAGCTTACCCGAAAGCCGGTTGGGGCGGTACGGGACTCACAGCGACGGATGACAGGCGCGGTGCAGTTCCAGGCTGCGCTGCGGGTCGATCCGCGCCTCGATGAGCTTGACGCCGGGCTGGCGCAGGCTGTCGGCGAATGCCGCGCGGAAGGACGCGGCGTCCTCGACGCGCCGGAAGGGCACGCCGTACAGCCTGGCGGCGTGGCTGAAGTCGAGGCCCGTGGGCGTCAGCCAGTAGCGCTCGAAGGTTTCCAGACCGGACTGGGGCAGGTAACGGAAGATGCCGCCGCCACCGTTGTTGATCACCACCAGGGTGGCGTCACAGCCGGGCGCCGCCAGCAGGCCGTTGAGGTCATGGCAGAAGGCGAGGTCGCCGATGAGTCCGACCGTCCGGGTGTCCGGCGCGGCGGCGCGCGCCAGGCCGAGGAGGGTGGAGACATGACCGTCGATGCCGCTGGTGCCGCGGTTGGCGAACAGCCGCAGTGCCTTCGGCCGCGTGCCCGAGAAGGCGTCCAGTTCGCGCACCGGCATGGAGTTGCCGACGAACAGCTGACTGCCGGCGGGCAGTTGTTCCAGCAGATCGTCGACCAGCTGTGCCTCGAACCAGCCGTCCTCCCGTACGGCGTTCCGCATCCGCTGTTCGGCGGCCGCCTCGGCCTGGAGAAAGTCCTGCAGCCAGCCGGCCGGCCCCGCCCCCGGTGCGCGCGCCAGCAGCTGCCGGCACAGCAACGCCGGCGTGGCGCGCAGCATCTCGCCGACCCCGTGCCCGGGGTCCGGCCAGCGTCCGTGCGGGTCGGTCAGCAGCAGCCGGCCGGCGGGCAGATCCTCGAGCCAGACCTGCAGCGGCTTCGACACCGGCACGGCGCCGAAGCGCAGCACCCATTCCGGCCGGTGTGAGCGGCAAAAGACCGGGTCGCGCAGAAAGCTGTCATAGCGGGCCAGGACCCGTCGCCGTTCGTGGTCGCCGAAGCGCAGGCCGGACAGCGGGTCGGCCAGCAGCGGGCATTCGAGCGCGCCCGCCAGGGTGCTGACGGTCCCGGCAAAATCCGCTCCGAAATGGCCGGGACCGCAGACGATGAGCCCCGGTCCCCTGCCGAGGATGGCGGCTACCCGTTCCAGCTGCGGATCCGGTGCCTGCAGCCCGGGTATTTCCACCGCCACCGGGCGCGGCGTCTGTGGCGGCGCCGGCAGCCGTTGCGGCACCAGGGGTTCCTCGAAGGGCAGGTTGAGCTGCACCGGTCCGGGCAGCGGCCAGCGGCTCTGGTGGACGGCGCGCACCCCCAGGGCGCGCAGGTAGTCGCCGTCTCCGTCATCCAGCCCGGGGGCCAGGAAGGCGCGCGTGGCCGAGCCGAACAGGCGCGTCTGGTCGATGGTCTGGTTGGCGCCGCAGCCCTGCAGTCGCGGCGGGCGATCGGCCGTCAGCAGTAACAGCGGTACCATGGCCTGGTCGGCCTCGACCACGGCCGGATGCCAGTGGGTCGGCGCGCTGCCGGAGGTGGCGATCAGGATCGCCGGGGTGTCGGTGGCGCGCGCCAGGCCGAGGGCGTGGAAGGCGGCGCAGCGCTCGTCGATCAGCACGCGGGTCTCGATGGAAGGATGGAGTTCGCAGGCCAGCGCCAGCGGCGTCGAGCGTGAGCCGGGAGAGACAACGGCCCGCTGCACACCGGCAGCCGCCATGCCGTCGATCAGCGCCAGGGCCCGCTGCAGGTTGCGGGCAGCGGTGTCACTCACGAACGTCGGGCCCGGCGTCCCGGCGTCGCCGCCAGTTTCCGGCAATCCGGCTCGCCCTGCAGCGCTTCGTACATGGCCCGCAGCTTCATGCCGGTCTCGTGCAGTTCCGCCGCCGGATCGGAGTCGGCGACGATGCCGGCACCGGCGAACAGTTCGGCCTCACTTCCCCGCAGCAGCGCGCAGCGCAGCAGCACTGCGAGCTCGCCGCCGCCATCCTTGTGCAGCCAGCCGGCAAGCCCGCTGTACCAGCCGCGCCTGAGGTTCTCGTGGCGCTGCAACCAGTCGCAGGCCGCCGCGGTGGGCGTGCCGGCAACCGCCGGTGTGGGGTGCAAGCGGTGCGCGACCTCCAGGAGTCCGGTGCCGGGCCGCAGCGTGCCGCGAAGGGTGGTTTTCAGGTGCTGCAGGTTGCGCAGTCGTTCGATACCGGGGTTCTTCGGTACCTCGAGGCGGGTGCACAGCGGTGTCAGGGTGTCACGGATGGCTTCCACCACCAGCGCGT
This sequence comes from Gammaproteobacteria bacterium, assembly GCA_011321775.1. Classification (GTDB taxonomy): domain Bacteria; phylum Pseudomonadota; class Gammaproteobacteria; order DSM-19610; family DSM-19610; genus Thiogranum. The sequence continues at coordinate 8,741 of DROT01000090.1, read as the reverse complement.
GTTCGTGTCGCGCCTTGCGACTGTTGAGCAGGCGCAGACCCAGGCTGTGATCGTGGCGCGGATCCGGCGCGCGCCCGGTGGTGCCGCCGAGGGCGTCGCACTCGATGATGCCGGCGTGCAGCGATGCCAGGCGTTCCGGTGTGGCCGAGACCAGGGTGCGTTCGTCGAGGCCGATGGCCAGCAGCTGGCAGGAAGGGTACAGCCGTTCCAGGCGCGCGAGCACCGCCGCTACCGAGAAGGGCCGTTCAGCCGCCACCCGAACGCTGCGCGCCGCGACCACTTTCTGCAGCTGTCCGGCCTCGATAGCGCCGATGGCCTCGCGGACCATGCCGTGCCAGTCGTCGTCGCCGTCTGTCCGGCGGCACAGGGCCACGCTGTTCTCATCCGGACCACCGCCGGCGTCGGAAACGGCGCTGTACACCAGCGCCAGCTGCTGCGACCACTCGGTCAGCAGGCGTTCACGCTGTTGCAGCTCTGCTTTGGTGCAGCTTAGGGTGAGGGTGGAGCGCCGGCCGCGCTCGTGGAACAGCAGTCGCGGCAACAGCAGGGTGCTGTTGGGCAGGCCCTCCCAGGGACCCTGCATGTCGTCGTCAGGGTCGAAGCCTGCGACGCAGAACAGGGCGGGAGCGGTGCGGCCGTCCGCGGATACATTTTCGTGGAGCCAGTGTTGTTGCAGTCGTCGCTGTCCCTCGCCCAGGGTGGCAAGGCGCTGCGGCCCATGGGCAGGGGTGGCGTGTACCCGGCCGATGCCCAGGCGCCTGCAGTCCTGCTGCGGGCTGTGCCAGTAGAGGAATGGTGGCTCCAGCGGGGGCAGGGTGGAGAGACGGAAGCCGGGCGTGTCGAGGGTCAGACTGAACAGCTCGGTGTGCCGCAGGCGAGGGTCGTCCGCCGGCGGAAGGCTGCAGCTCAGCCGGTGCAGAATCTGGGAAAGCTCGGGGGTGTCCCTCATGGGGCATGGTCGGCCGGTGTGGATCGTGGCGGCGATTATAGCGGCTGGAAAACGACGCTGTCATATGCAGGGTCGGGGGCAACGGCGCCTGGCCGGGCCGGGCTTGCGGTTGCAGTTACGATCACCGGCCGTCCGCGCAAATACCTTCCTCGACGGAGGGAAATGCGCTCCGCAGGAAGCGCCTGGAAGTTTTACCATAGGGTGGTTGTACAATTGCCGGCAGGTTTCATGTTCACCAATCGCCTCCTGTTCCGAAGAATGAGCAGCTGGGTCGCTGCCAGCACTGCCTTGCTGGGAGGCGGGCCGCGACGCCTGCGGCATCCCGCCATCATTGATGACGGTTTTGTCTTCGAGCACAGCGCCCACGGCATGAGCCACGCCTCGACCCTCTGCGTTTCGCAGGGGCGGCTGGTGGCGGCCTGGTTCGGCGGCTCGCTGGAGTCGCGGCCCGACGTCAGCATCCTGGTATCGCTGAACGAGGGCGACGGCTGGTCGCCGCCGCGCGAGGTGGCCAATGGCGTGCAGCCCGGGGGCGAACGTCTCGCCTGCTGGAACCCGGTGCTGTTCCAGCCCAGTGGCGGACCGCTGCTGCTGTTCTACAAGGTGGGTGCGCGGCCGAAGACCTGGTGGGGGATGTGCATGCGCTCCGCCGACGGTGGCCTGAGCTGGTCCGAACCGTGGCGTCTGCCCGAGGGCGTGCTGGGACCGATCAAGAACAAGCCGGTGGAACTCGCGGCCGGGGAGCTGTTGAGTCCTTCCAGTATCGAGCACCAGGGCTGGCGGGTGCACCTGGAACGCAGCCGCGATCTGGGCGTCTCCTGGGAACGGATCGAGCCGCTCGACAGCGACCGCCCGCTGCAGGCGATCCAGCCGAGCGTGCTCCGTTATGCGGACGGCCGGCTGCAACTGCTGTGTCGCAGCAAGCACGGGCGCCTGGCGGAGAGCTGGTCGCTCGACGGTGGCGACCGCTGGAGTGCGCTGGAACTCACCGTCCTGCCCAATCCCAATTCCGGCACCGACGCCGTCAGCCTGGCCGACGGCCGCCAGCTGCTGGTCTACAACCGCTCGAAGCGGCGCCGTTCGAAACTCGGCATCGCCTTGTCGCGCGACGGCCGTCGCTGGCGCGATGTGCTGCAGCTGGAAGGTGGCGCCGGCGAATACTCCTACCCGGCGGTCATCCAGGCGCCGGACGGCCTGGTGCACCTGAGCTACAGCTGGAACCTGTCACGCATCCGCCACGTGGTGGTGGACCCGGCCAGGCTCTGAGCCATGCGTTCGCGTTTCTGTGCCCTGCTGTTCGCGAGCTGCGCCTTGCTGCTCGCCGCCTGCAGCCAACGCCTGCCACCGCAGGCCGGCTTCGAAGGTTTCACCATGGGTACCAGCTACAGCGTGCGGCTGGCCGGATTGTCGGCATGGTTCGACCTGTATGCCCTGCAGCGGGGCGTGCAGCGGCGACTGGAGGAGGTCGACGCCCGCATGTCGACCTACCGGGCAGATTCGGAACTGTCACGCTTCAACCGCAACCCGTCGACCGACTGGGTGCCGGCCTCGCCGGAACTGGTGCGGGTGATCGCCGAAGCGCAGCGCATCTCCGCGCTCAGCGACGGCGCCTTCGACGTGACCGTCGCGCCGCTGGTCGACCTGTGGGGCTTCGGCCCCGAGCCCGGCGAAGACCGGGTGCCGGAGGAGGCGGCCATCCGGGGGGCGCTGGCGCGGGTGGGTTACCGCAAGCTGCACGTTCGCCGCCAGCCGCCGGCGCTGAAAAAGGACCGCGGCGATCTCCATGTCGATCTCTCCGCCATTGCCAAGGGATACGCCGTGGATGTGGTCGCGGACTATCTGTCCGCGCAGGGTGTGGACGACTACCTGGTCGAAGTCGGCGGCGAAATGCGCGCCAGCGGGCACAAGGCCGGGGGGCAGCCCTGGCGTATCGGCATCGAGCGTCCGCAACCCGGTCAGCGCAGCGTGTATGCCGTGGTCGCACTGAGCGATGTCGCCGTCGCCACCTCGGGTGACTACCGCAACTACTTCCGCCAGCAGGGGCGTCTCTATTCCCATACCATCGATCCGCGCACCGGCAGGCCGGTGAGCCATCATCTGGCCTCGGTGACCGTTCTGGCAGCGAGTTCCATGTACGCCGACGGCATGGCGACGGCGCTGGACGTGCTCGGTCCCGGGGCCGGTTTCGAACTCGCCGAGCGTGAAGGGCTGGTGGCATTCTTCATCGTTCGCACCGAAAAGGGCTTCGAGGACCGCGCCACCCGTGCCTTTGCGCGCTATAGTCTGGAACGACGCCCGGCGGGCGACTGAGCGACAGGGGGCAGGGCCACGGTGGCTGCAACGGCGATTTCACCCGAACTGGTCGAGGAGATCTGCGGGCAGCTGCGGCACAACGGGCGCGTGCGCCGCCGGCTGCCGGGCTGGGGACGGGTGCACATCGATCGTGAACTGCCCTTCCTGTGCGTCTACCGCCGGCCCCCGGATCGGCCCGATGCCGGCACCAGCCGCCTGCTGCCGGGGCAGGCCGCCTACCTGCTGGCGCCGGGCGAGCCGGCGGCGCTGCCCGGCCTGCGGCAGCTGCTGGGCTGCATCGCCGGCACCCAGGTGGAGGGCTTCGGTGCCGCCCTGCTGCTGGAACTGTGGTCGGCGCCCCGGGAAGTCGCGGCGGAGGCGGGCCGGCGGCCGGCCTTCCGGCTGGTGGCGCCGGCGCAGGGTGCGCCCGATGCCCTGCTGGAAGCGTTCGAGAGCGCCCTGTTGAAGATCCGCCTGGAAGGACGGCCGGCACAGGTGGCGCTGGACTACCGCGAACGGGTGCGGCCGCCCGCGCTCGAGCCGTTGCTGGAAGCGCAGGCGCCGATGCCGGGCGTCCATATCCTGGGCCTGGAAGTGAGCCCGGTGTATCGCGACGGCGCCACCGGCGAACTCCTGCCGCTGGACCTGCGCGAACTGCAGCGCACCCTCGGTCACGCGCTCAAGGAGGGTTTCTTCGCCTTCGCACACGCCTTCACGCGCCAGCGGCCGGCGCACTACCACGAGCTGGGGCGCCACGCCATGACGCCGGTCGTGCAGGAGGTGGACCGCATGCTGGCGGCCATCGACCAGCGTTTCGACCTGTTGCTGCACGTTACGCCGGTGAATGGCGCAGCGGCCTGGGAGTCGTTCGCAGAGCGGGGCTTCGAACGGGCCCCCGAGTTTCACTACCGGCCACGGCCGGTGGACCCGGACCTGCTGAAACGCGAACTGTTCGGGGTGCCGGTCGAGCGCATCGAGGATCCCACCCTGGCGTGGCTGTTCGCCGCCAAGCGCGACGAACTGGAACGCCAGATCACCATGGTGGCCGATCGCTGCAGCCCGCGTTTCCTGCACGGCAGCCTGCAGGTCTATGCGCCGGTGGAAGAGGAACTGCTGACTCAGGCCCGTGCCCTGCTGGCACAGCTGCCGCCTGCACCCCGGGGTAACACGCGGCTGCTCGATGCCGGGCGTTTCGCCGAGCGTGCGCGCGCCGAACTCGACCATTACCGGGCGCAGCTGCCGCAGCTGGCGGCACGCGTGGAGGTGCGCGACGACATCAGCGGTGTCATGGTATCGCACGGCAACTTTCTCATCGCTCACGAAGCGCGGGTGCCGGTGGGGCGGGTGGAGGCGACCCTGGCGCACGAGATCGGTACCCACGTGCTGACCTACTACAATGGCCGCGCCCAGCCGTTCCGCCTGTTGTATGCCGGCATGGCGGACTACGAACCCCTGCAGGAGGGACTGGCGGTGCTGTCGGAATACCTGGTCGGGGAACTGGATTGCGGTCGCCTGCGGCTGCTGGCCGCGCGCGTGCTCGCGGTCCACGCCGTCAGTCAGGGCGCAGGGTTCGTCGACATCTTCCGGGAACTCACCCGGGAGCAGGGATTCGAGCCGCGTACCGCCTTCGATATCGCCATGCGCGTCTGTCGCGGTGGTGGTTTCACCAAGGATGCCGTCTACCTTCGTGGCCTGCTGGCACTGTTGCGGCACCTGGGCGAGGGCGGGGAACTGGAGGATCTGCTGCGCGGCAAGATTGCACTGGAGTACCTGCCGCTGGTGCAGGAACTCGGCTGGCGGCGGGTATTGCAACCGCCGCTGCTGAAGCCGCGGCACCTGCAGCGCGAACAGGCCGCCGGACGCCTGGCGCGGCTGCGCCGGGGAATGACACTGGAACAACTCGCGGGAGAGTGCGGCACATGAAGCTGGGGCTTGCGGTCAACGATATCGATACCGAGAAGGTGGCCTACACCACCACCTGGCTGGCCATGACGGCGGCCGCGCTCGGACACGAGGTGTGGTACATCAACGTCGCCGATTTCGTCTACGGTCCGGACGAGAGCGTCTACGCGCACGCGCGCTCGGCGCCGTCGCGGCGCTACCGTTCCGCGGCATCCTACCTGCAGGCCCTGCGCAGCGGCGCGGCGCGTGCCGAACGCATCCTCGTCGACGAGCTCGATGTGCTCCTGTTGCGCAACGACCCGGCCGAGGACGTGATCGCGCGTCCCTGGGCGCGCCTGGCGGGCATCAACTTCGGGCGCCTGGCGGTGCGCAAGGGTGTTATCGTCCTCAACGATCCCGACGGCCTGTCGCGGGCGGTGAACAAGATGTACCTGCAGTACTTCCCCGAATACATCCGCCCGCGCACCCTGATCAGCCGCAACCGCGAGGAGATCAAGGACTTCATCCGCAAGGAGGGGGGCACCGCGGTACTGAAGCCGCTGACCGGTTCCGGCGGGCACAACGTGTTCCTGGTCGATCCGGCGGAGAAGGCCAACCTCAACCAGATGATCGACGCCGTGCGCAGCGAGGGCTACGTCATCGCGCAGGAATACCTGCCCCGGGTTGTCGCCGGTGACACGCGGCTGTTCCTGATGAACGGCCGGCCGCTGCGCTGCCAGGGGCGCTATGCCGCCATACGCCGGGTGCGCGAGGCCGGTGACGGTGACATACGCAGCAACATCACCGCCGGCGGCGTGGCGCGCAAGGCGGAGGTCGACGAGAACATGCTGAAACTGGCGCACGCGGTGCGGCCCAAGCTGGTGCAGGACGGCCTGTTCCTGGTCGGCATGGACATCGTCGGCGACCGGCTGATGGAGATCAACGTCTTCAGCCCCGGCGGGCTGGACGAGGCCGGCCGCCTCGAGGGCGTCAACTTCTTTCGCGAAGTGATCGGGGCGCTGGAACACAAGGTGGACTCGCTGCACCGCTACCACCGCAACTTCAGCAACGTGGAACTGGCGAGCCTGTGAATCTCCGCAGCCTGCTGCGCGACTGGCCGACCGATGTCGCCTCGGCGCGCGCGCTGCAGGAAGCCCTGAGCGAACGGGTGATCCGCGAGGACGCGCTGGGACCCGTGCACCGGGTCGCCGGCGTCGACGTCGGCTTCGAGGATGGTGGCAAGACGACACGGGCGGCGGTGGCGGTGCTCGATTTCCCCGGCCTGGAACTGCAGCAACAGGCCATCGCCCGGCGGCCGACGGTATTTCCCTACATCCCGGGCTACCTGTCCTTCCGCGAACTGCCGGCGGTGTTGCAGGCGCTGGCGCGACTGCCGCAGCTCCCCGACCTGCTGCTGTGCGACGGCCAGGGGCTGGCACACCCGCGCCGCTTCGGTCTCGCCTGCCACCTCGGGGTGCTCACCGATCTGCCCAGCATCGGCGTCGCCAAGTCGCGCCTGATCGGCGAACACGAGGAGGTACCCGCCGACAAGGGCAGCTGGGTACCGCTGACCCACAAGGGCGAAGTCGTCGGCGCGGTAGTGCGTACGCGCACCAACGTCAGCCCGCTGTTCATCTCCATCGGTCACCGCGTCAGCCTGGAGACAGCCATCGACTACGTGCTGCGCTGCACCACCCGCTACCGCCTGCCGGAGACGACACGTCATGCCCACAGGCTGGCGTCGGGCTGAGTGCCCCTGGCCGGTTCGGGTCGTTTTTCATTCCTTGGCGTATGCGGATCGGCTGGTCATTCAGCGCGGTGCCGGTAATGTCCGGATTCGACCCGACTACAACATTCCATGGTACTGAAAAGAACTCATCCACGCGCCGATTCACGGGCAGGTTCTGACCTAACTGCAGCTTTCAGGCAGCAAACCACGATTTCGTCATCCGACAGTCTGTAACTGATCATTTGTAAGATTTTCCAGAATACTGTCAGGGAAATTTTGCACTTTTTACAGGTGTATATCGGTTCGCCTCTCGCTAACCAACTAAATAGGTTAAAGAAAGCATATATGGTTTGATTCTTGCTGCTACCCACGTCGTATACCGATCGGTGTGCCCAGCCGGGTCGCACAACAAGAAGTCGAAACAATGCGCGCACAAGGAGGAGGTAGTCGACATGAAAACGAAAAACACCCTGCTGACCCTGCTGGCCACTGCAGTGTCCGCAGTTGCAATAAGCGCCCAGGCCGCACCAATCAATATTCCGGTGACCAATCCGGGGGCGGAAACCGGTGACCTGACCGGCTGGTCAACGTATCAGACCATGTGGCCGGACGAAGACTATTCCTCGGTCAATGATCCGTTCCAGTCCCATTCGGGTGCCCATTATTTCGGTCTGAATACGGCAGTGATTCCGACGGATCCGATGGATCTGGTCAATAAGACATATCCGCCCGAATACACCATGACGTCAACGAGCATCGACCTGTCCGCCTACAACGGCAGCATGAGCGATCTTGCACTCTATGGCTGGGGCCGGACGGGTGATCTGACACTGGTTCTGGAGGACTATGATGCAGAGGCTATCTACGAGTACAGCTTGAGCCAGACCCTGGGCATATGGCTCAAGGATATCAACGGGACCACCTTCTATGGCCTGGCCTATGGTACCAACGGCGGGGATACCTGGACCGAGGGAGGCGGCAGTTTTTCATGGTGGAGCCAGTGGGATACCCAGAAAGACAACATCTACGGCGTCTCGATCTATCTCGATACTGGTTTTTCGAACTGGGGCACCGGCCCGGATCTGGATAGCATCGATCCATTGACGATCGATTACGCCTATTACAGATGGACAGGGGCCGATGGATGGTACTACGAGGACAGTGATCTTTCTCTATATTCAGGTCCGGAGTTACCTGTCATCGGTTTCGACGACATACGCCTGGAAGTAACCACAGTTCCCGTTCCCGCCGCTGTCTGGCTGTTTGGCTCCGGCTTGCTGGGACTGATTGGCATAGCACGACGCAGCAAAGCGTAAACGCTGCGATGTTATCAACGACGGCTCCTTCGGGGGCCGTTTTTGTTTATGACGTACGTCTGGAGTTGGTCGCTAATCGGCCGTTCAGTACATACAAGAATGCGGTGGCAGTCGAGCTATCGGCCACCGCGAGCACGTTATAACTCGACTTGCTCGGCAATTCGTGAGGCATCATCAGGCTCGGCTCCTGGTGTTCCTATATTGCACGAAGGGCTCGGGAGTCAGGGCTGATCGCGCAAGCTGTGCCGCCTTCGTGCAATATAGGGGGTAGTGGTAGGAGCGGGCTTGCCCGCGAACCCAGCGCTGTTCGCGGGCAAGCCCGCTCTTACAGGGGGAAGACGGATGGTGTGGGTGCGGCAGGTGGCCGGGAGAAGTCCTTTGATGGGAACTGAAAGGGGCTAGGACTTGGTTCCTCGATCATCTTCCTGTCGGTACAGCTGTGCCCGGGTCCAGGGGATGTCGTTCATGCCCGTGCGGGTGAACACGATCTGGAACAGCTGCAGCCAGCCGCTGTCGAAGCCGGCCAGCGAGCCGGCGAGGTACAGGCGCCAGCTGCGTACGAAGGATTCGTCGT
>DROT01000089.1 GCA_011321775.1 Gammaproteobacteria bacterium | reverse complement strand
CGAGGATGTCGCCGGCGACGTCCCGGTGGCGCTCGATGTTGTCGCCGACGCAGAAGAAGGTGGCGCGCGCTCCGTGGCGCTTCAGCACCGCCAGCACCTCGGGCGTCACTTGCGGGTGCGGCCCGTCGTCGAATGTGAAGGCGACGCGACCGACGGCGGCCGGAACACGCCAGGTGACCAGCCAGGGCGACAGGATACGCTGCTTGATGAACCGGTTCAGACTCATGGCTGCAAGCTGCCCTCCGTGCGGGCGTCGCGATACAGGTCGACGTAGGCCCGGGCCGTGACTTTCCAGTCTGCCCACTGCACCGAGCGCCGGATGGTCCCGTTGTCCCAGCGGCGCTCGAAAGCCTGCGCCAGCGCCCCGGCGAGCGCGCGGGCGTCGCCCGGGGGAACCAGAATGCCGTTGTCGTCGTCCACCTGCTCGGGAATGCCGCCGACCCGGCTCGCAACCACCGGGATGCCGCAGGCATGGGCCTCCAGCACGACATTGGGCAATCCTTCCATGCGGCTCGGCAGACAGAGCACATCCGCAGCGCGCATCCAGTCCGCCACCCTGTCGTGATCGGCGGCGCCCGCAAAGGTGATGCAGCCCGGCGCCTGCTCGGCCGCCTGCCGTTCCAGCGCCTGCCGCTGTGACCCATCCCCCACCAGCACGGTATGGAAGCCCGGACCACCCTGCCGGTGCAGCATGCCTATGGCGTCCACCAGGCAGTCGAGCCCCTTTACCGGGTGCAGACGGCCAATGAATACCAGGTAGCGGCCCTCTTCCCGCAGACCGAGATCGGCGCGCAGGCGGCGCTTGTCCGGGGCGGACGCCGGACTGAACCGGTCCTGGTCGACACCGGTCGGAATATGGTGCAAGCGCGCCTTATCGGCGCCCAGCGCCCGGATGCGGTCCAGCAGCGCCCGGCTGACCGCGGTCGTCGCGTTGGCCCTGCGCAGGGCCCACTGGATCTGGACACGCCGCGTCGCCAGTCCGGCGTAGACGTTGATGTCGGAACCCAGGGCGGTCAGCACCAGCGGCAGGCGCAGCAGGCGGCACAGCATGGCCGCCGCCACCCCGTCCGGGTAGATGAAATGGGCATTGACGACATCGACCTTGCCGGCCTTCTTCAGGCGCCTCATCAGGCTGAACGTCCACAGGGCCTCGGTTAGGCCGAGGAACAACCGCGAAAGCCAGGGTATGACGGGAAAGACGGGGTAGTACACATCCATGCCCCGGAATGTCATATGCCGCGGCACACCGGCGCTGATGCCCCAGTCACCCCCCCGTCCCCGCAGCCAGCCCAGGGCCGGGCTCCAGGGCAAGGGGCAGACCACGGTCACATCGGCATGCGCCCCCAGTTCCCGGACCAGCCGCTCGGTGAAGACCGCACCGGCCGGATCGTTCGGCGACGGAAATTCGCCCGTGTACACGACGACCTTCAGCCGACTCATGGGTCATGCCTCGCCGTGGCACGCCGGTAAATATCACTGTAGCGGCCGATCATGGCATCACGGCTGTAGCGGGCCAGCACGATCTCCCGTGATGCCTGACCCATGCGGGTCCGCATCTCCGCATCCGCGGCCAGGTCCACGAGGGCCTGCTGCATCGATGCTGCGTCCGCGGAAGGAACCAGCAGACCACTCACCCCGTCGTCCACCAGGTCGACGTTGCCGCCTACCGCCGTGGCGACTACCGGCAGACCGGCGCTCATCGCCTCCAGGAGGCTCAGGCTCATGCCCTCGCTGAACGACGACAGCACGTAGATATCCATGGCGTTGAGAACACTGTCGATGTCCTGTCGCTCGCCCGCCAGGATCACCTGACCACCCATGCCCTGTTCGGCGATCGATGCCTCGATGGCCTCGCGCTCCGGGCCCTCGCCCACCAGCAGCAGGCGCAGTCGGTCACAGTGCCTGTGTGCGCGGGCGAACGCCTCCACCAGCAGGCGATGGTTCTTCACCGGCACCAGCCTGCCCACAGCGCCCACCACGACATCCCCCGCCGCCAGACCGAAACGGCTTCGCACCGCCTCGCGGACTTCGGGCAACGGTGCGAAGCGCGCGGTGTCTATGCCGTTGGGGATGTAATGCAGCCGTCGCTCGCTGATGCGGGCGCGCCTTGCCAGGTTGTCCCGCACCTTTTCCGAAACAGCGATCACGGAATGCGTGCCATGGGACAACAGCCATTCCAGCAGGTAACGCCGCCGTTCACTGCCTTCGACACTGGAATGCTCGGTATGCACACATACCCCGGCGCCCCCCAGACGGGTCGCCAGCACCGAATACAGCCAGGCGGAGTAATTGTTGCTGTGGATCACGTCGGCACCGATCATCCTGCTCAGGGCAGCCAGCCTGCGTACCAGCCCGTAATCCAGCCCTTCCTTCTTGTCCAGGTGATACACCGCTATGCCAGCCGCCTCCAGACGCTGCTCGAGCACGCCGCCAGCCTCGAACACCGCGGCATGAACATCGAACTCGTCTTCGGGCAGGCTCTCTGCAAAATCACAGATCATGCGCTCGATGCCGCCCATGGCCAGTGAATGATTGACGAACAGAATGGTCTTGCGGTTGGGCGCAGTCATGTCTAGAGAATTTCCTTTACCGCCGCCAGCCAGACCATGAATATGATGCCGACCATCGCACCCAGGACGATATACAGGTCCCTGCGTGTGAACTCGAGTCTGGGCAGCGACGGGTTCTCGCGCGCCGTGACGACATAGGTCGCGCTGGAGAGACCCAGCACGAAGTAGAACAGGTCCAGCTCCATCACCACGAAGAAGGTGGCCGCCGCATAGCCCACCAGAGCAGCATTCATCATGCGCCCCTTGGACGAGTAGCGATTGCCGACGATGTCCTCCGATTCGGAGACGAGAAGATTGCCCTTGAACGTGAACCAAAGTACGGCCACGAAACAGAAAAATCCCAGCAGGCCGGTTTCCGCGAAGTTCTGGACAAAGTTGTTATGCGCAATGAGGCCCAGATCGACATTGTGTATGAACTCCCCCCGGCCGACGCCAAGCAGCGGATGTTCCTTCAACATGGCCAGCCCCTGCTCCCACAGCCATGTTCTCTCGTGCGCCGAGGACTCACCCGAACTGACTTGCTGGAGTCTCGACGGCCCCAGGGTGAAAAGAAGAAGAACAGCCAGTCCGCCGATGCTCAGGGCGATGACGTTCTTGAACCTGTCCTTGAAATAAAAGAGTATGGCACAGGCCACCGCCAGTACTGCGCCACGCGAGTTGGTGAAGAATATGGCAGTCAGGTAGGCAAGACTCAGAGCCAGGCCTGACAATCTCGACAAGAAGGCATGCCTGCCAAAGATGAGTTCCATTGACATCGCCGTGGCGATCACGAACAGAATGCCGTACACATTGGGCCCGTCCCAATCTCCGTACCACCTGACGCGAATCTCCGAATAACCCGGATAGGGCGTCATGCCGCCCCAGCTGTGACCCACGGTCGCCTGCAGATAGGCCTGGTAGGCCAGAAACAGCGACAACAGCAAGGTCCAGCCTATGGCCGCGTTCAGGCGACCCAGGCTGTTGATATTGAACAGCACCATGATGAATACGAGTACGCGCTTGGTGAACAGAATCAACTGCTCCATCGCTGTGCTGCCATCCGTTGCCAGCAGGGTCGAGACGAATATGATGGCCAGATAGAAGACAAACAGTTTGAGCTGTGGAATCCTGAAGTTCTCCCGGTCCTTGGCATAGGCCATATAGCCGGTGACGAGCCCGATCGGAATGAGGATATCGTTGGTCGGCCAGTCAAGGAAGAACGGTACCCAGTCCTGCGGCCTGACATACAGGCTCACCATGTACAGCAGGACGATCAGGATGCCCATACGCACAGGCCTCCATCGACATCGTCCTCACCCCCTATCGGAAAACAAGCACAGATCTGCATCATGCGCGGGACAGCTTTTTCAAACCATACTTGCGCATGGTGTCATACATATATCGCGCATCGTCGTCCACCATGACGAGCACGGCAAACAGGGCCGCCGCAACGACCAGCTTTATGATGATCTGAACGAGCAGGCCGCCCTGCAAAAGGTAGTACTGGAGAAAATAGAACAGGCAGCAGATGCCGATTACCAGCAAGTCCTTCTTGTGCTTGTATGCGACCGGATACAATTTCTGTGATATCCGCAAGGTCAGCAATGCAACGATCAGCGAGGTCAGCACGAAGCTCCAGGATGCCCCCCAGATACCGAACATACGCACCAGCACAAGCGCAAATCCGATGGTCATGAAGAAGGCAAGCACTGAAATATTGAATATGTGCCGCGTCGCCTTGCTATAGAGTATCCCTGTCTGATAACAATAGAGCAAACCCTCGACAACCATGCCCAATAGCAGCAGGGGCACGATGTCACTGGCCGACCAATAGTGGGGCTGGGATACGAGTTTCAGGACTTCAGGCGTGAAAATGGCGATGCCGAATGCCATAAAACTCATGACGATGAAGAAGTAGTGGGTAATATTGGCCTGTATCTCAGCCGCATTGTCCTGCTTCATGACCGAAAAACGATAGGCTCCGAAACTGCGCTTGAAAGGCTCGACGACGAAGAACGCCAGGATGGATGCAAACTTCATCGCCAGCCCATAGATACCCACCGCCTCCAGGGAAACAAAGGCATTGAGGATATAACGATCAGCGTTGCCGGCGATCGCCCAGATCACCGAGCTGCCTGCAAACGGAATACTGTACCGCAGAATCGGCTTGACGACGCGACTGTTGATTCGCACGCCACAGTAACGGTAGACGATCCCCATGAGGATCAGCCATGCCGCCACCACGCTGATGAAATTCGCCTCGAGCACACCGACGATGCCGCCCTGTGCCAACGCCAGCATGTAGTAGGTCACGGGAACCTGGACCAGCAGCTTGCAAAACGCGATGACGACATAGGACACAGACATTTCCCGCGCCCGCAGGTAGGCAAACCCGATCTCCGACATGAGCTCCAGCACGGTAATGACCGCGAGAATATCGATCGCCAGGCTGTATCCGTCATGCCCGAATATGAGCACGGAAATCTGCTCACTGTACAGCAATACCAACGAGGCCCCCGCTACACCGGACAGCAGGGTCACCAGGAGATTTGTGGTTATGACAGAGCTTCTTTCGCTCACATCATCGTATTCGAAATAGAACCGCAGCGTGGCATGAGACAAGCCTGCGCCCAGTACGACCGCCAGAATGGCATTCGTGCTGTACAGCAATTCCAGTGCACCGTACTCCTCTACCGACAGGAAAGTCGTATAGACAGGCAACAGGACGAATGCGCCGAGCCGGTTCAACGCATTGCCAATCCAGTACAGCGTCGTATGGCGGACCAAACCCGTACCCGGGGTGCTCATGACCGCGGCTCCCGGAAGTCTCTCTGCAATCGGTCAGTCGACATGCGCCATCCCCGCCATGCGTCGCAAGGGTTCGCTGACCCAGGCCGCTGCAATTTCGTGATGGGCCCGGTATGGCCATTCGAGTTGCCTGTTGAGGTACTGGATCCAGAACATCATGCCCAGCCCCCTCTGCAGAGCAGGTGCAATTCCGAATCGGACGCGGGCCTGTTCCAGCAACCGGTCGAGAAAGGGGCGCAACCGTCCCGGCAGCAGTTCCTGCAGGAAGACCTCGGGCAGCTTCATGCCCTGCTCCCGGGCACTGACATCCGTCACCAGCAGCAGAATATCGAGGAGCGGCAGACCGCGCGCATCCGACATCTCCCAGTCGATGATGGCACTCGGCATCCCGTCGGCATGGAACAGCACATTGCCAACCTTGAAATCGCCATGGGTGCGCACAAGAAGAATCTCCTGCCCACGCAGTACCGAATCCAGATAGCGGCCAATGACGGCGAGGTCGTCTTTCTCGGAGCCGCAGCAAAAGGTGTCCAGTCGGGCGATCTCGGATTCGACCAGCCGCTCGTACTCCGCCCCCTCCAGAATCACACGGAATGAAGTGGTGCGTTGAATATCCAGCAACAGGTCCGCCGCCTGCTCGATACACCTGTCGTATTCCACGTCCAGGTCATCGACATGCATCCCCTTGACGCACGCCTCGAGTGAATAGTCGAACCCCTCCATGGCGCCTCGCAGCAACAGGTCGGGCACCTCGCGATGCTCCCGCAATGCGGCCAGCGTATCGGCATTCCTTGCCAGCGTCTCTCGCCCCTGCTCCTCGGTCGCGAGACGCAGCACGACATCACCATCGTACCCGGCGACATTCCCCATGATCATGACGGTGACGCCTGAGTTCCCGGACACCATGCGTCTCACTACCGCAGGCTCTTCCCCCTGCGTCCGTGTGGCATCGTCTCCCTGCGCGTACTGTGCACAGATACGCCCGGCCAGGGCCATGGAAGGGGCAAGGCTGCCGGCGATAAGGAAAGACGGCCAGTATTCCTTGACCCGCGGATGGTTGATAATGCGCCTGCGTAGCGACTGGCGTCTCCCACGCACCACATCACCGCACAGCCCCGGCCCTCTGACGTCCAGGAACTCCGGAATCGGATACATCGACCGGTCGAACACGAAATCACCTGCCATCGCCTGCAGGCGAAAACCCGCCGACGACATCCTGTCCACCACCTGGGCATGTGCCAGGTACCGCTTGCCAGCCCGGAACCGGCTCATGCACGACAGCGGCTTGCTCAGGCAACGAAAATTGAGCGGATTGTTGTCGACAATCAGGAAGCTGCCGTCATTCCCCAGCAGACGAACTAGCTGGTCCAGTATGTGACCGGCCAGGTCGGCCCTGGCCAGCCCGGCCTTTTCGATCCAGGAGTTGACGCGCTGCAAAACGACCAGATCCACCGAAGAATCCGGGATAAGCCATTCGCCCGACCAGTCGAAACAGACGACTTCCACGTTGACCAGACCAGCCTGGTCCGCAGTCGCCTGCAGGCTCGATGCAGCCGCTTCATCGGCCGCCAGCACCACCAGCCTGCGACAGCGGGGCGCCAGTGCTTCACACAGCGCCCCTTCCACGTCGTCGTTGATCGCGACGACGTCCAGACCCTGCCGGTAGACGAGCGGCAGCCAGAAGGCATGGCTCTTGAACATCCAGCCCAATGCATCCTCGAATGCCTGATAGTCCGCGTATGCCAGAGGATGCTCTCTCAGCTTGACCCGCTCCAGGCTGTAAGACGAACTCATTGGCTGATCCATCTGCCAGACCTATATCCGGCCTGGCAACGCAAGCATGGACACGAATTCGGCGGGCTCGACGTATCGTTCGACATGAACGCGCCGTACGGCAAACAGGTCGGTTCCCCGCAACCGGTTGCTGCCCTGCTCATAACTGACGCCGATACGGTAACCCGCACGCCGGCTGAACTCCTTGACCCGGGCATCGAACGCGGTCCCGACGCCAACCGGGTAGGCAACCACCTGGCAGGGCCTGCCGGTCTCCTGCTCGATTTTCCGCTTCGAGCCTCTGAGCTCCGCATCCAGCGCCTCGTCATCCAGCCGGGTGAGGATGGGATGGCTGACGGAGTGCGACCCGAACTCGATGCCATTCGCCGCCATTTCCCTGACCTGGCCCCAGTCTAGCGCCCGGCACTCGGGGTAGCCCTCCTCGGCCGGCGCCATGCCCAGTCGTCGTTCGATGGCTTCGACAAGGCCGACCCGCTCCCGGTCGGGAATCTCCTTCATGTAGACAAGGGCGGAATGGGCCACCGCTTCGGCATTGTCGCCTGCCAGCTTACGGCAACCTGCCTCCTGCAACGCGGCCCGCAGATCGGGAGCCTGCAGCTTCGACGTCTTGCAGATATACACGAGCCAGTCGTACCAGAACGGCCGCCGTGTACCGATATACGCAGTGGACAGGAACACTGTCGCCGGAATGTCCAGTCGCTTCAGTATCGGGTAGGCATGATGGAAATTGTCGTCGAAGCCATCGTCGAAACTGACGATCAGCGGCCGGCCGGGCAAGGGCTTGCCCCGGTCAAGAAAATCGACGTAGTCGGAGAAACTGACCGGGTCATAGCACTTGGCGACGTATTCCATCTGCCATTCGAAGTCCTGCAGCGAACAGCTGACCAACTCCGCGTCGAAGGGATAACGTGATTCATCGATGTCCATGACCCGGTGGTAGGCGAGGATGATGATCTCATCCAGGACCCGTGACCGCAATTTGTGTATCAGGCCGGCGACACCGGAACCGTACAAAACCTTCAGTGCCAGCTCTTTTTTTCCAAACTTCGCCATGAATACCCAATCCAGCCTGTACTGTTCGACTTGCAGGAAGCCGGGCCCGCTGTCCTCGTTCAAACCGATTGCCCGCAAAGGATTGATCCATCCCGCAGGCGGGGTACCACTTGTCCGCTCAGGGGATAGTTGCTGCAAGGCTGTCCGCAGACGCGGTTTCCCCGCCCGGCATGGCCCAGCCCAGCTCCGAAATGGCGGACAAGATCAGGTTCGCATCTATCTGCTTCTTTTCATCGGCAAAACCACACATCAGCGCCGTATCGCACAAGGCGTTGATCTTCCTTGGTACGCCGCGGCTGGCCTGATGAATGAGCCGGATCGCATCTTCGAGAAACAATTCGCCTCGGGGCACGCTGGCGACCTCGAGGCGGAAACGTATATAGTCCGCCGTTTCATCGAAATCCAGCGGTTCCAGGCTCTTGCGCAAGTGTGCATAGGCATCAAGCGAACCCAGCTCAGGAACCTTGAGCTTGTCCTTCAGGGCTGGCGAACCTACAAGAACGATCTGGGGGATCTTGACCTTGTCGGTTTCCAGGCCCAGCAGCATGCGCAGCTCCTCGAGAGCGCGCACATCGAGATTGTGGGCGTCATCGATAATGATGACCGGTCGCTGGGAATTGATATGGGTTTCGATCAGAAACCCGTTCAACATGTCCAGCAGCT
>DROT01000088.1 GCA_011321775.1 Gammaproteobacteria bacterium | reverse complement strand
CGCCTTTGCCGTGCTGCTGATGAACATGGCGGCGCCCACGCTCGACTACTACACCCAGCCACGCGTATTCGGGCACGGGGAATCCGACTGAACCATGTCCTACCGTTCCGTCCTCATCTCGGCGATCTTCCTGTTTCTGTTCGCGGTAGGCGGTACCGGCCTGGTGGCCTTTACCCATGACAACACCGCCGACCGCATCGCCGAGAACCAGCGCCGGGCGCTGCTGCGCAGCATCCACGAGCTGATCCCGCAGGAGCGCTACGACAACGACATCTTCAACGACGTCATCTACGTGCGCGACCCCAAGCTGCTGGGGACCGACGAACCGGTGGCCGTATACCGGGCACGCAAGAACGGCTGGCCGGTGGCCGCCGTGCTGGCGCCGGTCGCACCCGATGGCTACAGCGGCCGCATCCGCCTGCTGGTAGCCATCAACACCGACGGCACCCTGGCCGGCGTGCGCGCCGTGGAACACCACGAGACACCCGGCCTGGGCGATCACATCGAGGTGGAGAAGTCCGACTGGATCCTCGGTTTCAACGGCAAGTCGCTGAACAATCCACCGGAGGATCGCTGGAAGGTGAAACGCGACGGCGGCGACTTCGACCAGTTCACCGGTGCCACCATCACGCCGCGCGCCGTCGTCAAGGCGGTGCACAAGGCTTTGCTATACTACCGGGCACACGGGCAGGAGCTGTTCGCACAGCACCCGAAAAAGGCGGCGAGCGAATCATGACAACCCCCTACGGCAAGATCATCCGCGACGGCCTCTGGTCCAACAACGTCGGACTGGTGCAGATTCTCGGCATGTGCCCGCTGCTGGCGGTCACCAGCACCCTGATCAACGGCCTGGGCCTGGGCCTGGCAACGCTGGCGACCCTGGTGGCCTCCAACGTCGCCATCTCCTCCATCCGCAAGCTGATCCGGCCGGAGGTGCGCATCCCGGTTTTCGTGCTGGTCATCGCTTCCATCGTCACCATCATCGAGCTGGTCATGAGCGCCTGGTTCTATGACCTCTACAAGGTGCTCGGCATCTTCATACCGCTGATCGTCACCAACTGCTCCATCATCGGTCGCGCCGAGGCCTTCGCCTCGAAGCACAGCATCGGCCGCTCGCTGGTCGACGGTCTCAGCATGGGTGGCGGTTTCGCCCTGGTGCTGGTGACCCTCGGCGCCATGCGCGAACTCATCGGCCAGGGCACCTTGTTCTCCGAGGCAAATCTGATGTTCGGCGAGGCGGCGCGTTCGCTGACCGTCACCGTCATTCCCCACTACCACGGCTTCCTGCTGGCCGTGCTGCCGCCGGGCGCCTTTCTCGGCCTGGGTCTGCTGATCGCGCTCAAGAACGTCATCGACAAGCGCCTGGAGAAACGGGCGGCGCAGATTCCGGTGGCAATCGAGACGCAGGTGCAGACGAACTAGCCACGGAAGCACACGGAAAAACACGGAAAGGTTTCTCGTGCCTGTTTCGGCATCTTCAAAGGAAACAGTCGGCGGCGCCCATGCGAGCGAGCCGGCCCGGGGAGCCGTGACGGCCGCCTTGCGCATGCCTGCGCCGAAGGCCGGCAGGGATCACCGGACCGGCTCGCGACTCGTGGCCACCCCGCATCGATTTGCAGGCAAGCCGGTTGCTGGAGGGGCGCAGCCACCTTATCCATCGCAGGCATCATGATGAACCAGGAAAAGCGCATCGAGATCTTCAGGCGCCTGCGTGAAGCCAACCCCCATCCCACTACCGAGCTGAAGTATGGCAACACCTTCCAGTTGCTGATCGCGGTGATGCTGTCGGCGCAGTCCACGGATGTCGGCGTCAACAAGGCCACCCGCGCCCTGTTCCGCAAGGTCAGGACGCCGCAGGCCATGCTCAGGCTGGGGGAGGAAGGACTCAAGAAATACATCAAGACCATCGGGCTGTACAACACCAAGGCGAAGAACATCATCCGCACCTGCGAGATCCTGGTGGAGAAATACCACGGCAAGGTGCCGGATACACGCGAAGCCCTGGAGGCACTGCCGGGCGTCGGTCGCAAGACTGCCAACGTGGTACTCAACATCGCCTTCGGCCAGCCCACCATTGCCGTCGATACCCACATCTTCCGCGTCTGCAACCGCACCGGCCTGGCACCGGGAAAGAATGTCAACGAAGTCGAGCGCAAGCTGCTCAAGGTCGTGCCCGACGAATTCAGGCACGACGCCCACCACTGGCTGATCCTGCTGGGCCGCTATACCTGCGTGGCACGCACGCCGCGCTGCGGCAGTTGCGTCATCGAGGATCTGTGTGAATACCGTCACAAGCCCGAAATCTGACGCCGATCGGCGACAGGCAAAAGTTGCAATGGCGCCGCCGCCTGCCTAGTCTGCGCAACAGACCGCTGGCCAGCCTTCCTTGCACACCGGCAGGCCACGCCACCAGCAACCCGGGACTGAATACATGCTGTTCGGACAGGATCGTGACCAGCTGCGCGCCTTCTATTGCAAAGCCTGGGCGGCCCACCGCCAGGGAGAGGCACTGGAACCGCTGCAGGCGCAGATCGTCCGCGTGATGCAGCAACACCCGGAATACCACGCCCTGCTGGAAAGGCCGGAACAGGCACTCGGCCGCGAGTATCTGCCGGAATCGGGGGACAGCAATCCCTTCCTGCACATGGGGATGCATATCGCCATACAGGAACAGATCGACACCGACCGTCCGGCCGGTATTCGCACCCTCTACCGGCGTCTGCTGCTGGCAAGCGGCGATCGGCACGAGCTGGAACACCGTCTGATGGAGTGCCTCGCGGAAATGCTGTGGCAGGCACAGCGAACAGGAACGCCGCCGGACGAGCAGGCCTATCTCGCCTGTATCAGACGTGTGGCCGGGGACGGCGATTGAAAGGGGGAAAGCCGTCAGAATTCCGTCGAAACGGCCTTTTTCCAGTGTCCCGGGCCGGTCGCGGAAACTTTAGCCGGCGCGGCAGGTCGTAAAAGCTGCCCATTGACGGGGATCGACAAAGAGAGCAACAACTTCCAATGCGATGCAGGTGCATCGCACTCACCACTAGAGCCTTAACGAAGGAGGCAAATCATGTCCAACAAGACCGTAGTCAAACCCCTCGCCATCGCCCTCGGCGCCACGTTCATCGGATCCCTGGCCGCCACCGGCGTAGCCAACGCTGCCCAGAATCCGTTCGGCATGACCGAACTGTCCAGCGGCTACCAGGTTGCCGAGATGAAGGAAGGCAAGTGTGGCGCCGGCAAGATGAAAGAAGGCGAGAAGATGAAGGAGGGCAAGTGCGGCGCCGGCAAGATGAAAGAAGGCGAGAAGATGAAGGAAGGCAAATGCGGCGCCGGCAAGATGAAGGAACAGGGCGGCGAGATGAAGATGAAGGAAGGCAAGTGCGGCACCGGCAAGTGCGGCGCCAACATGAAGAAGAAGATGGAGAAGAGCAAGGAAGGCAAGTGTGGTGGCTCGAAGTAACACGCCACCCGGACCATGGATGCAATGACCCGCTACCCCGTTCATGGTGCCGGACTCGGGCTGCGGCGGACCCTCATGGGTCCGCTCGCGGACCGGTCTCCCGCACAGGTCGGGTTCTACGAAGTGGCGCCGGAAAACTGGATGGGCGTCGGCGGGCGCTGGGGCCGGCAGTTCCGCGCCCTGGCCGAACGCCATCCTTTCATCTGCCACGGCCTGTCGCTGTCCATCGGCAGTCCCTCGCCGCTCGACGAGACTTTCCTGCAGCGGCTGCGGCGTTTCCTCGATGAACACCGTATCCGCGCCTATTCGGAGCACCTGAGCTATTGCAGCGACGATGGTCACCTCTACGACCTGATGCCGATTCCGTTCACCGAAGAGGCCGTGCACTACGTCGCCGGCCGCATACGGCGCACCCAGGACATTCTGGAACGACGCATCGCGATGGAGAACGTGTCCTACTATGCCAGTGCCGGTGGTGAACTGACGGAGATCGAATTTGTCAACGCCGTGCTGGAGGAAGCCGACTGCGACCTCCTGCTCGACATCAACAACGTGTACGTCAACAGCGTCAATCACGGCTATGATGCCGAACAGTTTCTCGCCGCCCTGCCCGCGGAGCGGATCCTCTACTTCCATGTCGCCGGTCATCACCGTGAGGCCGAAGACCTGATCGTCGACACCCACGGCGCCGAAGTCATTGAAACCGTATGGGGCCTGCTGGACAGGGCCTACCAGCGTTTCGGCACGGTCCCCACGCTGCTGGAGCGGGACTTCAACATTCCTCCACTGCCGGAGCTGCTGGGCGAGATCGATCGCATCGTCAGCCTGCAGGAAAAATGGGGCCGCGTGCTGCCGGAGCCGCACAGCGAACATGTCCGAGCCTGACTTCATCCACCGGCAGTATCGTTTTGCCGCCCACATCCGCGACCCGCAACACCAGCCGCTGCCGGCAGGCGTCGAGGAGCGGCGCATGGCGGTCTACCGGGAACTGTTCTACAACAACATCGAAGACTTCCTGGCGCGCGCCTTCCCGGTGCTGCGCGAGCTGATGCAGGACACCGAATGGCACGCCATGGTCCGCGATTTCCTGGTCCGGCATCGCTGCCGTTCGCCCCTGTTCGCCGAGATCCCGCGCGAATTTCTCGCCTACCTGGAACAGGAACGCGGTGAACGTGACGACGATCCTCCCTTCCTGCAGGAACTGGCGCACTACGAATGGCTGGAACTGGCGCTCTCCATCGCCGAGGGGGAGCCGCCGGCAGCAACGGCTGCCGACGGTGATGTGCTCGAGGGCGTGCCGCAACTGTCGCCGCTGGCCCGGATGCACGCCTACCGCTACCCGGTGCACCGCATCGGTCCGGACTACCGGCCGCAAACGCCGGGTGAACAGCCCACCTACCTGCTGGTATACCGCGACGCCGAAGACGAAGTCGGCTTCATCGAACTGAACGCCGTCAGCGCGCGGCTGTTCTCGCTGCTGCAGGAACAGAGCGGCGCCAGCGGAAGACAGCTGTTGCTGCAGATTGCGGACGAACTGCGACATCCCCGTGTGGAGGCGGTAGTCGAGGGCGGCCGCGAGATCCTGGAGGCCTGGCAGGAACGTAACATCATCTCCGCCGGGCCGGCACGGACCTAGCGGAAATCGATCGGTTCACCGCCACGCCCGAACGAAACCACAACAACACACCGACGGACGAACAGAAGGGAGACCCCGATGTATCCTCTGATCCAGCTGCAACGACTCCTCGACAAGACCCGCGCCTTCGACTTCCTGGCCCCGCTGGCGCTGCGACTGTACCTGGTACCCATCTTCTGGATGGCCGGCAACAAGAAGCTCGCCGACATGGACAGCATCGTCGCCTGGTTCGGCAATCCCGACTGGGGCCTGGGCCTGCCCTTTCCGGAATTCATGGCCTGGGCAGCCGCGCTCACCGAGACCGGGGGAGCCGTGCTGCTGCTGATCGGTTTCGCGGTGCGCTGGATCTCCATTCCGCTGATGGTCACCATGGTGGTTGCCGCGGTCACGGTGCACTGGCCCAACGGCTGGCTGGCGATCGCTGAGGGTAACGGACTGTTCGCCACCGAACGCACCCAGGCCGCGATGGAACGTCTGGAGAAGGCGCGGGAGATCCTGCAGGAACACGGCAACTACGACTGGCTGACCCAGTATGGGGACTTCGTAATCCTCAACAACGGCATTGAATTTGCCGCCACCTACTTCATCATGCTGCTGGTATTATTCTTCTATGGCGCAGGCCGCTATGTCAGCATGGACTACTGGGTACGCAAGGCGTTCATGCCCCGCTGACCGTTGCCTGCCGCCGTCGCCCCCGACGAGTCAGGCCGCCCATGTCAGTCCCGAACCACACAGCCCCTGCGCAGGATGATTCCGGCAGCTATACCCTGAGCATCGACGGCATGACCTGCCCGCATTGCGTGAAACGGGTAGAACAGGCGATCCGTGATGTTCCCGGTGTGCGCGAGGTCGAAGTCACGCTGGAGCCGGGGAGCGCGCGCATACGGGGGGCCCGGCCACACCAGGCGATTCGCGCCATCGAGGCTGCCGGCTACCAGGCCCGCCCGGTCGCCAGGGAGCCCGAAGCCTGCACGCTGCAGCCGCCAGCGGCCGCGGAGAGTGCTCCCCCGCCCCCCGACAGCTACCGCATCGATATCGACGACATGAGCTGCGCCAGCTGCGTGGCACGGGTGGAGAAAGCCATCCGCGCGGTCGACGGCGTTCGTGAAGCCTCGGTGAACCTGGTCGAAGGTGCCGCCTACGTCGCCGGAGGCAATCCCGCCGAGGTCGTCGACGCGATCACCGACCAGGGCTACCCCTCCCGGCTCGCGCCCACCGACCGCCCCAATGACACCACCCTGGTGTTCACCGGGGTGCTGGATAACGATGGCCGGCAACGTGCCGAACAGTGCCTGCGGAAACTCGACGCCGGCATGCAACTGCAGTGGTCCGACGAGCATCATGCCCGCCTGGTCTCCCGCGCCCACCCCGCCGACCTGTTGCTGGCGCTGGCCGACGCGGGCCTCGAAGCGCGCTTCGCCGAGGACACGGCGGATTCCTGGCAACAGCAGGAAAGACAGGCCCGGGTACACATACGCCGCGCGATACGCCGCGCCGCGCTCGCCGGCCTCGCCGGCTTCGGTCTGATGGCGGCCAACATGGCCGGCCTGCTGCCGCCGGTCGAGGCCCGGTCATCGCTGCTGGATCCGGCCGGGCGCGGCCTGTGGCTGTTGCTGGCGCTGCTGTTCCTGTTCACCATGGCCTACAGCGGCCGCAACTACTACCTCGGCGCCTGGAAACAGCTACGCCACCGGCAGACCAACATGGACACCCTGGTGGCGGTCGGCACCGCCGCCGCCTGGCTGTCGTCGCTGTTGCTGATCCTGGCACCGGACTTCGTGCCGGCCGCGCAGCGCCACCTGTACCTCGAGACCTCGGTACTGATCCTGGCCTTCCTGCAATTCGGCCACGCCATGGAGGTACGGGCCCGGGCACGCACCGGCCAGGCGATCGGCGCCCTGATCGAACTGGCGCCCAGGACCGCGCGGGTGTTGCGACGCGGCCGCGAGCTCACCCTGCCGGTCTCCCTGCTGCAGCCCGGCGACGAATTCCTGGTACGCCCCGGCGAGGCCATCGCCGTCGACGGCACCGTCGTGGAGGGCAGCTCCAGCGTCGACGAATCCATGATCACCGGTGAATCCAGACCGGTCGCCAGGGAGCCCGGCGATGCTGTCACCGGCGCCACCATCAACCAGTCGGGGCTGCTGCGGGTCCGCGTCGAACGGGTAGGCGAGGACACTACCCTCGCCAGTATCATCCGGGCGGTGAAGCAGGCACAGATGAGCAAACCGCCCATCGGCCGGCTGGTAGACCGGATCGCCGGCGTTTTCGTCCCGATCGTGCTGTTCATCGCCGTGCTCACCTTCTTCAGCTGGCTGGGACTGGGGCCGGAACCGCAACTGCCCTACGCCCTGAGCACGGCCATCGCCGTGCTGGTGATCGCCTGTCCCTGCGCCCTGGGGCTGGCGACGCCGATCGCCATCATGGCAGGAATGGGGCGCGCGGCGCAGCTCGGCATCCTGATCCGCAACGGCGACGCGCTGCAGGCCGCCGCCGGCATCAGCCACCTGGTGGTGGACAAGACCGGCACGCTCACGGCCGGCCGACCGCGCGTCACGGCCATTCACTGTATCAGCGGTATCGACGAGGAACGGGTTCTGCAGCTGGCTGCGAGCCTGGAAAACGCCTCGCAACACCCGCTGGCGCAGGCCATCGTCGAGTCGGCACGCGAGCGCGGGCTGGAGCCCTTGCCGCTGCGCGATTTCCACGCCGAGGCCGGCCAAGGACTGCACGCCGAGATCGACGGCCGCAGGCTGTACATCGGCCGGCGCCGCTGGCTGGAAACGCACGGCATCGTCATCGATCCGGAACTGCGCGCACGGGCGGCGGACATGGCCGCCGCAGCCACCCCGGTATGGCTGGCGGACGAACAACGCGCGCTGGCCCTGCTGGGACTGCGCGACCCGCTTCGCGAGGACACGCCGGCGGCGATCGCCGCCCTGCAGGCACAGGGCATCGAGCTGGTCCTGTGTACCGGCGACCACCCGCAGACGGCGCAGGCCGTGGCGCAGGAGCTGGGCATCGACTCGCTGCACAGCCGGGTGTTGCCGGGCCACAAGGCGGAGGTGGTACAGGAGCTGCAGGCGCAGGGACATACGGTGGGCATGGTCGGCGACGGCGTCAACGACGCCCCGGCACTGGCGCAGGCCAACGTCGGTTTCGCCATCGGCAGCGGTACCGACGTGGCCATCCGCAGCGCCGACGTGACCCTGGCGAGCAATTCCCTGGCCGGCGTGGCCACGGCCATTGCCCTGTCGCGAGCCACCCTGCGCAACATCCGGCAGAATCTGTTCGGAGCCTTTGTATACAATAGTACCGGCATTCCCCTGGCCGCGGGCCTGCTCTACCCCTTCACCGGCTGGCTGCTGAACCCGGTGTTTGCCAGCGCGGCCATGGCGCTGTCCTCGGTGACCGTGGTCAGCAATGCCAACCGATTGAGATTTTTTCAACCTCTGGAGTCCCATCCCCATGACTAGCGAGACCGAACTGAGTATCAAGGGAATGACCTGCATGCACTGCGTCGCCGCCGTGGAAAAGGCGCTGGCCGCCGTCGACGGCGTCGAGGAAGTGGTCGAGGTCGATCTGGATTCCGGCCGTGCCCGCGTACGCGGCGACGCCCCGGCCGAGGCACTGATCGCGGCGGTGAAGGAAGCCGGCTACGAAGCCTTGATCTGATCCGTTTCGATCCCTGCCTTCGTAATCAGCTGTGAAAAATACGAAGCGGGTTGTATGTTTCCGCTATTCAGCGCCGTGAGGGTGGGTGGTGTCTCTTCCCTCAGACGACCGCTTGTTTCCTTGAAATGGGCCGGATTTTCCGGGCCGGCCTAAACTCGCTGCGCTCAGACAACGGCCGGCTTTTTCCGGAAAATCCGGCCCATTTCAAGGCGCGGTCGATTCGGTCAGAGACACCACCCACCCTCACGGAGCTGAATAGCTGCGTTTTTTGTGGCTGACAACAGCGGTCTATCGCGTCCCTGCCCTACCAGTCCGGCTTGTTGAGCAGCGGCTGTTCCTTGCCGGTCGGCGGCACCTTGGACAGTTCCGCGGGTTGGGGCGCGGCGTCGAGCAGGTGGCCCCAGTCGGTACGCTGTTTCATTTCCTTCTGCCGCTCCTCCGGGACGAACGGCTTGCCGGCGCGGATCTCCCAGCCACCGCCCAGCGCCTTGTAGGTGGCGATCAGGGCACGGACGGTGTCCCCGCGTACCGAGGTATAGGCATCCTGGGTTGCCAGCAGCGTCTTCTGGGTGTCCAGCACCCGCTGGTAGTCGACCGCCCCTTCGCGGTACTGCACCAGCGCCAGGTCCACCGAGCGCTGCGCCGCCTTGACGCTTTCCGCCAGGTAGCTGGCCTGGTCGCGTGCCCCCAGGAAGGAGCTGATGCCGTCCTCGACCTCGCGCGCCGCCTCCAGTACCTGATTCTGGTAATTGACCAGCAGTTCCTCGAGACGCGCATCCTGCAGCCGGACCTGGTTCTTCAGCCGGCCATAATTGAGGATCTTCCAGGAGAAGGAGGGACCGAACTGGTAGGCGAGGCTGTCCGACTTGAACAGGTCGCTGTTGCCGTTGTTGCCGGTATCACCGTTCAGCAGGCCGATGGAACCGATCAGGGCGATGCGCGGATAGAGTTCCGACTTGGCGATCCCGATGCGGGCACTCTGGGCCGCCGCCTGCAGTTCGGCACGGCGGATGTCGGGACGACGACGCAGCAGATCGGCCGGGATGCCCACATTCAGCTGTCGCGGCACCTCAGGAATACCACTGGCGCCCTCGAGGATATCCTTCAGTTCACCGGGCGGCATGCCCAGCAGGATGCTGAGTGCATTCTTCACCTGGCGGATCTGGCTGCGCAGCTTGGGAACCGTGGACTCGGTCGACTTCAGCAGGCTGAGCGCCTGCGAGGGATCGAGCTCGCTGACCGCCCCGTTACGAAAACGCACGTCGGCGATGTGGTAACTGCGCTGCTGGGTGAGGGTGTTGTTCTCCGCAATGGCGAGGCGTTCTTCTAGGGTGCGGATGGTGACATAGGTACGCGCCACCTCGGAAGTCAGCGACACCAGCGCACTGTCGTAATCCGCGACCGAAGCCCCCAGGTTGGCGCTGGCGGATTCGACGCCCCGACGGAAACGCCCCCAGAAGTCCAGTTCCCAGGCGGCATCCAGGCCGAT
>DROT01000087.1 GCA_011321775.1 Gammaproteobacteria bacterium | reverse complement strand
ACCAGCGCGTGGATGTCGTCACCGACCTGTTCCATGCCGTCATCGACACCCGCGGCGGCAACCTGCGCGAGGTCGATCTGCTGAAATATCCGGTCAGCCTGGAAAAGGATGCAGAGCCCTTCAAGCTGCTGGACGAGAGCCCGGACAAGGTGTTCATCGCCCAGGGTGGCCTGCGCGTGGGAAAGGGCCCGGAACCGAATCACCACGCCAGTTACCGCGTGGAACAGAACCGTTTCGAGCTGAAAGCGGATGCCGAGACCATCGAGGTCCCGCTGCACTGGAGTAGTGGCGACGGTATCGAGGTCACCAAGCTGTATCGTTTCCGGCGTGGCAGTTACGTGGTCGAGGTCGAGTACCGCATTCACAACAGCAGCCCGCACGAGTGGATTGCGCGGCCCTATCAGCAGCTGCAACGCACGCCACCGGTCAAGAAACAACGTTTCCTGTACACCTACACCGGCGCGGTGCTCTACAGCCCGGAGGAAAAATACGAAAAGATCAGTTTCGAGGACATCGAGGAACATCCGCTGGATCGCAAGGTGAAGGGTGGCTGGGCGGCCATGATCCAGCATTATTTTCTCGCCGCCTGGATACCGCCTGCGGACCAGACGGACCGCTACTACACCCGAGCGCTCAAGGGCGAACGCTACGTCATCGGCATGATCGGCCCCGGTATCAAGGTGCCTTCCGGTGGAGAGCAGAGCACCAGCGCCCGCCTGTTCGTGGGACCCAAGTTGCAGCACGTTCTGGAGAAGGTGGCGCCGGGTCTGGAACTGACCGTCGACTACGGCAAGCTCACCATCCTCGCCAAGCCGATCTTCTGGTTGCTGGAACACATCCATGCCCTGGTCGGCAACTGGGGCTGGTCGATCATCTTCCTGACCATGCTCATCAAGGGTGCCTTCTTCAAGCTTTCCGAGACCAGCTACAAGTCGATGGCCAAGATGCGCAACCTGGCACCGCGCATGCAGGCGCTCAAGGAACGCTATGGTGACGACAAGCAGAAGCTGAACCAGGCCATGATGGAGATGTACAAGAAGGAGAAGGTCAACCCGCTGGGTGGCTGCCTGCCGGTACTGGTGCAGATCCCGGTGTTCATCGCCCTCTACTGGGTGCTGCTGGAGAGCGTGGAGATGCGCCAGGCGCCCTTCATGCTGTGGATACAGAACCTGTCGGCGCCGGATCCCTACTACGTGCTGCCGCTGATCATGGGTGTCACCATGTTCATCCAGCAGAAGCTCAACCCGGCACCCATGGACCCGATCCAGGCCAAGGTGATGATGATCCTGCCGGTGGTCTTTACGGTGTTCTTCGCCTTCTTCCCGGCCGGCCTGGTGCTGTACTGGGTGGTCAACAATACCCTGTCGATCGCCCAGCAGTGGGTCATCACCAAACGCGTGGCCGCCGCCTCCTGATCGAGCCGGCGCGGCCCCTCCCCTGCCATGCACGGTGAACACGCCGACACCATCGCTGCCGTCGCCACTGCGCCCGGCCGCGGGGGGGTCGGCATCGTGCGCCTGTCCGGACCGCAGGTCCCGGACATCGCCAGGCGCCTGCTGGGCCGCCTGCCCGAGCCGCGCCATGCCGGTTTCCACCGTTTCCGGGACGCGGCCGGAGAGGTGATCGACGAAGGTCTGGCACTCTATTTTCCCGCGCCGCGCTCCTTTACCGGCGAGCACGTACTCGAACTGCACGCCCACGGTGGTCCCGTGGTGCTGGACCTGCTGCTGGCGCGGGTGCTGGAACTGGGGGCGCGCCCGGCGCGCCCGGGGGAATTTTCCGAGCGAGCCTTCCTCAACGACAAGCTGGACCTGGCCCAGGCCGAGGCCATCGCCGACCTCATCGACAGCAGCAGCGCCCAGGCCGCGCGCGCGGCCGCGCGTTCCCTGGAGGGCACATTCTCGCGCCGGGTGCACGCGCTGGTGGACGAGCTGACCGGGCTGCGTACCTTCACCGAGGCGGCCATCGACTTCCCGGAGGAAGAGATCGATTTCCTCGGCGACGGCGAGGTGCTGCAACGCCTGCAGAGGGTCATGGAAAGTCTGCGGCAGGTGCAGGCCGAGGCGCGTCAGGGCGCGCTGTTGCGCGAGGGCATGACCCTGGTGCTCGCGGGACGTCCCAATGTCGGCAAGTCCAGCCTGCTCAATGCCCTCGCCGGGCGCGACAGTGCCATCGTCACCGACATCGCCGGTACCACCCGCGATCCCCTGCGCGAACACATCCAGATCGACGGCATGCCGCTGCACATCATCGATACCGCCGGCCTGCGCGACAGTGGGGACGCCATCGAACGCGAGGGCGTGCGCCGCGCCTGGGAGCATATCCGCGCGGCAGACCGCGTGC
This sequence comes from Gammaproteobacteria bacterium, assembly GCA_011321775.1. Lineage (GTDB taxonomy): Bacteria > Pseudomonadota > Gammaproteobacteria > DSM-19610 > DSM-19610 > Thiogranum. The sequence continues at coordinate 14,929 of DROT01000087.1, read as the reverse complement.
TGCTGATCCGCGACGACCAGGCCGGTGAATCGGCCGGCGACCGTGAGCTGCTGGAGCGCCTGCCGCCGGAGCTGCCGCATACGCGGGTATACAACAAGATCGATCTCAGCGGCCGCCGCGCCGGTCTGCTGGAGGGCGAGCCGCCGGCGGTGGCCGTCAGCGCCCGCTCCGGCGAAGGCATCGACGCCCTGCGCGAGCATCTGAAGCAGGTGATGGGCTATCAGGACGCCGCGGCCGGCGGCTTCAGCGCCCGCCGTCGCCACCTCGAAGCACTGCAACAGGCGCGATGCCATCTCGATCGTGCCCGCGAGCAGCTGCAGGCCGGCATGGGCGAGCTGCTGGCCGAGGAACTGCGCCTGGCCCAGCAGCAACTGTCGCAGATCACCGGTGAATTCAGCAGCGACGACCTGCTGGGCGAGATCTTTGCCGGCTTCTGTATCGGAAAATGAAGCACCGGGCCGCAGCAGCAGGTTTTTTTCGAGGGCGTGAGCGTCGGGTGCACGCCGGCAGCGAGCAGGACCGGCCGTGCGGATACTGAACAGCGTCCTCGGCGACGCCACCGGCGGTCGCTGGAAGGTGGTGTGCGACTATGCGCGACTGCTGAACGGACACGGCCATCGTGTGCGCCTGTTGCTGGACGAGCGTCATCGCCCCGACCTCGACACCCTGCCCTCCGGCATCGAGGTCGAGTGGATCCGCAACCGCGGCCATTACGATTTCCCGGCGGCCTGGTCCCTGCGCCGCCGGCTGGCCGATTTCCGGCCACAGCTGGCGATCGCCCACTGCAGCCGTTCGGTGGCCGTGCTCAAACGGGCCCTGCGCGGAGCGGCGCCGGTGGTCGCCGTGACCCACAGCACCAAGGTCCGGCGCCTGTTGCCGGCCGACGCCTTCCTGCCGTTGAGCGCCGCGATCGAACGCCGCCTGCAGGAGGCCGATCCGCGCGTGGCCGACCGGCCCTGTTACCGGGTACCCAACATGATCGCGCTTGAAGCGGATGCCGCGCTGCCGCCGCGCCCGCGCAACCGGCCGCCGCGCATCGCCGCGCTGGGACGCTTCGATGCCGTCAAGGGCCTGGATGTGTTCATCGAGGCGCTGGCCTTGTTGCGCGAGCGTGGGTACCCGTTCCAGGGGGTGCTCGCCGGTGACGGGAAGGAACGCGAGTCATTGCGACGACTCGCCGCCGACCGCGGTCCGGAGGGCTGGCTGCAATTTCCCGGCTGGGTCCCGGATGTGGAGGATTTTCTCGCGGGCGTCGACCTGCTGTGTATCCCGGCGCGTTCCGATGCCTTCGGACTGACGCCGCTGCAGGCGGCTGCGGCCGGCGTACCCATGGTACTCTCGAGGGCTTCCGGTCACCGCGAAATGTTCGCCGAAGAGCGCGAGGCGCTGTTCTGTGAGGTCGGCGATCCACGGTCGACGGCGCAGCAGATGGCGCGTCTGCTGGATGACGGGACACGGATGGAGCGGCAGCGTGCGGCGGCCTTCGAGCGGGTTCGTCGCTGTTACAGCGCCAGCCTGGTATCCGAACGGATACTACAAGCACTGGAAAACATAGCAAATTATTATAATAAATAGTGTATTAATTAATAATAGAGAGTTATCCATTTATATGGTTATCTGCAGGAATGGTTGATGTTGCGCCCTTTCCCGCGGTCGCCGGCCGTAAAGCGGACGAAATAAATTTATATAGTTGGCTATATTATTGGTGCTATATGTAAGCAACGGCCCGGAGCCGTGGCCGGCCGGAGGAGGCCCCCGATCCGGGCGGCCCGGAATGCTCGCCGGGCGGGCGCGGGCATGGCTTCCTGTTCCCTCCCCTCGCTGAGCCTCGTGGCCCGGGATCGGTTATAATTCCGCCCCTTTTGTTGCGGGCGGGACCATGGAGTTCGGACGTCATTTTGCAGTCATCGTGGTGGGCGGCGGTCACGCGGGGACCGAGGCGGCGCTCGCCGCCGCGCGCAGCGGTGCCGATACCCTGCTGATCACCCACAACCTGGAGACCCTGGGGCAGATGAGCTGCAACCCGGCCATCGGCGGCATCGGCAAGGGCCACCTGGTGCGGGAGATCGACGCTCTCGGCGGCGCCATGGCGCTGGCCGCCGACCGAGCCGGCATCCAGTTCCGCCGCCTCAACGCCAGCAAGGGGCCGGCGGTGCGCGCCACCCGCTGCCAGGCGGACCGGCAGCTGTACCGGCGCGCCATCCGCTCGCTGCTGGAGCAGCAGCCGCGGCTGTCGCTGTTCCAGCAGTCGGTCGAGGACCTGATCGTCGAAGGCGACCGGGTTCGCGGCGTGGTCACCGCCATGGGGCTGCGCTTCACCGCCGACAGCGTGGTACTCACCGTCGGCACCTTCCTCGGCGGTCGCATCCATATCGGACAGAGCAGCCACCAGGGGGGCCGCGCCGGTGACCCGCCGGCCAATGCGCTGGCGGAACGCCTGCGCGAACTGCCCTTCCGGGTCGAACGACTCAAGACCGGCACCCCGCCGCGCATCGACGGTCGCAGCATCGACTACGGCTGCCTCGACGAACAGCCGGGCGACCGGCCGCCGCCGAGCTTTTCCTTCCTGGCGAGCGGCGCGGAACACCCGCGCCAGGTGAGCTGCCACATCACCCATACCACCGAGCGCACCCACGACATCATCCGTGCCGGGCTGGACCGCTCGCCGCTGTACTCGGGGCGGATCGAGGGCGTGGGACCGCGCTACTGTCCGTCCATCGAGGACAAGGTGGTGCGCTTCGCCGAACGCGGTTCGCACCAGGTGTTCGTCGAGCCCGAGGGACTGGATACGCACGAGGTCTACCCCAACGGCATCTCCACCAGCCTGCCCTTCGACGTGCAGCTCGCGCTGGTGCGCTCCATGCCCGGTTTCGCGAACGCCCACATCACCCGCCCGGGCTACGCCATCGAGTACGATTTCTTCGATCCGCGCGATCTGCGTGCCTCGCTGGAGACCCGCTTCATCCGCGGCCTGTTCTTCGCCGGTCAGATCAACGGCACCACCGGCTACGAGGAGGCGGCCGCGCAGGGACTGATCGCCGGGCTCAACGCCGCCCGTCACAGCCGCGACCAGGAGGCCTGGAGCCCGCGCCGTGACCAGGCCTATATCGGCGTGATGATCGACGACCTCATCACCCGCGGCACCAGCGAGCCCTACCGCATGTTCACCAGCCGTGCCGAATACCGCCTGTTGCTGCGCGAGGACAATGCCGACCTGCGGCTGACGGAGACCGGTCGTCGCGTGGGGCTGGTGGACGAGAGCCGCTGGCGGCGGTTCAGCGCCCGCCGTGAGGCCATCGAGCGCGAACAGGCGCGCCTGCAGGCGCTGTGGGTGCGCCCGGGCACAACGGCGGCACGGCAGCTGGCCGAGCGCCACGGTGAACCGGTGGGTGCCGGCCAGCGGGTAGCGGACCTGTTGCGGCGACCGGGACTCGGCTACGCCGAGCTGATGCGCCTGGAGGGCATCGGCCCCGGGGTGGACGAGCCCGGCATCGCCGAGCAGGTGGAGATCCAGGCCGGTTACCAGGGCTACATCGAACGCCAGCGCGAGGAGATCGAGCGCCAGCGACGCAACGAGCACAAGGCCCTGCCGCCCGATCTCGACTATGGCGAGGTGAGCGGCCTGTCGTCGGAGGTGCGCGAGAAATTGCGGGCGGTGCGGCCGGAGACCATCGGCCAGGCGGCGCGCATCCCCGGCGTCACCCCGGCGGCGGTGTCGCTGCTGCTGGTGCACCTGAAGAAGCGCGGTCTGCGGCCGCGCAAGTCGGCCTGAAGCGCGCCATCCATCCGTGGTGTCATCCCTGGAACCGCAGATCGCACAGGGCTGCCGCGCCCTCGGGGTGGCCGCAGACGAGCGGGCGCCCGCGTTGCTGGCGGCCTTCCTCCGGCTGCTGCACAAGTGGAACCGGGTCTACAACCTCACGGCGGTGCGTGACCCGCAGGCCATGGTGGCACGCCATGTCCTCGACAGTCTGGCGGTGCTCCCGTGGCTGACACGCGGCACCCTGCTCGATGTCGGCACCGGCGCCGGTCTTCCGGGCCTGGTGCTCGCCATCGCCCGCCCGGAGCTGGAAGTCACCCTGCTGGACAGCAACGCCAAGAAACTGCGTTTCGTGCGCCAGGCGGCGGCCGAACTGGGGCTGGCCAATACCACCGTGGTGCAGGCGCGCATGCAGGAGTACCAGCCGGGGCGGTCATTTGATATGGTGATCAGCCGGGCGGTGGCGAGTATGGAAGAACTCTACCGCCACAGTCACCACCTGCTGCGCCCGGGCGGTCGCATGCTGTTCATGAAGGGAGCGCTGCCGCAGCAGGAACTGGAGCAACTGGCCCCGCAGGCGGGGCCGTTGCACGTCGAAACGCTCGACATACCCGGGCTGGAGGCAGAACGACATCTGCTCTGGCTGGAGAAAGCATGAGTCGCATAATCGCCATCACCAACCAGAAAGGCGGCGTGGGCAAGACCACGACCTGCGTCAACCTGGCCGCCTCGCTGGCGGCTACCCGGCGCAGGGTGCTGCTGGTCGACCTGGATCCGCAGGGCAATGCCACCATGGGCAGCGGGGTCGACAAGTACGAGCTGGAACTCAGCGGCTACCACCTGTTGCTGGAGGAGACGCCGGTGGAAGACATCCTGGTCGACGCCCAGGTGGCCGGCTATCACCTGCTGCCGGCGAACGCCGACCTGACCGCGGCCGAGGTGCAGCTGATGCAGCGTGACGACCGCGAGACGCGGCTGGGCAGCCGTCTGCAACCGGTGGTCGGGAACTACGACTATATATTGATAGACTGTCCGCCGTCGCTGAACATGTTGACGCTGAATGCGCTCACCGCCGCCAACGCCGTATTCATCCCCATCCAGTGCGAGTACTATGCGCTCGAGGGACTGAGTGCGCTGCTGGAGACGGTGGAGCAGGTCCGCGCGGCGGTGAATCCGGGGCTGGAGATCGAAGGCCTGTTGCGCACCATGTTCGATGCGCGCAACAACCTGGCCAACCAGGTCTCGGAACAGCTGGTGCAGCATTTCGGCGACAAGGTGTACCGCACCATCATCCCGCGCAATATCCGCCTCGCCGAGGCGCCTAGTCACGGTGCGCCGATCCTTCATTACGACCGGGCTTCCCGCGGCGCCATCGCCTACCTGGCGCTGGCCGCGGAGATGGTGCGGCGCAGACAGCAGGCGGAACAGCCGCCGCAGCCGGTGGCGGACGCCGGTTACGCGGGCCAGACGCCGTAGGCGCGGGCTTTGCGGGTTTGAATCGAGTACACGGACGGGACAGTTTTATGGCAGCAAAGAAACGGGGACTGGGACGCGGGCTGGACGCCTTGCTGGGGCCGGCCAAGACGGCGCCACTGCGATCCGTGGACAGCCCGGCGCCGGCCGCCGGGCCCGCCACCGACGAGGCCGGTGCGGAGGGCGAGCTTCGTACCCTCGGGGTGGAGCAGTTGCAGCGCGGCAAGTACCAGCCGCGCACGGACATGCACAACGAGAGTCTCGAGGATCTGGCCGACTCCATTCGCGCCCAGGGTGTGGTCCAGCCGATCGTGGTGCGGCCGGTCGGCGACGGGCGCTACGAGATCGTCGCCGGCGAGCGCCGCTGGCGGGCGGCGCAACTGGCCGAGCTGCAGGACGTGCCGGTGGTGGTCCGCGACATGGACGATCGTACAGCGGTGGCGGTGGCGCTGATCGAGAACATCCAGCGCGAGAACCTCAATCCGCTGGAAGAGGCCCACGCCCTGGAGCGTCTCATCGACGAATTCGACATGACCCACCAGCAGGCGGCCGAGGCCGTGGGGCGTTCGCGTACCGCGGTCTCGAATCTGCTGCGCCTGCTGGACCTCGGGGAAGAGGCCACGGCGCTGGTGCAGCGCGGCGAACTGGAAATGGGACATGCCCGCGCGCTGCTGGCGCTGGAGGGCAGCAGGCAGGCGGAAGCGGCCCGGCAGGTGGTCAGTCACCGGCTGTCGGTGCGAGCCACCGAGCGGCTGGTGAAGAAGCTGCTGGAGGAAGCGAAGCAACCGCGCCGTGACCAGCGCCCGCCGCGCCGCGATCCGGACCTCGTCAGCCTGGAGCAGGATCTGTCGGACAAGGTCGGTGCGCCGGTGCAGGTGCAGCACGGCGCCAGCGGCAAGGGCAAGCTGGTGATCCGGTACAACAGCCTCGACGAGCTCGACGGTATTCTGGCGCATATCCAATAGGGATGGGACCGAGGCTGTCCTTCTATCCACAAGGGGTAGATAAATTGTTGACCGCGCGTAGTGCCGATCTTTATAATCGCCGCCGCTCCATGCCGGTGCTGCCGGTGGGCTGCTGACACCCCGGGAACGGGGCGAGGCGGAGCTTAGCGCCATTGGATACCAGGATGCGCAGGTTGTTGTGGTTACAGGGCGCGCTGGCGGCGGTCACCTCAGCCGGTTTTCTTGCCATGTACGGAATTTTTTCCGCCCTGTGCGTCTGGTACGGGATGGCAACGTCAGCTGCAAATACCCTGCTTCTGGCCAGGTGTGCCCGCCGCGATGCACGGGCACCGCAGCGTACGCCGCAACAGAGTCTGGTCGCCGCCTACGCCTGTGTCGTGCAGCGCTTCCTGGCAGTGGCCGTGATGTTCGCTCTCGGGCTGGGGGCGTTGAAACTGGCACCGCTGCCCGTACTGGCGGGTTTCATGGCCGGCCAGCTGGTGATGGTGATTTCGGGAACCCTACAGTTGAAGCAGAATTGATACCATGTCGGCGGCACCAGAGAGCTCATCCGAATATATAAAGCATCACCTGACCAACCTGACCTTCGGCAGGTTCCCGGCCGGGCACGAGCATGCCGGTCAGTGGGGTTTCGCCCACAGCATGAAGGAAGCCGGCGAAATGGGTTTCTGGGCGATCAACGTCGACAGCATGGTGATTTCGCTGCTGCTCGGCCTGCTGTTCCTGTGGCTGTTTCGCCACGTCGCCCGTCGTGCCACCACGGGTGTGCCCAGCGGCCTGCAGAACTTCGTCGAATGGGTGGTCGAGTTCATCGACAACAGCGTGCGCGGTTCCTTCAGCGGCCGCAATCCGCTGGTGGCGCCGCTGTCGTTGACCATCTTCATCTGGGTCCTGCTGATGAACATCATGGACCTGATCCCGGTGGACTGGCTCCCGTGGCTGGCCGGCATGGCCGGGGTCGGCCACCTCAAGGTCGTGCCTTCCAACGATCCCAACATCACCTTCGGCCTGTCGCTCACGGTGTTCGCGCTGGTGCTCTATTACAGCATCAAGATCAAGGGGCTCGGTGGTTTCCTCGGTGAGCTGGCGTTCCAGCCCTTCCCCAAGTGGATGGCGCCGGTGAACCTGCTGCTGGAAGGCGTATCGCTGGTATCCAAACCGATCTCGCTGTCGCTGCGACTGTTCGGCAACATGTATGCAGGGGAGATGATCTTCATCCTGATTGCGCTGATGTATGGCGGCAACCTGGCGCTGGCCGGTTTCGGTGGCCTGTTGCAGCTCGGCTGGGCCATCTTCCATATCCTCATCATTCTGTTGCAGGCGTTCATCTTCATGACGCTGACCATCGTGTACCTGGATATGGCGAGCCAGGAACACCACTGAAACGAGCCACCTTCAACCAGTTACTGAACCTGAACACTTAGGAGACAAACATGGAAAACGCTCTGCTCTACATTGCCGGCGCCCTGATGATGGGCCTCGGTGCCCTCGGCGCGGCCGTCGGCATCGGCATCCTGGGTGGCCGCTTTCTTGAAGGAGCCGCCCGCCAGCCCGAGCTGATCCCGATGCTGCGCACCCAGTTCTTCATCGTCATGGGTCTGGTCGACGCGGTGCCGATGATCGCCGTCGGTCTGGCCATGTATGTCATGTTCGCAGTCGTAGGCGGCTGAATCCGGCACGGGGTGCAACCATGAATTTCAACGCGACACTGATCGGCCAGAGCATCACCTTCGTTGCATTCGTGTGGTTCTGCATGCGTTTCGTGTGGCCGCCGATCATGACGGCCCTGGCGGAGCGCAAGGAGAAGATCGCCGAGGGGCTCGCGGCCGCGGACCGCGGCCGGCATGAGCAGGAGCTGGGCCAGAAACGGGCGCTGGAAATCATGCACGAAGCCAAGCAGCGTGCCGCCGAGATCATCAGCCGCGCCGAGAAACGCGGTGCCGAGATCGTCGAGGAAGCCAAGACCGAAGCGGTCGAGGAGGGCAACCGCCTCAAGGCGGCCGCCCAGGCCGAGATCGAACAGGAAGTGAACCGGGCCCGCGAGGCCCTGCGCGGGCAGGTGGTGGAAATCGCCACCGCCGGTGCCGGCCGGATCCTGAAGCGTGAACTCGACGCCACCGCCAACGACGAACTGATCAAGGATCTGGTTGCCCGGATCTAGGCGAGGCCCATGACAGACAGCAGCGCACAAGTCATCGAAGCCACCGGGGGCGACGCAGCGGTCGCCAGGCCCTATGCGCGCGCCGTGTTCGAACTGGCGCGGGAGAAGGGTGAGCTGCAGCCATGGAGCGAGCGGCTGGCGCTGATGGCGATGGTGGTGCGCGACGCCTCGGTGCGCAAGCTGCTGGACGATCCCCGGCTGACGCGTGCCGATGCGGCCGAGCTGGTCATCCGCGCCTGCGGCGAGGACATCGACGAAGCGGCGTCCAACCTGCTGCGGGTGCTGGCGGAAAACGGACGCCTCGAGCAGTTGCCGATGATCGTCATGCTGTACGATCGGTTGCGGGACGAAGCCGAAGGGCTGGTCGAGGTCGAAGTGACCTCGGCCCAGCCGCTCACCGATACCCAGAAGGCCGCCATCGCCGGTGCGCTGAAGAAGCGGCTGGGCCGCGACGTGCAGCTGAACTGTTCCGTGAATGAAGATCTGGTGGGTGGTGCGGTGATCCGTGCCGGTGACCTCGTCATCGACGGGTCGGCGGTGGAGCGCCTGCGCCAGCTATCGAGCGCCCTGGTGCGTTGAACTAGAGGACACGAGTAATGCAACTGAATCCATCCGAGATCAGCGAACTGATCAAGAAGCGCATCGAGGGTTTCGAAGCCGCCCCGGAGGCGCGCAGCGAGGGTACCATCGTCAGCCTGACCGACGGGATCACCCGCATCCACGGACTGGCCGATGCCATGCAGGGCGAAATGCTCGATTTCGGCAACGAGCTCTACGGCCTGGCGCTGAACCTCGAGCGTGATTCGGTCGGTGCCGTCATCCTCGGCGACTACAAGGCGGTTTCCGAAGGCGACAAGGTCCGCTGCACCGGCCGTATCCTCGAGGTGCCGGTCGGCGAGGCGCTGCTGGGCCGCGTGGTCGATTCCCTGGGCGCGCCGATCGACGGCAAGGGCCCGATCGAGAGCGAGGTGAGTTCGCCGATCGAGAAGATCGCCCCCGGCGTCATCCAGCGCAAGTCGGTGGACCAGCCGGTGCAGACCGGTCTCAAGTCCATCGACGCCATGGTGCCGATCGGTCGCGGCCAGCGCGAGCTCATCATCGGTGACCGCCAGACCGGCAAGACCGCGGTCGCCATCGACGCCATCATCAACCAAAAGGGTACCGGGGTTAAGTGCATCTACGTCGCTGTCGGTCAGAAGAACTCCTCGGTGGCCTCGGTGGTGCGCAAGCTCGAGGAACACGGTGCCATGGAGCACACCATCGTGGTGTCCGCCGGCGCCTCGGATTCGGCCGCCATGCAGTACATCGCGCCCTATGCGGGTTGCGCCATGGGTGAATATTTCCGCGACCGTGGCGAGGACGCGCTGATCGTCTATGATGATCTCACCAAGCAGGCCTGGGCCTACCGCCAGGTATCGCTGCTGCTGCGCCGTCCGCCGGGCCGCGAAGCCTATCCGGGTGACGTGTTCTACCTGCATTCGCGCCTGCTGGAACGTGCCGCGCGCGTCAACGAGCACTATGTGGAGAAGTTCACCAACGGCGAGGTCAAGGGTCGTACCGGCTCGCTGACGGCGTTGCCGATCATCGAGACCCAGGCCGGCGACGTGTCGGCCTTCGTGCCCACCAACGTCATCTCCATCACAGACGGCCAGATCTTCCTGGAATCGGACCTGTTCAATGCCGGTATCCGGCCGGCCATCAACGCCGGCCTGTCGGTGTCGCGCGTCGGTGGCGCGGCACAGACCACCATCATCAAGAAGCTTGGTGGTGGTGTGCGCCTGGCGCTGGCCCAGTACCGCGAGCTGGCGGCCTTCGCCCAGTTCGCCTCCGACCTCGACGAGGCCACGCGCAAGCAGCTGGAGCGCGGTACCCGCGTCACCGAGCTGATGAAGCAGGCGCAGTATTCGCCCATGTCCATTGCGGAGATGGCGCTGTCGCTGTTCGCCGCCAACGAGGGTTATCTGGACGACGTGCCGGTCAACAAGGTGGTGGCTTTCGAGGCCGCACTGCTGTCGCACTTCCGTTCCTCTTTCGCCAGCGACATGGAAGCCATCAATGCCAACCCGGACTACAACGACGAGGTGGAAGCGAAGTTCCGCCACATCGTCGAGGATTTCATCGCCAATGGCGCCTATTGATGCAATCGCCGCCCCGACCGGGAGGGAGCAGACGATGCCAGTGACAGACAGGTGCAGCTAGATGGCCGGTGCCAAGGAAATCCGTACCCAGATCAAGAGTATCAGCAATACTCAGAAGATCACCAAGGCCATGGAAATGGTCGCGGCGAGCAAGATGCGCCGGGCCCAGGACCGCATGCAGTCGTCGCGGCCCTATGCCGACAAGATGCGCACCGTGGTCTCGCACATGCGCAAGGCGCATCCGGAATACCGCCATCCCTATCTCATCGAACGCGATGCGAAGCGGGTGGGCATCATCATCATCTCCACCGACCGCGGCCTGTGCGGCGGACTGAACATCAACCTGTTCAAGAGCGCCATTGCCTCGATGAAGGAATGGCACGAACAGCAGCTCGAGATCGACATCGCCGTCATCGGCGCCAAGGCCATGGGCTTCTTCAAGCGCCTCGGCGGTAACGTGGTATCCCAGAATTCGCACCTGGGCGACACGCCCAGGATCGAGGAACTCATCGGATCCGTGAAGGTGATGCTGGACGCCTACGACGAAGGCAAGATCGACCGCCTGTATCTCGCCAACAACGTGTTCGTCAATACCATGACCCAGCAGCCGACCGTCGACCAGCTGTTGCCGGTACCGGACGGCGGTGACGATGGCGAGGAACTGGCGTACCACTGGGACTACATCTACGAGCCCGAGGCACGCGAGGTGATGGACGCCTTGATGATGCGCTACATCGAATCGCTGGTCTACCAGGGCGTGGTGGAGAACATCGCCTGCGAGATGGCGGCGCGCATGGTGGCGATGAAGGCGGCCTCCGACAACGCCGGCAACCTGATCGACGAGTTGCAGCTGGTCTACAACAAGGCGCGCCAGGCGGCCATTACCCAGGAGCTGTCGGAGATCGTCAGCGGTGCCGCGGCGGTGTGAGGCGCATGCGGCCCTGCGGGGCGTGCCTGCTACAGAATTCGTATTGAAGAGGACCTGGTCATGAGCACCGGAAACATAGTTGAAATCATCGGCGCCGTGGTCGACGTGGAATTTCCGCGTGACTCGGTGCCCGCGATCTACGATGCCCTCAAGGTGGAAGAAGCCGGCCTGACGCTGGAAGTGCAGCAGCAGCTCGGCGACGGCATCGTGCGCTGTATCGCCATGGGTTCCACCGACGGGCTCAAGCGCGGCGTCGAGGCCGCCAACACCGGCGCGCCGATCTCGGTGCCGGTGGGCCAGGGCACGCTGGGCCGGGTGATGGACGTGCTCGGCAACCCGGTCGACGAGGCCGGACCGGTCGAGGCCGACAAGAAGATGCCGATCCACCGCACGCCGCCGACCTACGAGGAACAGGCCGCCAGTGTCGAGATCCTCGAGACCGGTATCAAGGTCATCGACCTGATCATGCCCATCGCCAAGGGCGGCAAGATCGGCCTGTTCGGCGGTGCCGGCGTGGGCAAGACGGTGACCCTCATGGAGCTGATCCGCAACATCGCCATCGAGCACTCGGGCTTCTCGGTGTTCGCCGGCGTCGGCGAGCGTACCCGTGAAGGCAACGACTTCTACTACGAGATGAAGGAAGCCAACGTGCTGGAGAAGGTGGCGCTGGTATACGGCCAGATGAACGAGCCGCCCGGCAACCGCCTGCGCGTGGCCCTGACCGGCCTCACCATTGCCGAGAACTTCCGCGACGAGGGCAGGGACGTGCTGATGTTCATCGACAACATCTACCGTTACACCCTCGCCGGTACCGAGGTCTCGGCGTTGCTCGGGCGCATGCCCTCGGCGGTGGGTTACCAGCCAACCCTGGCCGAGGAGATGGGTGTGCTGCAGGAACGCATCACCTCGACCAAGACCGGTTCCATCACTTCCTTCCAGGCGGTGTACGTGCCCGCGGACGACCTCACCGACCCGTCGCCGGCAACCACCTTTGCCCATCTGGATGCCACCCTGGTGCTGTCGCGCCAGGTGGCCGAACTCGGTATCTATCCGGCGGTGGACCCGCTGGATTCCACCTCGCGCCAGCTCGATCCGCTGGTGGTGGGCAACGAGCACTACGAGACCGCGCGGGCGGTGCAGGGTATCCTGCAGCGTTACAAGGAACTGCGCGACATCATCGCCATCCTCGGCATGGACGAGCTGTCGGAGGACGACAAGCTGGTGGTGGCGCGGGCGCGCAAGATCCAGCGCTTCCTGTCGCAGCCCTTCTTCGTGGCCGAGACCTTCACCGGCGCCGAAGGCAAGTACGTGTCGCTCAAGGACACCATCGCCGCCTTCAAGGGCATCGTCGCCGGCGAATACGACGAACTGCCGGAACAGGCTTTCTACATGGTTGGCACCATCGACGAGGCCGTGGAAAAAGCGCAGGCCCTGTGACGCAGCGCGAGGACTAGACCATGGCCATGACCATACATGTCGATATCGTCAGCGCCGAGGCGGAGATCTTCTCGGGGCAGGCCAACATGGTGTTCGCTCCCGCGGAGATGGGCGAGGTCGGTATCGCTCCGCGACACACGGCCCTGCTGACGCGGCTCAAGCCGGGCGAGGTGCGGGTACAGATGGAAGGCCAGGAAGAACAGTTCTTCTATGTCTCCGGTGGCATCCTCGAGGTGCAGCCGCACGTGGTCACGGTGCTGGCCGATACCGCCCTGCGGGCCAAGGATCTGGACGAGGCCGCGGCGCTGCGGGTCAAGGAGCGCGCCGAGAAGGCCATGCGCGACAAGACCAGCGATTTCGACTATGCGCGCGCGCAGGCCGAGCTCGCCGAGGCGGTGGCGCAGCTGAGCACCATCAAGAAAATCCGCGAACGAGCCGGCCGCTGAGGGCCCGATGCCATGACACAACCCGTCGTCAGCCGCCACAAGGTCGTCGCCATCACCTATTCCATCCTCGACGAGAGCGGCGTCATCCTCGAGCAGTCGGACATCCCGGTGTACTATGTGCACGGGGGACCCAACGACATGTTCCCGGAAGTGGAGTCGGCGCTCGAGGGCTGCGCCATCGGCGACGAGATCGAGGTAGTGCTGCCGCCGGAGAAAGCCTTCGGCTACCATGATCCGAACCTCACCTTCACCGATGACATCGACAACGTACCGCCGGAGTTCCGGCGCGTGGGCGCCGAGGTGGAGATGCAGAACGACCAGGGTGAGGTACGATCCTTCTACGTCTCGCGGATCGAGGACGGCAAGCTCACGGTCGACGGCAATCATCCCTTCGCCGGCAAGACCCTGACCTATGCGCTCACGGTGGCCGACATCCGCGATGCCACCGAAGAAGAAAAACAGAAGGGAGTCTCCCGCCCGGTGATCCACTGAGGCCCCGGGCTTCGGGAGCCGGTGGGTCGGGAGGCCGGCAACAGAGCGTCGGCTGTTAACATGGGTCTCCGTTTACTGAAATACTGGTCTGTCTCATGGGACTGAGTGTCGTCATTCTCGCCGCCGGTCAGGGTACGCGCATGAAATCCGCGCTGCCCAAGGTGCTGCACCCCCTCGGTGGCGTGCCGCTGTTGCAGCACGTCATCCGTACCGCGCGGGCGCTTTCGCCCGCCTCCATTCGCGTCGTCTACGGCCACGGTGGCGAACAGGTGCCGCAGGCGCTGTCGCAGGCTGGCGTGGAATGGGTGCTGCAGGAAGAACAGAAGGGCACCGGGCATGCCGTGGAACAGGCCATGCCGGGGATCGCCGACGACGATACCGTGCTGGTGTTGTACGGGGATGTCCCGCTGATCCGGCCGCAGACCCTCAGGCAGCTGGTCGACGAGGCCGGCGAAGACCGGCTGGTGCTGCTGACGGCGGTACTCGAGGATCCACACGGTTACGGGCGCATCGTGCGTGATGCGGACGGTCGCCCGAGCGCCATCGTCGAGCACAAGGACGCCAGTGAGGCGCAGCGACAGATCCGCGAGATCAATACCGGTTTCCTGGCCGCGCCGGCGGGCCGCCTGCGGGGCTGGTTGCAGCGCCTCGACAACCGCAATGCCCAGGGCGAGTTCTACCTCACCGACGTCATTGCCATGGCGGCCGCTGAAGGTGCGCCTCTCGACAGCGTGACCGCGGAAGACGAATTCGAAGTCCTCGGTGTCAACGACCGCGTCCAGCTGGCGACCCTGGAGCGTGTCTATCAGCGCCGGCAGGCCGAGCGCCTGATGCGCGCCGGCGTGACCCTGGCGGACCCGGCGCGCTTCGACCAGCGTGGCGAGCTGGAGGTCGGACAGGACTGTTTTATAGATGTAAATGTAATATTCGAGGGGACTGTAAAAATCGGGCGCGATGTAAAGATTGGCCATAACTGCCTGATAATAAATGCTATAATCGGTGATGGTGTGGAGATTCTCGGGAACTGCGTCATCGAGGATGCGGAAATCGGTGCCGCCTCCCGCATCGGTCCCTTTGCCCGCATCCGCCCGCAGACCCGACTCGCGGAAGGGGTCCACGTGGGCAATTT
>DROT01000086.1 GCA_011321775.1 Gammaproteobacteria bacterium | reverse complement strand
CTCCTTGTTTAACACTGGGAAAAGCCCGAAACCCCCGTCCCCGGACGTTCCGGAAGCGAAATAACCGCGCCCGAATGGTAGCACACGGGCGGGCAATGGAAACTGTCGCTGTACGGAGACGGCTTCAGCGGATGACGACCCGGGTTCCGATATCGATATAGACGTCCAGCTGGTCGAGCTGCTCGTTGGTCAGCGCCACGCAACCCTCGGTCCAGTTGAAGTCCTCGTGGATACGCAGATTGCCGGCACCCACCCCGTGGATGCCGATGGAACCACCCAGCGCCGTGTATTGGGGCGGGATGCGGTGCTCCCTGGCCGCGCGCTCGATGGCGCGCTCTTCCCGCTCACTGATGACGCCCGCCTCCAGGGCACGCCGCCCCTGTGCCGGCGTGGGATAGTCCAGGTGGTAGAAACGGTGAAAGATGGAATCCCGGGCGATGCGAATCACGTGGTATTCGCCCAGCGGGGTGGTCTCGTCCTGGCTGCGCTTGTCGATACTGGTGCCACGGCGACCGATGGAAATGTTTTCAAAGCGACGCACCAGATGATCGCCACGAAAGACCGACAGCGTCAGCTCGCGGGTATCGATGAGGATCCAGGTCTCGTCCCGGGGCGCGGATGCCGGCAGCAGCGCCGGAAACAGTGCCAGCAGGCACACCAGCGCGGCCAGCACCGTTCGGACCATCCTGCGAGGAAATCTCTTGCCTGTTCTCGGGTTCACGGATCGTTCGTTCATGCAACAGGGCGAACCATAGCAGGACCGGCCTCCCGCGAACATCCCCACCGGGTCAATGACCCAGGTCAATGCCGTCGCAGGACGGTTACGGGAGGATTATGTTTTCGTCTGGATGTATCGGGAGAGAACAGGAATGCCCATCGAAAAACACGATCTGGCTCACGAATTCCCGCAGTACCGCGAGCGGATTCACGAACTCAAGATGAACAACCAGCATTTCTCCAACCTGTTCCGCGAATACCACGACATCGACCACGAGGTGCGGCGCATCGAGATCGGCGCCGAGATCAGTTCCGACAGCTACCTCGAGGAACGCAAGAAGCGCCGTCTGTTGCTGAAGGACGAACTCTATGCCCTGCTGCGTGCCGGCGAGGAACGGGCCTAGGAGCCTGTCCGAGTAAAGGGGGCCGTAGCGAGAACGTGGCACAGCGAGGCGATTTTTGCGATCGTTTGAGGAGCATAGTGGGGACTATGCGACGAAAAGGATCGCGAAAAGCGGCCGCTGTGGCGCGCTCGCAGTAGGCCCATCATTACTCGGACAGGCTCCTAGCCCGACGAAAACCTCAGGTTGGCGGGGCTGATGCTCACCCGCCTGGCCTGCACGTCGGCCTCGAACAGGCGTTCGTCGGCTTCGCGCAGGCGACGGCATACCTCTCTGGCCATGTTCATGTTCAGCAGGGTGAACTGTTCGACATCGTGCTGGTAGAGCCGGTAGAGATCCGCCTCCGTCAGTTCCAGGGCGCAACTGTCTTCGGCGGCGAGTGAGCTGGTATTGCGCGGCTGCAGGTCGATCACCGCCACTTCGCCAAAACAGTTCCCGCGTACCAGTTCCTTGAGCTTGTAGTCGTTGCCGGCCCAGTGCTTGAGCAGGAACACCCGTCCCGATTCCAGCACGAACAGCGAATCGGCCATATCCCCTTCGCGGTAGAAATATTCCCCGCGGGCCAGCCGCACGCGCGCCACACCGGACAGCAGGAACTCCAGTGTATCCGCGCGAATGCCGCCGAAGACGGGCATGTTCTGCAACAGGCGGATACGTCCCGCCGGACTGTCGAACGGGCCACTCATGCACACACCCTCCGCGGGACGAGAGACGACTGCACCCTCGGCATACCGGCAGGAACGCCGGCCGGGGTCCTGTACCAAATATAGACCCGCATGGAGGGCATGCAAGCGGTGGGTCGGAATTTGTTGCTATCCCTGTCGCTGCTCGGGTAGAATTTTTCCAAATTGCTTTCCGGTCGGGTCGTTTCAGAAGTTTCCCTTGCTGTATCTCCTGTAAATCGCCTCCCTTCCCCGGGCAATTGAGTACCGCACCACTGTTCAACTAGAGGTTATTTACATGGCTACAGGCACCGTAAAATGGTTCAACGAATCCAAGGGCTATGGCTTCATCGCCCCGTCTGACGGCAGCGCAGACGTCTTTGTTCACTTCTCCGCCATCAGCGGCGAGGGTTTCAAGACCCTGCTCGAGGGGCAGACGGTCGACTTCGAGGTGGAGCAAGGGCCCAAGGGCCTGCAGGCCACCAATGTCTCGGTGCAGGGCTGACGATCCCGGGCAGCCCTGACAGTTCGTCATCCCGGCCGACGCCGGGATGACGAAACAATTAATCAGATGTTCCCTGCTTTTTCAGCATCAGTCCCGGCAAGGGGCTAAAAGGTCCCAGATACTCGCGCTGCCACCACTGCCCGGTGGCAGCGTGGGTTTCGGGGTCCGCAAAACGATAACGATACAGTTCCACCCGCAGGTAGCGCGGCGGCCTGTCGGGGAAAGGATTGTCCTCCAGCAGGTCCAGCACCGGCGCTGAATTCTCCAGCAGGCGGTACAGGAAGCGCTCCAGCAGCGGCAGGAAGAAGGGCTGCTCGGGCACGAACCACATGATCCAGTCCAGCTGCGGGTGATGCGGCACAATGAATTCCGGTTTCCGGTATACATCCCCCGGCTTGTAGCGAAACTCGTACGCACGCCACTCCACCCCGTCCTCCGAACCCTCGATGATCAGCTCGAGGCGCTCGGTCTTCATGGTCGGAAACACGTGATAGCGGTGAACCAGCTGAAACGGCCGCAAGTGCCGCGTCAGCAAGGCTACCGGCTGCGGGCTTCGCCAGGGGGTGAACATCTCCGCCATCTGCACCAGACTGACGGCGATCAGCAGCACGGCCACGGCCAGCGCCAGCAGCCCGCCGGGCGAGCGTCGCAACACCGGCGGCGGCTGCATCCCGGTGAGCCAGCGCGTCAGCGGTTTCGGCAGAACCCGCCGCAGATCCCGGTCCTCGAAGAAGAACAGGCACAGCACCAGCACCAGCAGATTGAGGAAGGCGTGGTTGCTGGTCATCAGGATCAGCACCTGCATCAGGATGGTGAGCCAGGCGCCCGGCAGCCGAGCCCAGCGCGGCATGAACAGCGTCAGGGGAACCAGGATCTCGATGAACAGCGTGGCGCCGGTCCCCAGACGCAGCATCCACTCGGGCAACTGCGCGGCATACCAGCCGCCCCAGTGCGGCAAGGGCTGCACCTCGAAGAAATAGTTCAGCGCCGTGAGGCCGGCCCAGGTGGGGTCGCCGCTGGCGAGCTTGGACAGGCCCGACATGAAACGCACGCGGAACAACGCCCACTTGAGCAGCCACAGGCCCGGCCGCGCACCGCCGGCCAGGAAGATCGCGGCAAAACCGCTCTCCAGCAACAGGTAGTGCCACTGGAAATTCATGAAGATCTGGCCAGCGTGGAACAGCGACAGATAGAGCACGAACAGCGCCACCAGCGAGATGCGCGGCCATAGGTTGACGAACAGCGCCACCGAAAACACGCAGCCGGCGAGTACCACGGCGAACAGCGCATCGTCGCCGGCATCCAGCCACAACAGCGTCGGCAGGGACCAGAAACCCTCCCAGCCACTGCCGGCGCGCAGCGTGGCGATGCGCTCGGCGATGGGGAGAATCCCGTGCGAGCCCACCAGGCCGATGATCTGGACGCCGGCGGAGACGAAGGCCGCCAGGTAGATCAATGCCAGCAGGCGCAGGAAGACCGACGAGATCAGCTCATGACGCTCACCCGGCGGTGGTAGGGTCAAGACTGGCAAGGCGGCACCTCTCAACGGCCGAAAGACACTACATCAGGCTCCTGATGGAAAGAGTATACTAACCGCGATTGCCCCATTAACTTCAGGTTCGTCATTCCGGCGCATGTCGGGATCCAGTGACTTGCGGAAACCGCTGGATTCCGGCCTGGGCCGGAATGACGGGAAAAGACCAGCGATGTACCTGTCTCCAATGCCGCGTGGCTTGCCGTTTCCTGGTTGTTTGACGGCTGCGCCAGGACAACGTGCAAGTTAATGAGACAGCCGTAATGCCCACCATGAGTTCAGACGATCCGTTTACGGCCATTCGGACAGGACTGCGGTACGGTGGAACGCTGCTCGTCGTGTTCCTGCTGTCCGCCTGCGCGACGCCGCGGGTACAGCCGGAGGGGGACCTTCGGGTGGAAGCGCGGCTCGAGAACGACCACGCGCTCATGGACGACGGCTACCGTCTGCCGCTGCGGGTCTGGGCGCCCCGCGGCGACAGCCGCGCCGTCGTACTGGCCGTCCACGGCATGAACGACTACAGCAACGCCTTCCGCTCGACCGGAACACAACTGGCCGCGCACGGCATCACCGTGCTCGCCTGGGACCAGCGCGGTTTCGGTGCCAGCGAGGGGGCGGGCTACTGGCATGGCCACCGCCGTCTCGCCGAGGATCTGCGCCTGATGTGCCGGCTGGTCCACAAACGCTACCCGCACCAGCCGCTGTACCTGCTCGGGGAGAGCATGGGGGGTGCGACCATACTGGCCTCGCTGGCCGAACGGCCGCCGGCGGTCGACGGCATCATTCTGTCCGCCCCGGCGGTTTGGTCGCGCAGCAGCATGCCGTGGTACCAGCGCACCCTGCTGTGGCTCGGCGCCCACACGATGCCGGGGAAGAAACTGACCGGCGAGGGGCTGCACATCATGGCCTCGGACAACATCGACATGCTGCGCGCCCTGGGGCGCGACCCGCTGGTCATCAAGGCGACGCGCATCGATACCCTCTACGGTGTCAGCAACCTCATGGACGCCGCCTTCAAGGCCTCCCGGCAGCTGCACACGGACACCCTGATCCTCTACGGCGCCAACGACGAGATCATCCCCCGGCCCGCCCTGTGCCGCTGGCTGTCCGCGCTGCCCCCGGAGCCCGGCAGGAGACGAAGCATCCTGTATACGCACGGCTACCACATGCTCACCCGCGACCTGGAGGGGCCCATGGTCGTTGAAGACATCGCCGGCTGGATTCTCGGCCGGGCACAGCCGGCCGGTCAGCGTTCGGACGAAAGCCTGGAAGCCTTTTGCGCCGGTCCGCCGGAGCGCGAGGATAGCCCGTCCTCACCGATGCGTGCCCATGCGGAGGATCGAAGGCCGGCGCGATGCACTGGCGGTTGCAGGCCGGTGCAGGTACCCTTGGAGACACAGAATCACCATCCGCCGGAGGCCTCCCTATGAGCAAGACCGATGCCAGCGAACTGATCCAGCGTTCCACCCTGACCAGTGACCTCAGCCCCGAACAGTGTACCGAACTGGCGGGCCTGTCGGTGGTACGCGAACTGGACGATGGCGAACTCCTGATCGAACAGGGAAAGATCGACGAGACGCTGCATATCATCGGCGAGGGCGCGCTGGCCGTGGAACGCAAGACCGGCGGCGCCGAGAAGGTGACCCTGTTCGTGCTCAAGTGCGGTGACCTGGCCGGTGAACTGGGATTCATCGACGGTACCGAACACAGCGCCTCGCTGCGGGCCATCGGCAAGACCACCGTCGTCAGCCTGCGGCGCCAGGATCTGGAGTCCGTGCTGGAATCCAGCCCGCGACTCGTCTACGGCGTGATGCGCGGTATCGTTCGCACGGTCCACCGCATCCTGCGGGAAATGAACATGCAGTACGTGGAACTCAACAACTACATCACCAAGACCCACGGCCGTTACTGACGGCGTTCGCGCTGCCAATCGTTCCACCGTCATCCCGGCGGCGGAATGGCGACACATCCGGGATTGCCCGGAAGGCCCGGGCACGCCGGTGTTGGCGCGGCCGCTTCAGCCCTTTAGCTGCACGTATTCGGTCAGGGCACCCACTGTCGGCATCCGTTCCACGTCGACGGACAGACCGTCGAACAGTTCGGCGATGCGCGAACGCAACTCACGCGACTGCTGCCGGTTCATGCCCAGATCCCGGCTCAGCCGCATTTGTGGAGACAGCTGCTCCGGGGACAGGGCGAACACCTCGCATATCACCGCCTGAACCGCCAGCCCCATGAGGCCGCAGACCGTCTCTTCCTCATCCTGTCCGATTCTGACGCACATGACAGTACCCTCCCGAGACCGCAGTCAGAAGCCTGTCGTGCTTCCCCCTCGCCTCACCAGGCGCAGACTGTTCCGACAGGCTACAACAAGGAACAACGGCCATCGGTGATGCCGACTTGAGTCTGCGGCAACATTGCAATCGCTCCCCGTTGGCAGCACCATTGCCCGGAGCAAAACAGGAGCCCCCATGCCGACAGCACCGATCTTCGTGGGTGCGGGCGACAAGCCCGTCTACCTCCAGCCACGCTTCGCCAACCGCCACGGGCTCATCGCCGGGGCCACCGGCACCGGCAAGACCGTCTCGCTGCAGATCCTCGCCGAAGGCTTCTCGGAGCTCGGTGTCCCGGTGTTCATGGCCGACGTCAAGGGTGACCTCGCCGGCCTCGGCCAGCCAGGCAAACCGAACCCGAAGCTCGAGCAGCGAGCGAGCCGGATCGGCCTGGAGGACTACGATTACCGCGCTTTCCCGGTGGTCTACTGGGACCTGTACGGCAAGCAGGGGCACCCGGTGCGAACCACCGTCTCGGAAATGGGCCCCTTGCTGCTGGCACGCCTGCTGCAGCTCAATGACACCCAGGAAGGCGTGCTCTACGGCGCCTTCAAGCTGGCCGACGACGAGGGCCTGCTGCTGCTCGACCTCAAGGATCTGCGTGCCCTGCTGACCTTCATGGGAGAACACGCGCGCGAACTGTCGCTGGAATACGGCAACATCCCGACCCGGTCGGTCGGAGCCATCCAGCGACGGCTGATGATGCTGGAGCAGCAGGACGGGCGCCGGTTTCTGGGAGAGCCGGCGCTGGAGCTGCGCGACCTGATGCGCCGCAGCGAGGACGGGCGCGGCTGCATCAACATCCTGGCCGCCGACCGTCTCATGCAACAGCCGCGGCTGTACTCCACCTTCCTGCTGTGGCTGATGTCGGAGCTGTTCGAGGAACTGCCGGAGATCGGCGATCCCGAGCAACCGGAACTGGTCATTTTCTTCGACGAGGCGCACCTGCTGTTCAAGGACGCGCCGCGTGCATTGCTGGAAAAGATCGAACAGGTGGTGCGCCTGATCCGTTCCAAGGGTGTCGGCATCTACTTCGTCACCCAGAACCCGGTCGACATTCCCGACACCGTTCTGGGGCAGCTGGGTAACCGCATCCAGCATGCCCTGCGCGCCTACACGCCCAGGGAGCGCAAGGCGGTGCGCGCCGCGGCGCAGACTTTTCGCGCCAAGGCCGGCCTGGATACGGAACGGGTGATCACCGAACTGGGCGTCGGCGAGGCGCTGGTATCGACCCTGCAGGGGCGCGGGGTACCCAGCCCGGTGGAACGCACCCTGATCCGCCCGCCCTCCTCACGCATGGGACCGGTGACCCGCGCCGAACGCAAGGCCGTTCTCGACGCCAGCGAACTGGCCGGTCGCTACCGGCAGCGCATCGACCGCAAATCCGCCTACGAGATGCTCAAGGCGCGCGCCGAACGCGCCGCCGCCGAGCCCCCGGCGACACCAGGGCGCGCGAAGAAAGGTTCCTCGCGTTCACGACGCCAGGGCGTGCTGGAGACCTTGGCCAAGAGCGTCGCGCGCGCCATCGGCAGTTCGCTCGGCCGCAGCCTGGCACGTGGCCTGTTCGGGTCACTGTCGAGGAAATAGACGCCGCGACCCGTCAGTGAGTGATGGTCGGCTCCAGCTCCCCGGCCTGCTCCACCCATTTCTCCACGGTGCTCTCGGAAGGCACCATGCGGGTCAGTTTCTTCTCTTCATTGGCCTGTTTCATGGCCGCTGCGAGATTGGCCGCGTTGCGGTTGCGCAGTTCCTTGATGGTATCGACACCGGCCGCCTCGAGCAGCTCGGCGTATTCACCGCCGATGCCAGAAACCCGCATCAGGTCGGCCATATTGGCCCACTTGAGGATCAGCTTGGTGCTCACGCCGCTCTTCTCCGCGATTTCCTCGCGCCCCTTGCGGTCGCAGCAGAGTTTCAGCAGATCGTCGGTGGTGGCGATGCTGACCTGGGCCAGCTTTTCGCGATAAGCCGGTCCGATGCCTTCGATTTCGTCGATTCGGTAGCTCATGGTTTTTTCCTTGTTCGGTTAATAACGACTCCGCCGTTGCGCGCCGTGCGCGCCAACGCAGCCCTATCCTAGTCCCTCGGCGGGTCTGACTGATATAGACGAAGGTCCCGTTTCACCACCCGGTCCGGTTCGGACTCAGCTCGAAGCCGGGGTGCCGAACCAGAAGGCCGTGTCCTTGTCCAGGAATTCGGAATACGGCATGTAGTGGGAACCGTCGCAGGAGAAGGTCAGGCTCACGAGGCCGTTGAATATGTTGATGGAGGCCGAGCGCAGGTAGATCATCTCGTCGGCGAAACGCAGCGCCCTGAGCCCGCGCAGGATGTCGCCGATGCGCTTCGCCGGGATCTCGGCATCTTCCGGGTAGGGGCGACGTGGATAGGCGAGACAGACGTCCGGGTCCGTCAGGGCATCACTCTGCAGGATACGGTAACGATAGGGATCGTCCACCACCCAGATGGTGGCACGGCTGCTGGAAAAGTGGATGACGCACTGGAACAGGCCCCGCTCCACGAACAGCTCTTCGAGGATCGGCAATGCCTCATCGATGTGACGGTCCAGGGCGCTCTCGACGCGGGTCTGGTGGAATACCGTACCGCGGATGGAGGGATCGCCCTTGATCTGCTGCCACTTGCCGGGCTCGACGTAGAGCTTGCCCTTCATCGGCAGGTTGCGCAGGTCGAGATCGACGCCCAGATAGCCCACCGGCTCGCTGTCGCGGTACAGTACCTGCAGCGCGGTGACGGACGGACGGTGGGCCGACAGCGAGATATAGGCGTCCGAGAGGATGAAATCCCGCTCCGGGCTCGCCTCCTTCATGTAGGGCCGCGCCGAGCGATCACGCCCGTAGTGCTCCGGCATGCGCCCGGAAGCACCGACATTGTCGGAGATCTGCCTGCCGTCGAGATCGACGACATAGAGGTAGGTGCAGTAGGGAATCGAATCGAAACCCTCGAGCAGCACCTCCGTCAGGCGCTCACGATCCGGCCACACCTTCTCGCACTCGACCGCCAGCCGCCGAACCGGGTTGACCAGCAGTTCGACCAGCACCGCCCGTTGTTCGCGAATACTGTCTTTCCATGAATCCGGCACGGCACCATCCCCTCATCGGCGGCATCCGACAGGTCACCGCAACTTCATGCCGGGAATTCTTGCAAAAGCGCCGGGGGATGTCTATTTTGAGCGTCCCCTTCGAACCGTCATCCGGTCATCAAAAGGAAACATTCATGGAATCCATGGCACTATGGGAAAAACTCCTGCTCGGCGTACTGGTGGTGCTGGTACTGCTGTGGTTCGTGCCCGGCATCAAGACCATGTTCCGCGAGCGCCGCGAGGCCAGCCGCGAGGAGTGGATGAGTGTGCTGATCCCGCTCGCCCTGGTGGCCGCCTTCGTCGTATTGCTGATCATGCTGAGCTGAATGCCCTGCCATGAGCAACGCCCTGTCCATCCGCAATCTCTGCAAGACCTACGCGAACGGCCATCGGGCCCTGACCGACGTCAGCTTCGATGTACGGGAAGGTGACTTCTTCGCCCTGCTGGGGCCCAACGGCGCCGGAAAATCCACTACCATCGGCATCATCACCTCGCTGATCACCAAGACGGCCGGCAAGGTCTCGATCTTCGGACACGACATCGACACCGACTTCTCGGGCGCCAAGCGCCTCATCGGGCTGGTACCGCAGGAATTCAACTTCAACGTGTTCGAGCCGGTCGAGGAGATCCTGGTCAACCAGGCCGGCTACTTCGGCATCGACCGCAAGACCGGTTTCGAGCGCGCCGAGCAATACCTGAGACAGCTGAGCCTGTGGGACAAGCGCCGGGTGCAGGCGCGCGAACTCTCGGGCGGGATGAAACGCCGGTTGATGATCGCCCGGGCACTGGTGCACCGCCCGCGCCTGCTGATCCTGGACGAGCCGACCGCCGGCGTCGACATCGAGGTACGGCGTTCCATGTGGCAGTACCTGCGCGAACTCAACGCCCGCGGCACCACCATCATCCTCACCACCCACTACCTCGAGGAAGCCGAGAGCCTGTGCCGCAACATCGCCATCATCGACGCAGGGCGCCTGATCGAGCATACCGGCATGAAACAGCTGCTCGCCCAGCTGATGATGGAGACCTTCATCCTCGACCTGCGGGCACCGCTGGAACAGATGCCGGACCTGCACCCGCACCGTGTACGGCTGGTGGACCCGCTGACACTGGAAGCCGAGATCTCGAAAGAGAGCAACATCAACGCCCTGTTCGAAGCCCTCTCCGGGCTCGGGATCGAAGTGATGAGCATGCGCAACAAGAGCAACCGGCTGGAACAGCTGTTTCTGGACATGCTCGAAAGGAACGACGGGGAAGCGGCGTGAGACTGAAGGAGCAGTACATCGCCTTCAAGACCATCCTCATCAAGGAGGTGCTGCGCTTCTCGCGCATCTGGGTGCAGACCATCGTGCCGCCGGTGATCACCATGTCGCTGTACTTCGTGATCTTCGGCAACCTGATCGGATCACAGATCGGCGACATGGACGGTTTCCGCTACATGGACTACATCGTGCCGGGCCTGATCATGATGGCGGTGATCACCAACTCCTATGCCAACGTGGTGTCCTCCTTCTATGGCTGCAAGTTCCACCACCACATCGAGGAACTGCTGGTATCACCGATCCCGAACTATCTCATCGTGCTCGGCTTCACCGCCGGCGGCATCGCCCGCGGCCTGGCGGTGGGCGTGGCGGTGACCGCGGTCGCGCGCCTGTTCACGCCACTGCAGTTCCACAGCCCGCTGGTGATCGTCAGCACGGTATTCCTGACCTCGGCGCTGTTTGCTCTGGCAGGACTGATCAATGCCATCTTCGCGAAGAGCTTCGACGACATCTCCATCATCCCGACCTTCGTACTCACCCCGCTGACCTACCTGGGCGGGGTGTTCTACACCATCCACATGCTGCCGGAATTCTGGCAACAGGTGTCGAAGATCAACCCCATCCTGTATATGGTGAACAGCTTCCGCTACGGCTTCCTGGGCATCTCGGACATCCGCCTCGGCGTATCCTACGCCATCATCCTGGCGTTCATCGCCGCACTCTACACCTACGCACTCTACCTGCTGCGCGTCGGTTACGGCATCCGGAAATAACCACCTTCCCGTCCCCCCGTCATTGCGAGGCGCGGCGCGCCAGCCTCCGGGAGCGCCGGGCTCCAGCCCGGCATGACGGAGACATCCGATATCGCCGCAAGCGGAGAGCCCCGCTTGCCGGGCTGGAGCCCGGCGCTCCTGGATTCCGTGTAAATCTTCTGCACGACTCATTTCATTGCACCGGGTTGCCGGTGCATTGCGCCGCGCAATGTCGGGAATACGGCGCTATTTCAATCCTTGATCCACTCCTCCAGCGCCTCGATGATGGCACGCGCCTGGTCCTTGCTGGAGATGTTGAACTTGGACTTCTGCTGGTACTGGCCGTTGCGCTTCTGGTAGCGGCGGATGGTGAACTTGTCCGGGCCATAGGCCTCCTTGCGCCGGTCCCAGTCCTGGTAACGGTAGATGATGGTCGACCAGGCGCCCTTGGTGAGCACCTTCTTGTCCAGTTCCTTGACGGTTACCAGACCGTCCTCCTCGTACTGTACCGTCAGTTCGTCGATATCGGATGCCACGTGACGTTCTCCTGTGTCTGTGTTGGGGAATCAGCCACGGAAAACACGGAAGACCGGAAAAAAGAAGTACTGCTTCCGTGTTTTCCGTGGCTAATAACATAGATGTGTATTCGCGAGACCAGTTCGCGGGCGAGCCCGCGCCTACGATTCCCTGATCTCCACCCGCCGGTCCTGCACCCGCACGGAGCGCTTGCCGTCGCGCAGGGCCAGCAGTTCCTCGCCGGCGATCTCGCGCCGCCAGCCCTTGAGCAGTGGCGTGGGCTCGCCGCGGATCAGCGCCAGCAGATCCTTGCGGCTGGCCAGGATGCTGCTGTTGATGTCGTGCGCAGCCGCCAGCAGGCGCAGCCGGGCCTGGAGGATATCGGCCAGCGCCTCTTCCTGCACGTCCGCCCTGGCACGACGCCGGCGTTCGGGGAGGGGCTGCGGCTCGCGCGACGCGCCGATCCGGACCTGCTCCACCAGGGCCTGGCCGTAGCGCTCCAGCGTCTTCGCCGGCAGGCCGCGGATATCCTCCAGCCCGGCCGGCTGTTGCGGCAAGCGTCGCGCGATGTCCACAATCACCTCGTCCTTCAGGATCCAGTTGCGCGGCAGGTCCTTCGCCAGCGCCTGCTGCTCACGCCAGGCCGCCAGTTGCTGGGCGACGGCGACCGATTTCGGTTTCAGTTTCTCCAGGCCGCGTATACGCTGCCAGGCAGCCTCCGGGTCGGGCTGATAACGCTCCAGCCGTTCGTACGGCTCGAACTCGGCGCGCAACCATTCCAGCCGCCCCTGGGCCTCCAGCCGCTGTCGTACGATCGGGTAGGCCTCGGCCAGGTAACGCACGTCGTCGGCCGCGTATTCGATCTGGGCATCCGACAGCGGGCGCCGCGACCAGTCGG
>DROT01000085.1 GCA_011321775.1 Gammaproteobacteria bacterium | reverse complement strand
GCCAGTCGCCGGTTGCTCTCTTCCAGCATTTCCCGGTAGGCCTCGGCGCGCTGGCGCGCGGCGTTGAGTTCCTCGAAGAAACGGGCATTCTCGATGGCGATGCTGACCTGGCTGGCGAACAGGGTCAGCAGGTCGAGATCGCGGCGATCGAATTCACCACCGCCGCGCTTGTTGATGCCGGCGATTCCACCGAGGAACTGGCGTTTGCCCATCAGCGGTACCAGGATGACGCTGCCGGCGTTGTGCTCCCAGCGGTTGCGTTCCTTCTCTTCCAGGGTCTCCAGGGTCCCGCGCCACCAGCTGCGGCGGTGCCGGAACACCCACCCGCAGATGCCGATCTCGAGGGGCAGGGTGGCACCCTGCAGTTCATCGGCGTGGACGCCGGCGGCAGAGCGGTAGGTGTAGCTCTTCTGGTCGTCCGACAGCACCGGGATGGTGACGGTCTCGGCATCGAGCAGTCGGCGCGCGTGTTCCGCGACCAGGTCGAAGACCCTCTGCAGCTGGTATTCGCTGCCGATGGCCTCGGCCACCTCGCGCAGCAGCGCGATCTCGGCTTCGCGCTGGCGCAGCCGCTCCTCGAGTTCCCGGATCCGTTCCGGGGTGGCCGTGTCACCCCCTGAGTGCATGCAGCGGTTCTCCCGGCACCTTAGCGGCGTACCAGTATAGGATATACGGAAGGGGGATCGGCAAATGCTGGCGTTTCTTGAAACGGAACGCTCAAAATATCTCCTAAGCTGTTGTAAAACAGCTAGATATTAGCTTTCAGGCATCGGCTTCAGGCGAACAGTTGCTGGACCTCGTCGATTTCTTCGGCGACCTCGGTGAGTTCGATCTCGTCCACGTCTGCGTCCAGTCCGAGCTGGTGAAAGGCGGGGATATGGGCCCACTCGGCCTGCGCAAGGGGGTGGTTGGAATCGATGCGGCTCTGGAGGTTGGCCACCATCACCACGTCGACGAGGTCCGCCTGGCCTTCGTGCTCGCGTTTCAGGTCCTCGTGCTCGGCGGCGACCGCGACCAGCGCTGCAGGAAATTTCCAGTGGTGCAGGATGGCACTGCCGATACGGGTATGCAGGTCGTTGATCAGGCTGTCCAGCAATTCCGGGGTCTCCAGCAACTCGGGGCGCTCCTCGGCGCGGTACAGGATCGGCAGGACCCCGATGTCGTGCAGCAGCCCGGCGAGCATGGCCTGGTCGGGCGACACCGAGGGGGTCTGCGCCGCCAGTGCGCGGGCGATGGAGGCCACCTGCACGCTGTGCTCCCAGATGTCGCGCAGGCGGGTGTCGACGATCTCGTTGGTGGCCTGGAACATCTGTTTCATGACCTGGCTGGTGACCAGGGTGCGCACCAGCTTGTTGCCCAGCCGGGCGACCACCATCGACAGCCGATCGATTTCCTGGCGGCCGCGATAGAGGGGCGAATTGGCGACCTGGATGAGGCGCGCCGACAGGGCGGCGTCCTGGCCGATGATGTCGGCGATCTGGTTGGCGTTGGCGTCCTCGTCGTCGACCACCTCCCGTACCCGCAGTGCGACTTCCGGTAGCGTGGGCAGCTGTAGCTGACCATTCTCCAGATCCTCGATCAGTTCCTTGACGAAGACTTCCTCGGGTTCCATCTCGATTCCTTGTTACTCGTTGACCGCGCCCGTCCCTGTAGCGTCCATTGCGCGCCGAAATTGAAGTGCCGTGGCCATTACTCCGTGGGGAAGGGGTAAGGAAGGTGCTGCAGTTCGATCACCGGTCCCTCGGCACTGCCCAGACGCAGTTCCTCGTCGCCCTCGGCGCTGCTGATCTGCAGTACCGCCAGCAGGGCATAGCCCCCGTCCGGATGCGCCGCGGCCGATACCAGCTTGCCCACGCTCTGCTCGGGCACGTCCCTGCTGTAGATTTCCTCACCCGGCTGCGGGTGCTGTTCGGCGTCGACGTGGCAGCGGTACATGCGCCGCTTGAGCTTGCCCAGGTACTGCATGCGGGCGACGATCTCCTGCCCGGTATAACAGCCTTTCTGGAAGCTCACGCCGTCGATCAGCTGCAGGTTGACCATCTGCGGCACGAAGGCTTCCCGGGTCTCGGGAAGGATCACCGGGATGCCGGCCTGTATGTCCAGCAGCCGCCAGGCCTCCTCGCCGATGGGGGCGCAGCGCACGTTGAGTGCGTTCCAGAGTTCGGGGGCCTTTTCCAGGGTGGTGAACAGCTCGTGGCTGGGGTGGATGCCGGGCACCCGCACGATCAGCTGGTCCTCGTCCTGGACCACCTCGTGGAGGTTCTGCGGTATGCCGTTTGTAACGGCAGCCAGGTCCTCTTCGGCGACTTCACCCGATACACCGAGGTGGACGAAGGTGTCGCTGGCCTCCTCGAGGGTCACGGCCGAGCGCAGGACGTACTTGCGCAGCTGGGCGATGACCTCTTCCACCATCTGGTGCGGCAGGCACAGGTAGTAACTGTCGCCGCGCCGGAATACGCGGAAGGTGGCCAGCAGGCGGCCCTTGGCGTTGCACAGCCCGCTGAACTGGCTGTGTTGCTCGTCGACCTTGCGGATATCGTTGGTCAGCTGTCCCTGCAGGAAGGTCTCGGCATCGTCGCCGTGGACCGAGATGAGGCCATAGTGCGACAGGTCGGCGAACACGTTGCCGGTGATGGCGACACTCAGTTCCCGTGGCGGGTTGCCGTAATGCGCGACGCCGCCGTCGCTGAATTCTGCGCCGGCATTCTCGAGGAATTCTTTCCATTCAGTAATCATGCTGTATTCCCTCTGAAACCGGAATGTGGGTATTCGGCCCGGCGGGCCGAATGGTTACACTGCCATGAACGGTAGTCAATCACGGCCGTGCCGACAACGGTTCGGCTGGCAAGCGTTGCAGGCAGGTGGTATAAACATTTTACCCTCTGGCAAGTAGCATCCGATGGCCAACAAGACGGCGCCGAAGTTCCTCAACCTGGCCTTGATCAAGCTGCCCCCCGGCGGCGTGGCCTCCATCGGTCATCGCATATCCGGGGTACTGATGTTCCTGTCCATTCCGGCCGGTGCCTGGCTGCTGGACCTTTCGCTGCGGGGGGAGAGGGGTTTCCGCAGCGCGCTGGACTACCTGCACAGCCCCGTCGCGCTGTTGCTCTCGGTCCTGCTGGTGTGGGCCCTCGGCCATCACCTGCTGGCCGGCATCCGCCACCTGCTGCTGGATATCGGCATCGGGCTGGAAAAACGCAGCGCGCGCCTCAGTGCCAGGCTGGTCAACGCCGGTGGTGTAATCCTTGCCCTGCTGTGGGCGCTCTGGCTGGCGGGCCTGACATGAGTCGTGCCGCGCAGGGATTGCGGGCTTGGCTGCTGCAGCGCTTTACCGCCATCTACCTGGCGCTGTACCTGTTGTCGATGGGTCTCCTCATGCTGCTGCACGGCCCCTGGAGCTATGCCCAGTGGCGTGCCTGGATGGGCAGCCCCTGGACGGGTGTCAGCACCATGATCTTCGCGCTGGCGCTGCTGCTGCACGCCTGGGTCGGCGTGCGCGACGTGCTCATCGACTACCTGCATGCCGTGTGGCTGCGGCTGCTGCTGATGGCGCTCACGGCCCTGCTGTTGCTGGGCAGCCTGCTGTGGACGCTGCGGGCATTGCTGCTGGCGGCCATCGGCACACCCTGAGAGGGCATCATGGAGAAACGCAGCTTCGACACCCTCATCATCGGCGCCGGCGGCGGCGGTCTGCGCGCGGCGCTGCAGCTGTCGCAGGCGGAAGCGCGCGTGGCCGTGGTGTCCAAGGTGTTTCCCACCCGCTCGCATACCGTGGCCGCACAGGGCGGGGTCAACGCGGCGCTCGCCAACGTGCTGCCGGACAACTGGCACTGGCACATGTTCGACACCGTCAAGGGCAGCGACTATCTGGGCGACCAGGACGCCATCGAGTACATGTGCCGCGCCGCACCGCGGGTGGTATACGAGCTGGAACACTTCGGCGTCCCGTTCTCGCGGCTCGACAGCGGCCGCATCTACCAGCGCGCCTTCGGCGGCCAGAGCCGCGATTTTGGCGGTGAACAGGCCGTGCGTACCTGTGCCGCCGCCGATCGTACCGGCCACGCCATCCTGCATTCGCTGTACCAGCAGAACATCCGCGCCCG
>DROT01000084.1 GCA_011321775.1 Gammaproteobacteria bacterium | reverse complement strand
GCGGGCGGAATTTTGCGAGATGCCCGCTCGGGCGGGCGGGGAATCCTGCGACGCTCGTGCCACCCTCGCCGGCAGGCTCAGGGCCAGGCGCAGCAGCTGCAGGCGAGTGGCCAGGGACAGGTCGAGACCGATGAAATGGGTTCCGAGACAGAAGACCCGCTCGAGTTCGCCTTCCACCTCGATTGCGCCCGACAGGTAGCAGTCCGCCAGGCACGACAGGCACGGATGCAGGACCAGTTCACGCAGGGCGCCCGGATCGCGGAACAGGAGCGTACAGTCCGCATCCTTCGCGCCCCATGCCAGTCTTCCATCCGGGAGTCGAACGGCGATATCGCCCTGGTAGCCCTCCAGCACGATCGATACGATACGCGCTGCCGCGCTCGACCACCGATCAGGGGCCGCCCGCCTGTATGGTTGCCGGTGCGACTCATGGCGATCGAGGGTGACGCCCTGACGCATTGGTGCCATGACCGTGCCTCCTTAGAAAGCGGGTACCTGGACCCTTTCCTGTCCCCCCTTCGATGTCAGAACAATGGAACCGGATCGCCCACCGCGATCACCGCCGGCGTGCCATCCGGATTCAGCTGGCATCCTCTTCGGAGAATGCCTCGATGAGTTGGCAGACCGACCGGCCATCGGGAATCCCGTCCGGCATCTTGCTCCACTGGCTAAGCGCCCGTTCCATCCGTTCCTGCAAGGCCATCAGTTCTTCAAGCTGCCGGCGATTCTCCTCGATCCGGCGCAACAGGATCTCGCGCACGCGGGGGCATGGCGACCTTCCCTGTTCCGAGTCCTGGATGATCTCCCGGATCTCGGCCAGTGTATAACCGAGTCTTTTCGCGTGACGAATGAAGCGCAGACTGCCGATCTCGCGGGCATCATACAAGCGATAGCCGTTGTAGGGATCGCGGTTGGCCTGCAGCAGCCCCATCCGGGTGTAATACCGTACCGCGTGTGGCGTCGTACCCGCCCGTCTGGCCAGTTCGGTTACTGTCATCTTGCCGCAGGGCCGTTCAAAATATTTGATCCACGGAACCGAGAACACGGATCGTCCTCGTCATGCCGGCTTCGCGGTCGACGGCTACCAGCGAAAGCATGGGCTCGGCGGCGAGCGTCAGTATCGACAAGGCTGTTTTCATTCCGGACCCTCGATGTCTGGTGTACGTGGATCTGAACTTCACCGCCAGGAAAAGCCGTGAGCCAGGTAACAGGAAAATAGCAGAACGGCGCTTTCACCCGCATGACGGAACGATTACAATTTTGTCATCGCTACGTTTTCTCCATCCCCCGGGTCGGGGAGACAGTTTGGCAACATTCGCGCGGCTGGACGGAGGTGTTCGTCGAACTGTCCGACCGGTTGACGCGGCTTCCCCCAGGTGAGCACCCTGACAGTGAAACTCCTGATCGTCGAAGACGACCGCAAGATCGGCGAATACCTGCAAAAGGGTCTCGGAGAGGCCGGATTTCTGGTCGATCTCGCCCGCAATGGGCTCGATGGCCACCATCGTGCCATGACCGGAGACTACGACCTCCTGATTCTGGATATCATGCTGCCGGACATCGATGGTTTGAAAATACTCAAATCCCTGCGCGATGCCGACCACCGGATACCCGTGCTGTTCCTTACCGCGCGAGATAGCGTGGACGATCGCGTCAGGGGCCTTGAACTGGGTGCCGACGACTACCTCGTCAAACCCTTTGCCTTCTCCGAGCTGCTGGCCCGGGTTCGGACCCTGCTTCGAAGGGGGACGGCGCCCGAAAATGAAACCAGGCTGGTCGTCGCCGATCTCGATATCGATCTGCTGGGGCGGCGCGTGACGCGCGGCGGACGGTCGATCCAGCTTAGCGCCAAGGAGTTTGCACTGCTGGAACTGCTGGTGCGGCGCCGAGGAGAGGTGCTGCCGCGGTCGGTGATCGCCTCCCAGGTGTGGGACATGAATTTCAGCAGCGATACCAATGTAATCGACGTGGCCATTCGCCGGCTGCGTGCAAAGATCGACGATGATTTCGATCCCAAGCTGATCCACACGCGCCGCGGTATGGGCTACGTGCTCGAGACACCGGATACGGACTGAAGCGGCTTCCATGCACCGCCCCCCTTCGCTTGCACTGCGTCTCACCCTGCTGTTCGGCATCGTGGCGGTCGTCGTGTTCTCGGGCTTTGGCTGGCTGATCGACAGCTCCATCAGACAGCATTTCTACGAGGAAGATGCACGCGAACTGAAAACCATCGCCGACGCCTCTGCCGAGGTACTCCGAATGAACCTCGTCGACCACCATGAGCAGGATGCGAAACAACGCTTCGCCGAGATCCTGGCGGGAAACAAGAATGTCTCACTTCAGATCGTCGCAGCAGATGGAAAGGTCCTGTACGCAAGTCCCGGTCCCGACCTCGCCGGCATGGAAAGGGCCGAATCGGTCACAACAGACGCCCGGGGCATCGGCGAGTGGCAGGAAGGGACACATCGTTTCCGCACCCTGACCCGCCATGTCGATCCCGGCCCCTCGGGCACCGACCAGCGCTATGTCATCCATGCGGCGCTCCCGATCGATTTCCATCTGCAGTTTCTCCGGAGTTTCCGCTATACGCTGTGGTTGATGGTGGCGAGCGGCTTCGCGATCACCAGCCTCATGGGCTGGGTCGCAGTCCGCTACGGCCACGCCCCCCTGTATGAAATCATCGACCGCATCCGCCACATCAGCGCCAATGACCTGAACATCCGCCTGTCACCGGAAACGGTTCCCCGCGAACTGAGTGATCTTGCGCTCTCTTTCAACGAAATGATGGATCGGGTGGAAAACGCCTTTCTCCGGCTTTCGAATTTTTCTGCCGACATTGCGCACGATCTCAGGACACCGCTGACCGTCATGATGACCCAGACACAGGTCGCCCTTTCCAGACCCCGCTCGATCGAGGAATACCAGGAGATACTCTACTCGAATATTGAGGAATATGAGCAACTTACCGAAATGATCAACGACATGCTCTTTCTCGCCAAGAGCGACGAAGGAGCAGCAGAACTGTCGGCCGTCCCGGTCGATCTGGCGAGCGAGGTGAATGCGGTCTTCGATTTCTACGAGGCCTGGGCGGAGGAGCGGGGCGTCACGCTGAGACTGGAGGGAAACTCGACGGCCGTGGGGGATCGCATGATGCTGCGACGTGCGATTGGCAACCTGCTTTCAAATGCCATACACCATACATCGAAGGGCGAGACCGTGCGGGTACTGGTAGGTACGACCGAAAAACGGGAAAGCACCATCACCGTGGAAAATCCGGGAACAGACATCCCGCCCCGGCACCTGTCCAGACTCTTCGACCGATTCTATCGCGTGGACCCGTCGAGACAGCGAGGCGGAACGGGGCTCGGTCTGGCCATCGTCAAATCCATCGCCAATGCACACGGTGGACAGGTTCACGCAAGCTCTTCAGGGGGAATCACCCGATTCACACTCGTGCTGCCGGCCGCCCAAGCTGGAACCTAGGAGCCTGTCCGAGTAATGGGGGCCGTAGCGAGAGCGTGGCACAGCGAGGCAATTCTTGCGATCGTTTGAGGAGCATAGTGGGGACTATGCGACGAAAAGGATCGCGAAAAGGGACCGCTGTGGTGCGCTCGCAGTAGGTCCATCATTACTCGGACAGGCTCCTAGTGCCCGTGATGCTGGGTGGGGGGAGTCGCGGCGAGGCTTTCGATCTCGGTCTCCTCGAGGTACTGGACAAAGGCACGGCTGAGACGCGTAGCCAGACCCTGGCCCAGTTCCGCGCCGGAACCCGCGATGGCCTGCTCGATCTGGGCCTCGGTGGCTTCCAGGAGATCGTATGTGATATCGATGGTCTGGTCTTCGATATCCACCCCCTTGATCCCCATCATCGACTCCAGTTGCTCGGCCAGCCGCATCCTGCTTTCCGGGGTCAGTGGCTCGGAAAGCCTCAGGCGTCGCCGTTTCCATACCTTCTTGCCCTCCTGCTTGGGTGCCTTGTGGCCCGCCAGGCCCACGTACAGCTCCGGGTTCGCCAGGAAGCGCTGCCGGCACTGTTCCGAGCAGAATGCATAACGTCTCCCGCGGTAGTCGACCGCCAGCTGGCCTGGATCCACCATCATCTCGCAGACGGGATCCCGGAGGCTTCGTTCCTCGTTCCTCTTCTTCATGACGTTCTCCATGCTGGTTCGATATTCATAGGCTGCCGTTTCTGCAAGGTCGCAGGCGGCGGAAGCCACCACGCCTGCCGCCGTTCCTACCAGGTCTGTGGTCCCCAGTTTTCCTTGGATTTGTCCGCCAGTTCGCCAACCCTCAGCAGGGTCACACTCGAGTAATAATAGGGTGGGACCGGAAGATTCAGCGGTGCCGGCATTTTCCTGAATACCCTTCCGGAAAGGTCATAACGCGAACCATGACAGGGGCAATAGAAACCACCAGGCCATTCGGGCCCGAGATCGACTGGTGCTACTTCCGGCCTGTAGTCAGGCACACAACCGAGATGAGTACAAATACCGACAACGACGAAGTATTCCGGCTCGATCGAGCGGTGCCAGTTGACAACCTCCGGGCCAAACTGCTGGGGTTCGAGCGAGTCCGGATCCTTGAGTCGCTGCAGGAGATCCGGCGCCTGCAGGCCCTGCAACTGTTCCGCTGTTCGCCGCAATACCCACACCGGGCGGCCCCGCCAGCGCACGCTGATCATCGCACCCGGCTCCAGGCGGCTGATATCGATATCCACCGGGGCACCGGCTGCGTTGGCGGCCGCACTGGGGTCGAGCGAACGGATGAAGGGAATGGCAAGCGCAACGAGGCCCCCGGCGCCGGCTACCGTGGTGGCCGCTATCAGAAAGCGGCGGCGTGATTGCGTCTCGTCTCTGGCCATTACGGACTCCGTGCTGATGCACCCGTCGGCACACCCGGAAACGCCGGGTGCTCGTTTGCCATCCCCCCGGCGAATACCCAGGATAGATAGCCTGTAACGAGTATAGATCCTGTGTGTAACGCACAGGTCAAGGCGCACGCAGTAAAGACCCTGTCAGTCGAACCCCCGCGGGAGGAGCGGCTTTGGTGGAATCTCCATCTCCCGTGGCGCTCTCGGGCACGGCCTGGAAGCACTCAGTCCCTCCGCCTGACTGTTGAAAAACGCCCACCGTCGGGCAGAATGTCGCTAATCCCCAAACGGGAATCTCCGGGTGGCGGTGGCCGTCACCCGACAACCCGATGAGCCGAGATCATGACACCCTGCCTTCCGCTCCACCGTCCGCCCGGGTACCGCTCGCTGCCCAGCGGACGTTCCCAGCTTCGACTCTTCGTGCTGCTGTGCTTTC
This sequence comes from Gammaproteobacteria bacterium, assembly GCA_011321775.1. Classification (GTDB taxonomy): domain Bacteria; phylum Pseudomonadota; class Gammaproteobacteria; order DSM-19610; family DSM-19610; genus Thiogranum. Next base: position 6,615 of record DROT01000084.1, on the reverse strand, counting down.
TGTGTTGTGGCCTGCCTGCCCGTGCTGAAACACCAGCCGGCCCGCCCGGACAGACGGCGCAGGCTGGCGCGCCGAGCTCAGCCAGCATCACCCGGGAGCTGGACCGAATAGAACACGAACTGAAATCCACCACCCCGACACTCGAGCAACTGGAGCGGTTTCTCGGCACCCTCACGCGCGCGAACAGCTGGAGCCAGAACTGTGCCACGGAACAGCAACAGGCCCTGAAAAAGGAGGAACAACTGCTTGCCGCCGTCGGCAAGCCCGTCCCTTCCGAGCCTGCCGACGTCACCCGGCAACGCCGCCGCCTGATTGAGGAGAAGCACCACATCGAGAAGCAGCTGGCCGTGTGTCGCGTGATCGAACAGCGCAGCCAGCAACTGGCCGCCACGGTTTCGTCGATCAGGAAGGGCCTCCAGTCGAGGCTGCTGCTGGCAAGGGGGCCGAACCTGCTGGAACTGCTCGCGGATACCGTCTCCAACCCGGGCGTCTGGCTGCAGGCGACGCGGCAGTTCATCACCGACACCAGCGGCCTGGCCGACATCGACCAGGCGGACGTAGTGCTGTTCATCCTGGCAACTGCGCTTGCCGTCGCGCTGGGCACCTATATCCGCATCTATGCCGCCCGCAGGCTAGAACACAGCGGCGAACCGACCGGCCCCAATGCCCGTTTCTTCCTTGCCTTGCTGATGACCGTGCGCCGCTACGCGGTCGCCCTGCTGGCCACCGGAACGGCCGCCGCCCTTCTCTACCTCCACGGCAGGAACCAGGCCGGCGTTCCGTTCATCAATATCCTGGCTTACGGCCTGCCGCTGGTGGTCGGGCTGACCGCTCTCATCAACCTGAGCATCAACGCGCTCCCCGGCGGAATGCCGTCGGCACAGGGTCCCGAGAGTTTTGCCCGGCGCCTCAGCCGGCGGCTGAAGACACTGGTGGTGCTCATCTTCATCGGCTACCTGCTGTTTGCGACCATCCTGGCGCAAAGCCTGCCGACCACCGTCTTTCTCCTCGCCCGCCTGGTCTACGGTGCCTTTCTGGTCGTCAACCTGATCTGGATCCTGTGGCTCATCGGCAGCACGACACAGAGCCGACTGCGCCTGCTGCTGCGCATCCTTGCCTCGACACTGCTGATCGTCTCGCTGGTCAGCGCCGCCCTCGGCTACCACAACCTGGCCGACTACATCTTCAAGTTCGTGGTCGGCACCATCCTGGTACTGGGCGTCTATTTTTCCCTCAGCGCCCTGGTGCGCGTCCAGCTCGACGCGCTGGACGAAGGCAAGGAGGGCTGGACGCGACCACTGCGCTCCCTGCTGGGGCTGAAACCCGGACAACCCTTTACGGGAATCCTGTGGATCCGCCTGCTGTTCACCCTGACCCTGTGGGCGGGACTGTTTTACGGACTGATGAAAGTCTGGCAGATACCGCAGGCGGCCATCGAGAGCTTCACCACCCATGTGACCCGCGGCTTCACCATCGGATCCTACCTCATCAAGCCACTGAGCATCGCAGAGGCCCTGCTGGCGCTCGCCGTGCTGCTCACCTTCAACAGCTGGTTCCGGAAATGGCTGGAACAGGAGTGGTTGACGCAGACGCGCATGGACCGCGGTGCCAGGGAGTCGGTGGCGACCATCAGTGGCTACGTCGGCATCCTGATCTCCTTCGTGATCGCGCTCAACATCGCCGGCATGAACTTCTCCAAGCTGGCGATCATCGCCGGCGCCCTGTCGGTCGGCATCGGCTTCGGCCTGCAGAACATCGTCAACAATTTCATTTCCGGCCTGATCCTGCTGTTCGAGCGCCCGGTCAAGACGGGCGACTGGATCATCGTCGGCGAGGTGGAAGGCTACGTGAAGCGTATCAGCATCCGTACCACCCAGATCATGACCTTCGACCGCGCCGACGTCATCATCCCCAACACCGAACTGATCTCCGGCAACGTCACCAACATGATGCTGCACGACCCGCGCGGACGCCTGCGCATACCCATCGGTGTCGCCTACGGAACGGATACGGCAAAGGTCAGGGAACTGCTGCTGCAGGTAGCCAATGAACACCCCGAGGTCATGGGCGAGGGCTACGGTGTCATTGCGCCCTACGTGCTGTTCCGGGAGTTCGGCGACAGCTCCCTCAATTTCGAGCTGCGCTGCTTCATCGCCGATATCGACCGCCGCCTGCGCGTCATCAGCGATCTCAACTTCGCCATCGACGAGATCTTCCGCGAGCACGGCATCGAGATCCCCTTCCCGCAGCGGGATATCCACATCCGGGACGGGGGACGGGATTCGTCTGACGACCCCACCGACAAGGCGAAACAGGATGAGGGGGACACGGCTGCGTAGCGGCCCGCTTCGAGGACAAGCATTCCGGTACAGGATCGCCTACCCTCCTCAGTACACTAGGAGGACCGTGCCCTGCACGGGAATGTGACCGGCGGATTCGAAGCCTCAGGGGTTGCCTGGCACCGCCACCCAGAACGGGAACTGGCCCACGGCGATCTTTTTCACCACCTTCATGGTGTCGGCGTCGATCACCGCCACGCGGTTGTCGCGGGTCAGGGTCACGTAGATCCAGTGTCCGTCGGCGCTGGCACGCACGCCGTGGGGACCGTTGCCGACCTCGACGTTTCTCACTTCCAGGGTCTTCGGGTCGATGACGGACACGACCTGATCAGCAATGGCACCGGTCACCACGTAGCGACCGTCGGGTGAGACGTCGATGCCGCCATGGCCGGCACCAACCTCGATGACCTTGCGGACCTTGCCGCTCTCCAGGTCGACCACCGCCACGTTGTGCACGAAGTCACGCACCCAGGCCGTCTTCTCATCGGGCGAAAGATCGAGATTGTGGGGGCCGGTGATACCGGGCACCGGGATGACCCGGATCATCTTGCGCTGTGCCGTATCGATCACGCCGATACCGGCGCCACCCTGAAGGGTGACGTAGGCGCGTTTGCCGTCGGCGGTAAAACGAGCATTGTGCGGTTCGGCTTCGACACCGATGGTGTCGACCACCTCCAGGCTGCCGAGGTCGATGACGCTGATATTGGCCGAGCCCTGGTTGCTCACCCAGGCGAAGCGGCCGTCGGGCGTCACCTTGACACCCTTGGGCGCCTGGCCCACCGGCACCACGGCGAGTTGTCTGCCGCTGCCGGTATCGAAGACATGTACGCTGCCCTCGGACGGGCTGGTGACCAGCAGCCTCTTGCCGTCGGGCGTCACGGCATCGTAGAGCATGTTGCGGCCACCCTTCCACACGGAGCGGTCGGGGAAGGTCTCGACCGTTCCGCTGGCGCGCATGGTCACGTAGACGGGCTGCGGAAATTCCGCCTGCTCCGGCTGCGCCGCCGTGGCGCTCTGCGCGGCCGCGAACTGGCTGAGCGTGAGGAGTACCGCTAGAACCATTGCCGTGATCGTTGTCTTCATCTTCCTGCCTCCGGGCCGGAGCCCTGTTGCCGTCATCGGGGAATACCGCCGCACCGCGATCCACCACACTCACATCGATGCGGACAGAGCCTGTTGGGCATCCACTTGATTCCGCGAATGCGAATACTTATCATTTTCGTATAATTGCCTACCGAAATCAATGCCACAGAAGTCGAAATCATGAGAAGTATAGCGGTCCTGCGGATACTGGCCCTCTGCCTGGCATCTCTGCCGGCCCGGGCCTGGCAGGTCAACGATCATCTGGCCGTGGATACGGCGATGCACAGTTTCGTGCAGTACGGCAACTACTCGCACGCCATCGACGGGGACGGCAAGCGACTGCACGACAAGACCGGGGCGGTCGGCATCCTGGACCTGGCGACCGAGCTGCGCCCCGCCCCGACGGACGAACTCTATGCGCGGGCCCGCTTCGTCAAGGGCAACGGTCTGAACAAGTTCGAGGGCGAAGCCCACGCACCCTACGGCGGCGACCTGCATGACGACGTCAAGGACATCAACGGCAGCAACCGGGACTATCTGCTGGAAGCCTGGTACCGGCACAGTTTTCGCCTCGCCAGCGACACCAGGCTGGCGGCCAGCGCCGGTATCATCGACTCGACCCGCTACATCGACGAAAACGCCTATGCCAACGACCCCGACTCGCAGTTCATGAACGAGGTCTTCTCCAACAACAACCTGCCCTCCTTCCCCTCCTATTCGGGCGGCGGCGCGCTGGAGCTCGAGTCGGGACACTGGTCACTGCACGCCGTCTACATGCGCCTCAAGAACGACCAGGACCGAAACTACAACTACCATGCCGGACAGCTTGGATACCGGCTGTCGACCCGCCTCGGCGAAGGCAACTACCGCCTGTTCGGCTTCCTCACCAACAACCGCTTCGACAATGCCCGGGGCAACCGCGCCAACAAACGCCTCAACGGCTTCGGGGTCTCCGTGGACCAGCAACTGGGTGACACCTGGGGTGTATTCCTGAGAGGCGGCCACCAGGGCAACGACGCGGCAGTGGAGTTCGACCGGCAGTTCTCCTTCGGCGTCAACGTCAACGGCCGCCTGTGGCAGTGGCCGCAGGACGAATTCGGCCTGGCCTGGTCCTGGCTCGGGGGGACCGACACCTCGAAGTTCGACGACACCCGCGTCGCGGAAGCCTACGTCCGCTTCCAGCTGATCGATCATGCAGACCTGAGCTTCGACCTCCAGTACGAGAAGGACTCGATGGCCGGTCACCGGGATCGGGACCCGAGCCTTTGGGTCGTCGGGACACGCATCAATGCGTGGTTCTGAGCACCCGGAACGGCTGTGGTATAGTGCGCCCACTGGTCCTCCTTCGACGGCGCCCCTGCATCATGGAACTGCTTCGACCGCCGGCGCACGCCGGCATCCTGCTTCGTGACACCCCTCCCGGCTGCACATCCCTGAAGAGCGCGATGAAATGAAACGCACCGGCCGACCCGTCGTCGTCCGCAGCCCGCTGGCGGGCTTTTGTGCCTGCATCACCGGCAGCATAGCGCTGCACGACGATACCGATGCTGTGGCCACCCGCGGAGAAGCCCCATGTTGAAAATCATGCCGGGCCTGGCACTGGCCGTCCTGCTCGCAGGCTGCCAGACCGCCGCCACGAGGAATCCCGATTCCCCCTTCTACATGATACCGTCCGGCTCGAAACTGGTGCTGAACAGGGAGATCCGGATTCCGGAAAAGCAGGCGCACGTCAAGCTGCAGCACGGTCGGATCGTCGGTGGCGTGGACGAATACACGGTGAACTGCCGTTTCACCGTGAAAGACCTGGGGCCCTCCACCGTCAAGCCCGACACCTTCAACATCACCCGCGCCGAGGCGCAGCTGGAATGGGAGATGTACCCCAGCATCATGCGCTACTACCGCAAGATCTACCTCCGCTCGGACAAACAGCCGGATGTGCTCAACCTGATGTGCCAGCGCTGGGATCTGCCGTACGGTGCCGTGAACGTATCGGTGCCCGACATGCGCGAGGCCGTGGGGGAATACTTCACCTTCGAACTGCTGCCGCCGCCGGCACAGGGGAAACCGTAGCTCGGCCAGGCCTGGCGGGCTCGCGCCGGGGGTAAGCTCGGGCTTCCTGTGAATTAGCCACGGAAACACACGGAAGAACACGGTCAAAAGGCGTTTCTGGGTTGTAACTATTCAGCTCGGTGAGTGCGGGGATGCCTCTGACCGAATCGACCGCGCCTTGAAATGGGCCAGCTTTTCAGGAAAAAGCCGGCCGTTGTCTGAGCGCAGCGAGTTTAGGCCGGCCCTGAAAAGCTGGCCCATTTCAAGGAAACAAGCGGTCGTCTGAGGGAAGAGGCATCCCCCGCACTCACCGAGCTGAATAGTTGCGCCGTATGCTTCCGTGGCTTTTTATCCGAGCAGCGTTCTACCCCGCCTCGTCCACCAGCCCCAGGTTGCTCTCCTGGATGTGGCGGATGCGGTCGCGGATCTTCGCGGCCTCCTCGAACTCCAGGTTGCGGGCGTGCTGGTGCATCTCCTTCTCCAGCTGTTTCACCTTGCGCGCCAGCATCTCCGGTGACAGCGAGGCGTATTCGGCAACCTCCTCGGCCACCCGGGCATAGCGACGGGCAGGCGCCACGCTGCCGGCATAGGCGCCTTCCATGATGTCGGCGACCGCCTTGCGGATGGTCTCGGGGGTGATGCCGTGCTCGCGGTTGTAGGCGATCTGCTTCGCGCGCCGACGTTCGGTCTCGTCGATGGCGCGCTTCATGGAGCCGGTGATGCGGTCGGCGTAGAGAATCGCCTTGCCGCTGGCATTGCGGGCCGCGCGCCCGATGGTCTGGATCAGCGAGCGGTCGGAGCGCAGGAAACCCTCCTTGTCGGCATCGAGGATGGCCACCAGCGAGACCTCCGGCATGTCCAGCCCCTCGCGCAGCAGGTTGATGCCGACCAGCACGTCGAACTCGCCCAGCCGCAGGTCGCGGATGATCTCCACGCGTTCGACGGTATCGATGTCGGAGTGCAGGTAGCGCACCCGCACCTCGTGCTCGTGCAGGTAGTCCGTCAGGTCCTCGGCCATGCGCTTGGTCAGCGTGGTGATGAGCACCCGCTCGTCCACCGCCGCGCGCTTGCGGATCTCCGACAGCACGTCGTCCACCTGGGTGGCGACCGGTCGCACCTCGACCTCCGGGTCCACCAGCCCGGT